>CAMLQS010000104.1 GCA_946482165.1 uncultured Verrucomicrobiota bacterium | reverse complement strand
GCGACCGAAACATGTATGTAAAATAATCATGAAAGCCTTGGTCGTGCTCTACACGGCTTCGCTGCTTCTCGGTTTCCCCTCCCGTCAGTCACCCCCTGTTACTCAAAGCGACGACTTAACTTCCTTATCGAATCGTCGCCTGTCGGTTCTGCCGCTGGAAACGATTCCGGTAAAGGAGGCGGGAGAGCGAATCGACGCAGCCGAGCCCATGATCGTGAAGTTCATGATCAGCGGGGCGGAGGCGCCTTTCGCGCTGCTGGAACAGATATCGGAATCCGGCCGCAGCACGCGCGACCAAGCGGAGTGGAGCGATTATGCCGACTGGCTAAGCGCCCGGGCGAACGACAGGGAAGCGGCGCTAGACGCCACCGCGCAAGCGGGCGTGACCTTCCATCCGCCTCCTTCTCCGGCCGCGAAAATACCGGATGCGCCAGCGGTGACGCCCGCCCAGACGATCCCGTTGTATGACAACTGGGTGGAGCTCATGAAAGATCGCCCGCAGCCCGCCCGGGCCAAGGATTTGCTGCCGGCCTTGCGCGCTGCGTTCGCGGCGGAGGGCGTGCCGGTGGAGCTGGTTTGGATCGCGGAAACGGAAAGCACCTTCAATCCGCGGGCGCGCAACCGCGTCGGCGCCCGAGGCCTGTTTCAGATCATGCCGGACACGGCCCTGTCGCTTGGCCTTTCGGTGGGCGCCCGCGATCAGCGCCTGCAGCCGAGCACCAGCGCCCGGGCGGCCGCACGGTATTTGAAATATCTGCACGCAAGATTCGGAGACTGGCCGCTGGCCCTCGCGGCCTATAACGGCGGCGAGACCCGCGTGGCGCGGGCGCTCAAGGCGCGGCGCGGCACCACCTTCGCGAGCATCGCCGCCCACCTGCCGGCGGAGACCCGGCTCTATGTTCCGAAAGTGCTCGCGACCGTGCAGGTGCGCACCGGTCTGTCGCCCGAGGAATTGCCGGCGCCAACGCAGGGCCGCGCCGGAGCCTGAACCAAAGTCCGACATTTGCGCGTCACGGAAACGTCCGCGCCCCTTGGCAGGCGGCCATATAAGGGAGGCCCCAAATCGAGACGACGCCCGGCCACCTCGCCTCCGTCCATGGTCACCAACGCCCATCCCCGTCCACCGCGGTCGCGATTTCAGCGTTCCCGCGCGGCCACCTTTCGGCCTTCATGGCCCCGACTCATGGAAAATCTCCCTCTCACCGGCGCGCAAAAGACCAAGCTGCGCGGCCTTGGCCAGACCCTCGAAGCTTCGCTCAAGATCGGCAAGGCCGGCCTGACCCATCCCTTGCAACGCGAATTTGCCCGCCTCCTCGACGCCCGCGAGCTCGTGAAGGTCCGCTTCGAGGGCGCCGACCGCCACGAACGCGCCGACCTCATCGCAAAAATCGAGACCGAGATCCGCGCCCCTTGCGTCGGCGCCGTCGGCCACACCGCCCTTTTCTTCCGCCAAAACGCCGACCCCGAAAAACGCGTCGTGCGCGTCTGATATTTTTAACGCGGAGGCGCAGAGGCGCGGAGAAACAATCCATTTCCGCCGCATTCCCTTTGTCTCGCATTCTCCGCGTCTCTGCGTCTCTGCGTTAAATTCATGACCGCCGAAGCCGATCACCCGCTCGCCCCCTACGGTTGGGACGCCGCGTGGGACGCCGCCTTCGCGCCCCACGCCGCCGCCGGCCTCGAACCCGCGCGCGTCGTCGTCGAACTCCGCCGCCACTACTACGCCGTCGTCACCGCGAGCGGCGAACTCCTCGCCGAGTGCACCGGCAAGTTTCACCACGAGGCGAAGCGCGATCCCGATTGTTTCCCCGCCGTCGGCGACTGGGTCGCCGTCTCGCCCAGCCCCGGCGCCGAGGGCCGCGCCCAGCTCCACGCCCTGCTTCCGCGCCGCAGCCGTTTCTCCCGCCAGTCCGCCGGCGGCGAGCAGTCGCAGCAGATCATCGCCGCCAACATCGACGTCGTGTTCCTCGTCAGCGGCCTCGACCGGAACTACAACCCGAAACGCATCCAGCGCTTCCTCGTCGCCGCCCGCGACTCCGGCGCCAGGCCCGTCGTCGTCCTCAACAAGGCCGACCTCCACGAAGACCCCGAAGCCGTCCGCGCCGAGATCGAACGCCTCGTCCCGGACGTCCCGGTCGTCATCACCAGCAGCCACACCCGCCGCGGCCTGAAACTCCTCGGCGGCCACGCCACGCCCGGCAAGACGCTCGCCTTCGTCGGCAGCTCCGGCGTCGGAAAATCCAGCCTCATCAACCGCCTCGCCCGCGACGCCGAGCTGCCAACCGGCGAGGTCCGCGAGAAGGACGCCAAGGGCCGCCACACCACCACGCGCCGCGAACTCGTCCTCGCCCCAAGCGGCGCCCTCATCATCGACACGCCCGGCATGCGCGAGCTCCAGCTCTGGGACGCCGACGAGGCCGTCGAAGAGGCGTATTCAGATATCGCCGACATCGCCACGCGGTGCCGATTCACCAGCTGCCGCCACGAAGACGAGCCCGGCTGCGCCGTCCGCGCCGCGCTCGAAGCCGGCACGCTCCCGCCCGAGCGCCTCGCGAGCTACCGAAAGTTAAAAGCCGAGCAGGCCGCGAAAGCCCCGACCCTCCGCAAACCCGGAGCCGTCGCCAGCAAGCCCGGCTGGAAACAAAAAGCCGCCGAACGCTCCGCCAAACCTTTCCGCCACCGGCACCACCAGGAGGATTGAACGCGGATTCCGCGACTATCCCGGCGGAGTTTCGCGCAAGCGGTTGAGTCGAGAGGTCGCGGCGGAATCCCCGACGCGCACCCGGAAGGTGCATCGGGCGGGTGACGTCGCGAACTGGCGGCCAACCGCCTTGGGGAGGCGGCACGCGTGCGAGCAGCGGACCGCGCGCCGCGTGCCGCGATGGGTCGCTACCTTGTTTTAGGTAAACGAATGGTTCGAAGCGGAGTCGATTCAGGAGGAACTCCTTGCGGGTCCCGGCTCGCATCGTCCGCGCGGTGCCAAGGGACCAACCAACCGCATCCCCCCATGCATCCCTGGCTCGAACTTCAAAAACCCCGTCGAAAGCCCGGCCATCGTGCAGAGTCAGGGCGCCGTTCGCACCGCCGTCACTCGGCTTCGTTCATTTCCGCGTCGGTCAAATGATGGGCCGCCCTCGGGCGGCTTCCCCCTGAAAACTCGGATTTTCCATGTCACCCCGCTCTCCCCGCTATCGGGTGCTCTCGCGTTGTGGCTCGCGCCTGGACGACGCGCCCCGAAGTTCATGCCTCATTCGTCCGCCCTCCTCGACGCCAAAATCAAGACCGGCCGCACGGCTGACGGCGTTGCGGCGTCGTTCCGCCACGTCAGGCGCGTATATCCCATAACCTGCCCTTGGTATGCCTGCTTGCCTCGGAATAACCGAGCCCGACCGCAAAAAGACGCTCGCCCCCACACACCGCGCGGCCATCCAAATAAAGGAGTCGTCTTAGGTAATTTTCCCTAGGTCCCAATTTCCCCTATGTCCCGCTTCTCCTTTCGCAAGGCGCTGGTCGCGCTTTGCCTCTTGGGCGCCGTCGTCGTGCTTTGGAAATCCGCCTCGCCCAAAGTCCGAGTCGCGTCCGGCGCTTCCTCCGCGACTTCCCCGGCCGGAATTCGAACGGCGTCATCCGCTTCGATCACCGCCCCGGCAGCCCCGACCACCCGACCCTCGGACCCGTCGGGCGCACGGCTGCTCGCGCTGGACGCCGAGGCCAAAATCGCCTCCTCGTCCGCTATCATCGCCGACCGCTGGCCGCAGGCGCAGACGCTCCTGCGCGACGAGTTCGCCTCCCCCGCCGACGCCTCGCTGCGCTACCGCGTTCGCATCGTGCGGACCGCATTCAAGTATCCCCTCCTCCGCATCGAGGAGCTCTGGCAAACCGACGTCGCCACCGGCGCCGAACGTCTGCTCGCGCAGACCGCCATGGTCGCGGATCACCTTGTGGCCACGCCCGCGCCGGGCATCGACGACGCCGCCTTCCGCGCCGCAGTCGCCTCGACCGGCGGCTCCATCCGCTCCCGCAAGCCCGCCTCGGGCGTCTATCTGGTCGCCTTCCCCGCCGACGCCCTCGACGCCCTGCCCGCCGCCATCGCCGATCTGCGCGCCATCCCGGGACTCCTCCGCGTCGCCGAGCCCGACTACATCGTCCACGCCACCCTGACCCCGACCGACCCGAGCTACTCCCAGCTCTGGGGCCTTCACAACACCGGCCAGACCGGCGGCGTCGCCGACGCCGATATCGACGCCCCCGAAGCGTGGGACATCTCCGTCGGCTCCCGTTCCGTCCTCGTCGGCGTCATCGACACCGGCATCGACCACACCCACCCCGACCTCGTCTCCAACATGTGGACCAACCCCGGCGAAATCGCCGGCAACGGTATCGACGACGACGCCAACGGATACGTCGACGACACCCGCGGCTGGGACTTCCTCAACGACGACAGCAGCCCGATGGACGACCACTACCACGGCACCCACTGCGCCGGCACCATCGGCGCGACCGGCGGCAACGGCGTCGGCGTCGTCGGCGTCGCCCATGAGGTTTCTCTGGTCGGCCTCAAATTCCTCGGCATCGACGGCGGCACCACCTCCGACGCCATCGAGGCCGTCGCCTACTCCACCGCCCTCGGCGTCGACTTCACGTCAAACTCCTGGGGCGGCGGCGGCTTCTCCCAAGCCCTCTCCGACGTCATCGCCGCCGCCGGCACCGCGGGCAAACTCTTCATCGCCGCCGCCGGCAACGACTCGCTCAACAGCGATCTCACCACCAACTACCCCTCCGGCTACCCGCTCGCCAACATCGTCGCCGTCGCCGCCACCGACCACGCCGACACCCTCGCCAGCTTCTCCAACTACGGCGCCACCACCGTCGACCTCGGCGCCCCCGGCGTGAACACCTACAGCACCGCCCCGGGCAACACTTACCGCACCCTCAGCGGCACCTCCATGGCCACGCCGCACGTCTCCGGCGCCGCCGCCGTCCTCCTCGCCCACGCCGGAGCGCTTTCCCCCGCCGAGCTGAAGGCCGCGCTGCTCGACCACGGCGATAGCATTCCCGCCTTGGCCGGCCGCACCGTCACCGGCAAGCGCCTCAACCTCGCCGCCTCGCTCGCCGCGACCGGCCCCGCCGATCCGCTCTCCGTCTCGGCCACCGGCGCCACCTCCTTCGCCGGCACCATCGGCGGCCCCTTCGCCCCCGCCTCGATCACGTTTACGCTCCGCAACACCGGCGCCCTCCCCTTGTCCTGGACCGCCTCGGACAACGCCGCCTGGCTCGCGCTCGACTCCGCTTCAGGAACCCTCGCGGCCGGCGCCTCCGTTTCCGTCGTCGCCACGCCCACCGCCGGCGCCGCCGCGCTCTCCGTCGGACGCCACGACGCCGCGCTCGCCTTCGCCAATCTCACCAGCGGCATCACGCGCAATCGCTCCGTCGCGATCGATGTCGCGCCTTTCACCGAGACCGTCTTCACCGAGAACTTCGAAACCGGTTCGCTCGCTCCCGCCCGCTGGACCGTCACCGGCACCGGCACTTACCGCTCCCAGGTCACCACGCTCAACGCCCCCCGCTCCGGAGCCAACCACCTCACGCTCGATTCCTCGGGCTCCAGCTCCCTCTACGCCCGCAACGAGGCCACCCTCACCCTCGACCTTTCCGGCCGCTCCGGCCTCACGCTCTCCTTCTGGGCCAAGATCTTCAGCGACGACGCGCACGCCCCGCTCACCAACCCGTTCACCGGCGGAGCGGATTTCGACGGACTGGCCGTCAGCGTCGACGGCACCACCTGGCACGAGATCCAGGCGATGCGCTCCCCCGCGCTGGGAGCCGCTTGGCAAAAATTCACCATCGATCTCGACGCCGCGTTCGCCGCTCGCGGCCTCGCCTATGGCTCCGCCGTCCGCTTCCGCTTCAACCAATACGACAACTACGCGATCTCCACCGACGGCATCGCCATCGACGACATCGTCATCCAGCGCGTCTACACCCGTTCCCTCGTTCTCGGCGCCCCCGCGTCCTTGGCGGAAAACGCCGCTCCCGCCTCCGTCACGCTCACCGCCAACCCCGTGCCCGCCGCGAGCCTGGTCGTTGCACTCGCATCCTCCGCTTCCGGCTCCCTCTCGGTTCCGGCCACGGTCACCATCCCCGCCGGCCAGAGTTCCGTGACGTTCAGCCTCACGCCCGGCGACGACACCCTGCTCAACGGCTCGCGCTCCGTGGCGCTCACCGCCTCCGCCGACGGCTGGGGCTCCGGCGCCGCCACCGTTCGATTCGACGACAACGAATCCACCACGCTCTCCCTCGCGCTCCCCGCCTCGGCCACCGAAGGAGACTCGCCCATCCTCGCCACACTCACCGCCGCCTCGGCCCCCGCGACCGACGTCGCCGTCACGCTCGCCCTCGACTTGCCCGCGGAAGCCTCCGTCCCCGCCTCCGTTATCCTGCCCGCCGGGCAAACCTCGGTCACCTTTCCCGTCGGCATCACCAACGACAGCCGCATCGACGGCTCGGTCACCGTCTCCCTCGCCGCATCCGTTCCCGGCTGGGGTTCCGGCCAGACGACCTTCGTCGTCCTCGACAACGAGAGCACCGCGCTCTCCCTCTCCGTCCCCGCCGACCTTCGCGAAGGCTGGCAGACGGGCTCGGCCACGGTCTCGATCTCCGGCACCCTGGCGATTCCGCTGACCGTCACGCTCTCCGTGGACGACGCGTCCGAGCTGACCACCCCCGCCACCGTCACCATCATTGCCGGCAAGAGCGTCGCCACCATACCGCTCACCATCCTCGACGACACCGACGCCGACGGCCCCCAGACCGTGCGCATCCAGGCCTCCGCGCCCGGCTTCTCCGACGTCTCCGCCGACTTGGTGGTCGCCGACAACGATCCCCACCACTTCACCCTCGCCGCCATCCCCTCCGCGCAAATCCGCGGAGCCTCCTTCCCCGTCGCCCTCACCGCCTGCGACATCTCGGGAGCCGTCATCCCCGGCTATGCCGGCGCCCTCGCCGTCTCCGCGACCGATTCCACCGGTGCTTCCGTGACCATCACGCCAACCGCCGCCAGCGGCTTCGTCCAAGGCGTCTGGTCCGGCCCCGTCACCGTCTCGTCGTTCGCCACCGGGGTGACCCTCACGTTCTCCGACACCGGCGGGCGCACCGTCGCCAGCAACTCTTTCGACGTCGGCACCGGTCCCCTCCATCACCTCGTGTGGGACGCCGTCGCTTCCCCGCAAAAGATCGACACGCCCTTCACCGCCACCGTCCGCGCCGTCGACGCCGCCGGCAACCCCGTGACCAGCGCCTCCGGTCCGCTCGACCTCGCCTGCGCGGCAGGCGTGGAAACCGTCGAAATCCTCTCCTGGACGGCTTACGCCGACCTCACTGCGACCGGCGAATACGTCAACACCAAGACGGCCCTCGCCACGCACTTCACCTCGTTCCACGAGACCGCCACCACGGCCACCACCGCCGCCGCGCTGGAAACCGCGCTCGTCGGCAAACACGTGTTCCTCATTCCTGAGCAAGAGGCCACCCTCGGCGGCGGAATTTTGGGTCCGCTCGGCGCCACCTTCGCCCCCGTGCTCCAGGCATTTGTCGCGCGCGGCGGCGCGGTGATCGCCTGCTCCCATGTCACCGAGGAAAACCTTCTCCTCTCAAGCGCCGGCCTCCTTTCCGCCACCCGCTCCAGCTACACCAGCGCGGCCAGCGTCACCAAGCCGGCCGACACCGCGCTCAACGCCGGCGTCGCCACGCCGTTCAACGCATCCTTCGTCGGCAGCTACACCGCCCCCGCCGAGGTCGAGGTCTCCCTTCACCTCGCGCCCGACGGCGCTCCCGTCGTGCTCTCCCGCTCCATCGGGCCCGGCCGCGTCGTCCTCATCGGCACCGATTACTACACGCTCGGCACGGGCATGGACCGCGTGCTCGCCAACGCCGTGTCGGCCGCCGCCGGCGCCGGCCCCGCCTCGCTCCCCGTCCGCTCCACCCCGGCCGCTCTCGTGAACGGCGTGTGGACCGGCTCCGTCGCCGTCCCTCTCGAAGCCGCCTCCGTCCGCCTGGTGGCCACCGCCGCGTCCGGCGCGACGGGTTCCAGCTCGCCGTTCGGCGTCGTCGCCGCAACGCCGCCGGCCGGCAACCCCGTCGGCGCCAATCTCGCGCTCTCCCTGCCCGCCCAAGTCGCCGAAGGCGCCTCCGGACTTGCCGGCTCGGTCTCCGTCTCCGTCGCACCGGCGAGCGATCTCCCCATCGCGCTCGCCGCCTACCCCTCGGCCAAGATCACCCTCCCGGCGACAGTCCTCCTGCCCGCCGGCCAGACCTCCGCCTCCTTCACGTTCGCCTGCCCCGACGACACTCTGCTCGACGGGCCGCGTTCCCTCGCCGTCATCGCCTCCGCCTCCGGCCATGCCGACTCGCGCGACGACTTGCTCGTCACGGACAACGACACCACGACCCTCGCCGTCTCCGGCCCCGCCAGCGTCGTCGAAAACGCCGGCCCGGTCTCCTTCACCGTAACGCTTGGCTCGCCCGTCCTCGGCGGCCTCGCCGTCAACCTGTCTTCCTCGGCCCCCGGCTCCGCCGCCGTGCCCGCGACCTTGCTCATCCCCGCCGGCGCCAACCAGGCAAACTTCCAGGTTACGCCAGTCGACGACTTCGTCCTCAACGGCTCCCGCTCCGTCACACTTACCGCCTCCGTCCCGGGTTGGCCGGACGCCACCCTCTCCGTCCAGATCACCGACAACGAAACCGGCACCCTCTCCGTCTCTCCGGCCCGCATCGACCTGACCCTTCCCGTCGCCGCCACCGACACTCAAACGCTCTCCTTGATCAACGGCGGCGCCTCCGCGATCACCTGGAACATCGCGATCACGACGCCGGTGGGCATCGCCGCCGCCGGCCCCGTCTCCACCGCTCCCGGCCCCGTGTTCGCCTTCGCTTCCGCGGTCGATCCCGCCCTGGCCAAACCCGCCGACGGAACGCCTCCCGCCGCCCCCGATGCGGAGGATATCCACGAATCGCCCCGCCCCGTCTCGGATACCGCGCCCGTCGCCCCGGCCTTCGCGCACGTCCCCCTCGAAACGATTCTCTCCAGCTTGAACGGCTCCCACACCGTCGTCCGCTCGTTGATTCCGTCCCGCTACGCGTTCAGCGATGGCGTCACCGGCAACTCTATCAGCGACGGCGGCTCGGACATGTATGATAGCGGCAACTACCTCTCCGCCAGCCTCGCGCCTTCCTCCTACCTGAGCTACTCCGACAACGCCATCGTCGCGGCCCCCGCCACGCTCGGCACGGGAGGCCGCTACTTCACCCGCAAGCTCGACGGCCTCTTCGTTTTCGCCGCCGATGTCGCCGGCCTCTCCCATTTCGAGATCAACGGCGGCCTCGGCGCCGACGGCTCCGGCTCGACCGACACCGCCGTCCTCACCCAGACCCGCGGCTCCGTCACCTACAAGGGTTTCGTCAAACGCGTCTACGCCGCCGGCGATCCCTCGGTGAACCACCTCGTCATCGTCGCCGACAACGGCTCCGTCATGCACGCCGCCTCGATCGACACCAACACCGATTACCACCGCGTCTCCAACCTCTCCGGCGTCACCCGCATCTACTACCTGCTCTACGCCGGCACCTCGGGCGCCTACATCGACAACACCGCCACCGCCGCGATTTTCTCCGCCTTCCTCGACGCCGTCGGCACGCCCGATTTCGTCACCGTCTCTCCGACGTCCGGCAGCCTCGCCCCCGCCGCCAGCCAGGAGGTCGCCATCACGTTCGACACCACCGGCCTCGCCCCCGGCGTCTACCGCCGCGAACTGCGCGTCTCCTCCAACGCCGCGGGCCAGGTCGTCATCCCCGTCCCCGTCAACCTCACGGTCCAGGACCGGGTTCTCCACCACTTCGCGTTCGACCCCTTGCCCGCCACCCTGATCCGCGGACGCGCGGAGACGGTTCGCCTCCGCGCCGTCGACGACGCCGGCCTGCCCGTCGTCACCTTTAACCGTCCTCTCGCCCTAGCCGCCACCGGCACCACCCTCGCCGCCCCGGTCACCGCCTCCGATTGGATCGACGGCGTCTGGACCGGCGAGATCACCGCCGACTCCTTCGCTTCCTCGGCGACGCTTTCCGTCGACGACGCCGGCATCTCCGGCATCAGCTCCACCTTCGCCGTCTCCACCGGACCGCTCGCCGGGCTCGTCTGGAGCAACGTGCCCTCGCCCCAGGCCGTCGACACTCCGTTCGCCGCCACCCTGCAGGCCCGCGACGCGGGCGGCAACGTCCTCGACTCCTTCAACGGCGACGCCGCCCTCTCCGCGCTCCTGCCGCAAACGCTTCCCCAGATCGGAGCCAACTACAGCACTCGCGCGCTTCCCTTCGGCGCCATCTACGGCCCGGTTCTTCGCCAGCAGACCCTCTACCCGGCCTCGCTCCTCGGCGGCCCCCGCCGCCTCACCGGCATCGCCCTCAACATCGCCTCCGTCAGCGGCGCCACCACGTTCAGCCAGTGGACGATCCGGCTGCAACACAGCTCGCGGACCAGTCTCTCCGACGGCCTCTTCGACGCCTCGGGCTGGACCACCGTCCACGTCTCCGACGCCCTCGTCTCGTCGACCGGCTGGCAGACCTTCGCCTTCTCCAGCCCCTTTGACTACGACGGCTCCAGCGCGTTGCTCGTCGATTTCAGCTACCGCGGCTCCTCCAACTCGAATTCGGTCTACGCGCACTACGCCTACGATTCCGCAAGACCGACGATTTGGACCTACAACTCCAGCACCGCCACGGATCCCGGCGCCTTTGTTTCCGGCACCTCCGGCACCCATCCGCCCATCGTTCGTTTCACTTCCCAGCAGTCCGTCCCCGTCCGCCCCTCGTCGGCCACCCTCGTGAACGGCGCCTGGAGCGGCTCCGTCTCCCTCGCGGCGCCGGGCGAGTCCGTGCAATTGCGCGCCTCCTCCTCCAGCCCAGCCGTCTCCGGAGACAGCAATCTCTTCACCACGACGCCGACTCCCCCGCCGCCCCTCGCTCTTCCCTATGCGGAAAATTTTGAATCCGGCTCCCTCTCCTCGCTCTGGACCATCACCGGCACCAACAGCCACCGCACCCAGATCCGAACCGACAATTTGCCCCGAGCCGGCTCGCGCCACCTCATCCTCGATTCGTCCACCTACGGAACCTACGCCCGCAACGAGGCCACCCTTTCCCTCGACCTCACCGGCCGCACCAATGTCGTCCTCTCGTTCTGGGCCAAAAACCTGGGCGACGACCCGCACGCCCCCGCCACCAACCCCTTCACCGGCGGAGCGGATTTTGACGGCGTCGCCATCAGTCCCGACGGAGTCACCTGGTTTGAGGTTCAACCGCTCCGCAGCCCCTCGCTCACGTCCGTCTGGCAACAATTCACCGTCAGTCTCGACCCCGTCATCACCGCGCGCGGCTGGTCCTACACCAGCGCATTCCGCATTCGCTTCAATCGCTACGGAAACGACTACGCCCCCTACGACGGCTTCGCCCTCGACGACATCTCCATCGCGGCGGCCTCCGGCGCCATCCCGACGCTCACCCTGCCCGCGTCCGCTCTGGAGTCCGCCGCCCCCGTGTCCGGCACCTTGAGCCTGCCCGCCCCCGCCGCGTCCGATCTCGTCTTCACCCTCTCCTCGTCCGCGCCCGCCAAGCTCGGCCTGCCCGCCACCGTCACCTTGCCGGCCGGCCAGACGAGCGTCGCCTTCACCGCCACGCCCATCGACGACACCCTGCTCGACGGCGCCCGCCTCGTCGTCGTCACCGCGCAGCCCCCCGCCGACTCCGGCCTCTTCCGCGGCTCCACGACGCTCCGCATCGACGACGACGACGTCGCCTCCCTCACGCTCGCCGTCGCTCCGGCAAGCATCCCCGAAGGCGGCACCCCCGCCACCGGCACCCTGACCCTCGGCGCCGTGCCCGCCGCGCCGCTCTCGGTGGCGATCGCATCCTCCGCCACCACCGCCGCGACCGTCCCCGCGACCCTCGCCTTCGAAATCGGCCAGACCGCCGCCACCTTCGTCGTCACTCCGGTCAACGACGCCAAAATCGATGGCGCGCAGACCGCCACGATCACCGCCACCCTCGGCTCCGCCGGCGCGAGCGCCGACCTCACCGTCACCGACAACGAAACCACCCTCCTCACGCTCTCGTCCTCCGGCGCCACGGAGGGCTCCTCCGGCATCGGCGCCGTGTTCATCAGCGGCACCCTCGCCGCCCCCCTCACCGTCGCGCTCGCTTCCGCCAACACCGCCCAGCTCACCGTCCCCGCCAGCGTCACCATCCCCGCCGGCTCCACCTCCGCGAACTTCATCATCACCGCCGTCGACGACTCCGCCACCGACGGAACCGTCTCCGTCCCCGTCACCGCCAGCGCATCCGGCTTCACCTCCGCCACCAGCTCGATCAACGCCGTCGACAACGATCTCCACCACTTCTCCATCCAGGCCAATCCGTCCTCGCCGCAGCTCGCGAACCGCACCTTCACCGTCTATGCCTACGCGCGCACCGTCGACGACACCGCCGCGACCGCCTCCGGCAGCGTTGCCCTGAGCGCCATCTCCGGCTCGACCACGCTCCCCGTCACGCCGGCCTCGATCACGTTCGCCGGCTCTTCCTGGTCCGGCTCGGTCAGCGTCAACGCCCCCGCCAACGGCGTCACCCTCCGTCTCGACGACGGCGCGGGCCACACCGGCGTCAGCAACTCCTTCAACGTCACCACCGGACCTCTCGATCACTTCACGTTCTCCACGATCGCCTCGCCCAAAGCCGCCACCTCGCCCTTTGCCGTCACGATAACCGCCGTCGACGTCGCCGGCAACCTGGCGAGCACCTTCAACGGCACCGCCGCACTCTCCGCCGTCGGCCCGCAGCGCTCCGTCGGCGCCGGCACCGGCAACTACGGCTTCCCCTTCGGCGGCTACCAGTCCCGCACCCAGACCATCTACCTCGCCAGCGAACTCGGCGGCGCCGGCCGCCTCTCCGGCCTTGCCATGGAACTCACCGGCGGACCCAGCGTGCCGGTGACCAACTTCACCATCCGCGTGAAGACCACCAGCCTCTCCTCCTACACCAGCTATCTCTGGGAATCCACCGGCTGGACCACCGTCTACCAAGGCTCGCCCCTCATGGCCTCGGCCGGCTGGTGCCAGCTCAACTTCACCACCCCCTTCGTCTACGACGGCACCTCCAATCTCCTCGTCGACCTCAGCTACAATTCGTCCAGCTACCTCAGCGGCGGCAGCAAGGCCTTTACCGCCTCCGCGACCCGCAGCCTCTGGATCAACGCCTCCGGCCAGGCCGATCCGCTCACCTGGTCCGGCTCCACCCCCACCCCCGGCACGTCCACCGGCGTCCCCAACCTCCGGCTCACCCTCCAACACGACACCGTCGCCATCACCCCCGCCGCCACCGACGCCTTCGTGAACGGCGTTTGGACCGGTAACGTCACCGCCTCCGCCCCCGGCGCGAACGTCGCCATCCAAGCCCTCTCCGGCACCACGACCGGCACCTCCAACACGTTCACCGTCCAAGCCGGCGGCCCGCCCAGCATCACCGTCACCGGCGGCGATGTCTTCGCGAGCGGCCACCGCGGCGGCCCCTTCTCCCCGGCCACCGCCACCTGGACCCTCTCCAACCCCGGCGGCTCCCCCGTCGCTTGGAGCGCGAACAAATCCGCCGCGTGGCTCTCCGTGAGCCCCGCCTCCGGCACGCTCGCCTCCGGCGCCAGCGTGGTCGTCACCGCCTCCTTCCCGACCGAGGCCCAGGCCCTCGCCGTCGGCACCTACGACGACTCGATCATCTTCTTCAACCAAACCAACGGCCTCGGCAGCGCCCTCCGCGCCGTCTCGCTCAACGTGCTCCCTGCCGGCGATCTCGTCGTCACCCCCGACGACGCCTTCGAGCCCACGGGTCCGCGCGGCGGCCCCTTCACCCCCGCAACCGCCACCTGGACACTCTCCAACCCCGGCGACGCCGCCCTCGCCTGGACCGCCTCGAAAACCGCCTCCTGGCTCTCGCTCGATACGACCGGCGGCACCCTCGCCCCCGGCGCCACCGCCGCCGTCACCGCCAGGGTCAACGCCGCCGCCGACGGGCTGAATTCCGGCACCCACACGGACGCCATCGTGTTCGCCAACACCACCACCGGTCGCGGCAACACCCCGCGCGCCGTCACCCTCACCGTCGCTCCGTCCGTTCCGGCCATCATCACCCCGCCGGCCGCCACGCTCTCCATTCCCTTCCGTCGCTCGGCCACGCTCTTCGTCGTCGCCGCGACCGACCCCTCACTGACTTACCAGTGGTATCGTGGTGCCGCCGGCGACACCTCCTCGCCCGTCAGCGGCGCCACCGCCTCGATGCTCCTCACCCCGCCGCTCTCCGCCGACACCAGCTTCTGGGTGCGCCTCTCCAACGCCATCGGCACGACCGACAGCTCCGCCTCGCAAATCACGGTCCTGCCCCGGACGGATCTCAATCTCCTCGGCATGGGCGACAACGACTACGGCGCCATCGGCGACGGCACCACCACCCGCCGCCTCACGCCCACCTTGTCCGCTTCCGGCGTCACCCAAGTCGCCTCCTCTTACCACACCCTGATCGTCAAGAGCGATGGCACCCTCTGGACATCCGGTTACAACTCCGACGGCCAGCTCGGCGATGGCACCACCGCCACCACGCCGCGCCCCGTCCCCGTCCAAGTCGCCACCGGCGTCGTCCACGCCTGGGCCGGCACCTACCACAGCCTCTTCCTGAAAACCGACGGCACCCTTTGGGGCATGGGCGCAAACACCTCCTACCGACTCGGCGACGGCACCAACATCGCGCGCCCGACCCCCGTGC
>CAMLQS010000103.1 GCA_946482165.1 uncultured Verrucomicrobiota bacterium | reverse complement strand
TGGCCGCCAAACTCTTCGGCGAAGGCGGCATCCTCCAGTCCGCGCTGAAGCTCGAGCATCGCCCGCAACAGGCCCGCATGGCCTCCGCCGTGGCCGACGCCGTCGCGCATGATACGTCGCTCGTTTTCGAGGCCGGCACCGGCGTTGGCAAGTCCCTCGCCTACCTCCTCCCCGGCATCATCCACGCCTTCGACCATCAGCGTCAGCTGATCGTTTCGACACACACGATCGCGCTCCAGGAGCAGCTCGACCGGAAGGACATTCCCCTCTGCCGCCGCGTCTTCAAGGCCGACCCCGCCACCGCCCGCTACGCCGAATTCAAGTCCGCCGTCCTCCTGGGCAAGGGCAACTATCTCTGCGCCACGCGCCTCGCCACCGCGTTGCGCGACAAACACGAGCTCTTCGCCACACCGGAACACGCCGAGCTTCAGCGCATCGCCGCGTGGGCCGAGACCACCGCCGACGGTCTGCGGCACGAACTCGCCCCGCCGCCCAACCCCGACGTTTGGGAACTCGTCAACGCCGACTCCTCCGCCTGCGCCCGCAAATACTGCGACCCGGAAAAGTGCCCCTACCAGCGGGCGCGCGCCCGCATCCGCTCCGCGCAGCTCATCATCGTCAACCACTCGCTCCTCTTCGCCCTCATCGCCGCCGGCGGCGCCGCAGCCAACGGTTCCGCCGAGAAGGGCGTGCTCTTCCCCGACGACCTCGTCGTCCTCGACGAGGCCCACACCGTGCCCGAGGTCGCGACCGACTACTTCGGCCTCCGCCTCAGCAGCTACGGCATCGATCGCATGCTGCGCCACCTCTACAACCCGAAGACGCGGCGCGGTATTCTCCACAAGCTCGGCTCGCCCGAGGAACGGCAGCTCGTCGCCGACGCCCTCGAGGCCAACCACCAGTTCTTCGCCTTTCTCCAGGAAACCTTTCTCCTCAACCAGTCCATCGTCCGCATCCGCCAGGAAAACTGCGCCGAGGCCTGGCTCGACGGTCCGTTGCTCGCCCTGATGAAAGCCGTGCGCACCCGCGCCGACAAATTCGACGAGGGACGCGAGCGCGAGGAGCTGCTCGAACAGGCCGGCAAACTCCGCACCGCCCAGCTCGGCGTGAAACGTTTCCTCTCCTTGGCGGAACCCGACGACAACGTCTACTGGCTTGAGCGCACCGGCCGTCGCCAAACCGTCGTCGCTCTTCGCTCCGCGCCGATCGACATCGCCCCGCAGCTCAAGGAGGCCCTGCTCGACCGCCAGACCGCCGTTGTCTTCACCAGCGCCACCCTCGCCGTCGCCGACGACATCGCGCCCTTCCTCGCGCGCATCGGCGGCCCCAAGGTCCGCGCCGAGATCCAGCACTCGCCGTTCGACTACCTGCGCAACATGCGCGTCTACCTCGCCGCCGACGTGCCGCTACCCACGCGAGAAGACGCGAAGCTCGCCCTCGACGTGCTCGCCGACCACATCGACTTCTGCACACGCCGCACCGCCGGCGGCACCCTCGTGCTCTTCACCAGCTACGCCGACATGCAGCGTGTGGCCGAAATCGTGGAGCCCGTTTACCGCGGAGCTCATCGACCCTTTTTCATGCAAGGCCGCGATGCCTCCCGCACCGAGCTGGCCCGCATGCTCCGCGAGGCTGGCGACGGCGTCCTCTTCGGCACGGAATCATTTTGGACCGGCATCGACGTCCCGGGAGACGCCCTTTCGCAGGTCATCATCACCCGCTTGCCCTTTCAAGTCCCCACCCATCCGGTGCTCGAAGCCCGCACCGAGCATGTCCGCGAGCGCGGCGGAAACCCGTTCAACGAAATCACTTTGCCCGACGCTCTCATGACCTTCCGCCAAGGCGTGGGCCGGCTCATCCGCAGCCAACGCGACCGCGGGCTGATCACGATTCTTGATTCCCGCATCTTGCAGAAAGCCTACGGCCGGCAGTTCCTGGCCTGCCTGCCTCAGCCCCGCCAAGTGCGTTTTAACCGGCTCAATCGGGTCGAGGTGTTTCAGCCCTACGTGTAGTCCGCGCGTAATTCTCCGGGAAATCGGCGTTTGGAGCCTTGAAGCCCCCGCTTGCGCATCTAGCGTCCGGATATTCCCATGCAGCTGATCTCCGCCGCTCAGACCGATATCGGTCTCGCCCGCTCCGAGAACGAGGATCGTCACCTCTGCGCCGACGATCTCAGGCTCTACGCGGTGGCGGACGGCATCGGCGGCCTGCCCGGCGGCGCCGAGGCCGCGCAACTCGCGATCACGAGCCTGCTGAACGACGCACGCGCCGCCCAACAGACCGGCCGTGGCATCGATCTCTCCCACGCCTTTAAATTCGCCAATTCCGAGGTCATCGGCCTCGCCCGCCGCTTTGCTCCCGAGACCGGCCTCGGCACCACGCTGACCGCCGCCCACATTCAGGATGAAGTGATGCTTGTGGCCAACGTCGGCGACAGCCGCTGCTACCTTTTCCGCGATGGCCGCCTCAAGATGCTCACCATAGATGACACGGTGGAGCAGGAGGTGGCGGTGCGCCGTTCCCGCGGGGAAAACGTGCAGCTCGAGGAACGCTACCGCAACGCCCTCACCCGCTGCATCGGCCAGCCGATGCCACTTGAGGTCAAGGTCTCGCAATATCCCCTCCAGGCCGGAGACCGGGTGCTGATCTGCTCCGACGGGATCACGCGCATGATCAACGATTCCGTCCTCGCAAAACGTCTCGGCCAAAAAGCCGAACCCGCCGCAGTGCTTGGAAATTTGGTCGCGGACGCGCTGGCCCACGGCGGCAGCGACAACATCACCGGCGTCGTGATCGACGTCCGCGCGAAGTAGTCGGACGCCGAAACGGCTCCGCCGGTCCTGTCCGCTACGACTCCGGCCCGACATGGCGCGCCTCGGCGTAGCCCGCAGCACGGCGAGCTTCCGCCGCCTGCGCGCCCGATTCGCCCGCCCTCCGGCCACGAAAAAACCCGCCGGCTCGGACGAGCTCGGCGGGTTTTGAAAATCTCGAAGAAAACCTTCGGCGCGAGCCGGGCTTACTTCTTGGCGCCAGTGCCGCGCTTGAACTTGGAGGTGAACTTCTCCACGCGTCCGGCGGTGTCGACGATGCGCTTCTCGCCGGTGTAGGCGGGATGCGAATCCATCGTCACGTCGCGAACGACAACGAAATATTCGACGTCATCGATGGTCTCCTTGCGGGCGGACTTCATCGTGGACTTGGTGAGGAACTTCTTGCCCGAAGCAACGTCGAGAAAACAGACGTTGTTGAGGAGAGGATGGCCTTCGGCTTTCATGATTATAAAGGAGTTGGGTGGCTTTTCGCCGCTTGATTGAGCTTAGCCCTGGCGCGCCTTATAGCGCGGGTCGGTCTTGTTGATCACGTAGATGCGGCCTTTGCGGCGGACGACCTGGCAGTCGGGGTGACGCTTCTTCGCGGATTTGATGGAGGAGACAACTTTCATAAAAAGGAAGAAAACACCGGTTCGCTATCGGTGCTGTCAAACGGAAATTCGCCGCGCGCCCGACTTTCGGCGAAGCGCGAACCGCCCGCGCCGTTCAGTTCAGGCCCGGATCGTCCGGCTCGCTCGCCAGCAAACGCCAGCGCGGGTCCAAGTTACCGAGAATGCGGCGCCATAAGCTCTCGTCCGGACGGTGTTTGACGACCTCGGGCTCCAAATCGGCGACCACCCACGTGTCTCGCTCCAACTCGCCCTCCAACTGGCCTCCGCTCCATCCGGCATACCCAAGAAAAGCGCGCAGCTGCACCCCCTCCTGTCCGGCAAGCTCGGCCGCCCTGGCGGGATCGAGGCCGAAGAGCAGCTGCAAGGTCTCGCCGTCGTCCTCTCCGTCGTCACTTGGCTGGGGTCGCCAAGCACAGATTATGAGCTGACGCTTCTCCACCGGTCCGCCGTCGAACACCGGCACGTTCGCCAGCGGGCCAAAGGCAAAGTCCCCGCCAAGTTCGCCCAGGCGTTTGTTGAGCGGACGGTTGAGCACCACGCCCATCGCCCCCTGCTCGTCGTGGGACGACATCAGGATCGCGGTGCGCCGGAAGGTCGCGTCGCGCAGAACCGGGTGCGCCAGCAGGAGCGTGCCCGCCAGAGATTCGTCGTCTTTGTGGGGCCGCGAACGCATGACACAAAAATGAAGCGGGCCCGCGCGCGCGCAACTACAGTTGAACAATCCTCACGCCCGCGTCGGCGAGGAGCGGCGAGACCAAGGGGTCGTTGTGATAATCCTGGCGATAGCGCACCTCCGCGATGCCCGCCGCCGCCAGTATCTTCGCGCAGTTGATGCACGGGAAGTGGGTGACGTAGGCCACGCAGCCCTCGACCGAGCTGCCCCGGCGGGCCGCGTCGGCGATGGCGTTTTGCTCCGCGTGCACGGTCGCCTGCTCGTGCCCCTCGCGCACCCGCGAGGTGTGGGGCGTGCCCGGCAGGAATCCGTTGTAACCGGCCGCGACCAGGCGGTTCTTCCGGTCGCCCGCGCTCACGATCACGCACCCCACATGGAGCCGCTCGCAGGGACTGCGGGTCGAAAGCAGCACGGCCGTGGCCATGAAGTAGTCGTCCCAGGAGGGACGCCCGCCAAATTGGGCGGCGGCATTCGCGATCAGATCGACGGGGGACGGCTCGCTCGACATTGGCCCGACGCAAGAGCGCGCCCCCGAAAATGCCACCCGAAAAATCCCGCGGGCCGCGAACGCCTATTCCCCCGCGAGCGCCTCCTCCCTCCACGGCGCCGCAACCCATCCGCGCACGCGCTCGCGGCCAACAACCCCAATGTTCGTATTACGAACATTGGGGTTGTGCCGGGCGCCGCGGGCATCCCGGTCATGGCTTCCCTTCAATGTTCGTAATACGAACATTGGGCTCCGCGGAAGCTCGCCCTCATTGCGCGGGACCGGGCATTCCCGCTGGCGGACGGTCTCAGCCGCCGAGCAGCTTCACGCGCCTTTGCTTCCGCAGGAACTGCAAGGTCACCGTCGTCCCGCGGCCGGGATCGCTTTCGACCGCGATCTGGCCGCCGTGGGCCCGCATGATCCGCTGCACCACCATCATTCCAAGGCCGTGCCCGGTTGGCTTGGTCGTGTGATACGGCTCGAAAAGCCGCGCGAGGTCCTCGGGCTTGATGCCGCTGCCGTTGTCCGCGAAAGCCAGCGTAACGTGGTCCTCGTCGACGCGCGCCCCGATGCGCAGCCGGCCGCCTGGCTGCATCGCCTCGGACGCGTTCTTCACCAAATTGAAGAAAACCTGCTTCACTTGGTCCTTGTCGGCCAACACGACGGGAAGATCGGCGGGACTCTCCACGTCCACGCTCACCCCCCGGTCGGCCAGCTCGCGCTCCTGAAAGGCCAGAACCTCGGCCAGGACGTCCGCCAGCCGCGTGTCGGTCAGATCGGGCGTCCGCGGCCGGATCGCCTGCAGGAAATTCGAAATGATGCCGTCAAGCCGGGCCACCTCCTCCTGGCACACGCGCAGGGAATCGCCGAGCGCCTTGGCGTCCTTCGCATCCACGCCGCGCAGCTTGCGTAGTTTCCGCTCCACTACCTGCAAGTGGATCGTCAGCGAGTTGAGGGGATTTCCAAGCTCGTGGGCCACCCCGGCGGCGAGCAGGACGATCGACGCCACGCGTTCGCTCTCGATCCGCTGGTCGGTGTCGAGCTTGTCCCTCGTGATGTCGGTCAACACCACCGCGAATCGCCGCGCCGCCGCGCCCATGACCGCGCCGTCCTCCTCCGCCTCGGGCCCGGCCCCGGAATCGATCCTGGCCTCGAAGGGCACGAGATAGAGACGCACCGCCCGCGGCTCGGGATAGCTCAGCTCGATCTCCCTCGTCAGGCTCGTCGCGGTGTCGAGCGAGGGCGCAAGAAGCGAGCGCAAGCCCGGGGCAAGGCGCCAAAGCGTGACTCCTCCCGCGTCGGAGGATTTGAAACCGAGGAGACGCCGGGCCGCCGAATTGGCAAAGGAGATACCCCCGTCGGCGTCGACCACGAGCACCCCCTCCTGCAGCACGTTGAACACGCGCTCGAAAAGACCGCGCTCGCGCCCGAGCCGCTGCGCGAGCGCGGAGAGCGTGGGTTTGTCGAGCGTCTCGAGACGCTCGAGCATGCGCGCGAGGGAACTGGGTTTCTTGGCGGCCATGGTTTTGCCGTCAGGGCGCGAGGGCGCGGCTCAACAGCTTCGAAACCTGGGCGGTGCCGACCTGCTTCAGCGTGCCGTCAAAGACGAGCGGCTCGGACATCGTGGCGTAGGCGCCGGCTGCCTGCGCATTGGCGGCGGCGTCGAGCAGCTTCAGCGAAACGAGATCCTGGGCGAGCTCGCCTTTCGCGCCGAGATCCAGCTTCAGATTGAGCGGCATCTCCAGCCACGAGCGACCCGCCACCGGGCGAAGGCCGCCCGAGCCCGCGAGCTTGAGCTGCGGCGAAAGAAGGCTCACGCGGGAGATCTCGACGCCGCCGTCCGCGGCGCGCTTCGCCTCGATGGCAATCTCGTCGTAGACGAGATTGCCCAGCGACCGGGCTACGGCGTTGAAGGCCGTGATCCGATTGGCATGCTTCGCGATCTCCTCGTTGCCGGAGAGGGCGCCGGCAAGCCCGGCCAGGCCGGAGACGACATTACCCGCTTTCGCATACTTGTTTGTATCCAGATTTATGGCACGGACTACGCCCTGGCTTCCGGTCAGCTTGAAGTCCGCCGCCGCGCCCGAGGCCGCCGCCGCGGGATCGCTCCCCTGCCCCGCGATCGAGGCGGTAAGATCGTAGGTTCCTTCGAGCTTCGACGCCTCGGCGGGCGCCAAGGCCTTGAGCAGCGGGCCCACCTTGACTTCGCGCCCCTTCACGTCGGCGCCGAGCGTGTAGCTCTTCGTCGCAGGCAACCACTTCAGCGCGCCGGTGACGTCGAGCGAACCGCCCGTGCCGAGGAGCAGCTTCAACGTCTCCAAGGTCGCCGCGTCGGGACTGAGGGCAAAGCGGCCCCGCGTGTCCGTCACCTCGACGCCTGGAGCGTAAACGATACGCGCCAAAGCGATCTCCACGTCGCCGGTCGTGCCGGCCCAAAGGGGGCCGCCCGGCGCGGGCTTCGTCTGCGGATCGGCCGGCTTGGACTCGGGCGTGGTCGGCTTCGGCGCCGAGGCGGGCTTGGACTCGGCCGCGAGCGCGGCGAAAGCCTGCAGATCCTCGGCGAAAAGCACTTGGCTGCCGAGCTTGGCCGAAAGGTTGGTCGCCGCCCCGGAAGGCTTCACGGTCGCGTTCAGCAGCAGGTCCGACGCGCGGTCGGCCTTGGCGTTGCGCACGCTGAGCGGAATCTTGGCGGTCAACACGCCCGCGGCGTCGCGCGCCACATCGGCGTCGATGACAACCTCGGGCAGGTCGCCCACTCCTGCGGCGCGGAGGCCGGCGAGGCGAATCTGCGCCACGGCCTTGAGCGCTTCCGCAACGGAAGCGTCGAACGTGAGGGTTGCCTCGCCGGCGCTGAGACGGGTTTGCCCGCGCAGCACGGGCTGGTCGGCGAGTTTGGCCAACTGGGCCTTGACCTCGCCCTTCGCGAGCATCGGCGCGCCCGTTTTCTGCGTGGCGTCGACTTTTACAACAATCAGATCCGCGCCGTTGGCGACGACGCGCACAGCCGCAATCGAGGCCTCGAGGCCGGCGGAAGTCTGCTTCGCGCGCAGCCCCTCGACGCGAACCGCGTCAAAGTTGACCAAGGGCTGTCCGGCCGACGCATAAGCCACCTGGTTGGCGACCAGCGGCTGGCTCGTGGCGAGGATAAAGCCGTCGCCTTCCGCGCGCGCCGTCCATGCGCCGGTCACGGAACCGCCGATCGTCAGATCGGGGACGAAGGTCTTCACCCACTCGGCCGGAACGCCCAGCAAGGTAATCTCGGCGAGATCCGCGCCCGCGCGGCTGGGAACGATTTTGGTCGTCTCCAACACGAGGCCAAAGGGCTGGGAGGTGCGGACGGAAAGGACGGGGGCGGAGCCTTTGATGTCGGCC
Organism: uncultured Verrucomicrobiota bacterium; assembly: GCA_946482165.1. Next base: position 6,885 of record CAMLQS010000103.1, on the reverse strand, counting down.
TGCAGCGAATCGATTCGGATCTCGGTGGCGCCCGCCTCGACGGCAAACTTGGAGTCGAGCGCCACGGGCCCGAGCTTGGGTAAACCGAGCGTTTCGAGCCCATCGGCGGAGAAATTCAAGCCCCCCCCGAGACGCAGTTTTTCCGTGCCTACGACGGCCAAATCGCCACTTCCCGAGAGGGTAAACTCAGGCAAGGCGAGCCCCATCGCAAAGGGGGCGAGATCGGCGTCGCGAATGGCTACCTTCCAACGGCCGGGAAGCTCCTTGGCGCCCGGCGCCCATTGGGTGTCGAGCTCCACCAAGGGCGTTTCGCCCGCGAGGAGACGCAGCCCGTAGGCTTCGCCGGAACCTTGGCGCGCGATGTCGACCTTCGCGCGCAGCTTGGCCGGTTGGGCGAGCAGCTTGCTGGTGGCCAACGCTTCGGCCACGGCGCCAAGCGCGTCGATGCGCCCGTCCGCGCCAAGCGTGGGCACAAGCGTGAAGGTGGTGATAACCGAGCCGACGCCCGCCTTGGCCTCCACCTTGAGCTCCAGCTTGCCCGCCTCTCCCGCGCGGATGCCGCCGCCCGTCAGCGCGAAAGTGGCGTCGAGCGCCTGCGCGCCCACGACGCGAATGCGTCCGGCGATATCGATGCCGTCGACGCGGAGCTCGGGGAGTTCCACGGCGTTGAGCACGCCGTCAAAGGGTTTGGCCGGCGCCGAAGGCTCCGGCGCCTCGGAGGAAGGCTCTTGCGCGGCCTTCATCTTTTCCGGATCGAGCTCGATCTCGATGTCGCGGGCGACGAGGGCACGCACGTCGATCTTTCCGCCGACGAGATCCATCAGCGGCGCGTCCGCCCGAAAATTGGGAATCGACAGTTTGAGGCCCGGTTGCTCGATGCGCAGACCTCTCAGCGACGCCCCGCCGAAACCGGCGGAAACGTTCTCCACTTCGCCGCCCTCGCCGGCGAGCGCCTTGCGCACGGCGAAGGTCTGCACCGCAGACGTGAAGGCGAGCGCGACCACCACCGTCACGAGGACGATGGGAGCGACCACCAGAAATAGGATGAGCTTGCGACGACGAGACATGGCCATGACGAGAAAGGGAGTGGACCCCCATCCCGGGCGCAAGTTGCCCCGACGTCAAATGGCGCCGCGAGCGAACACGCCCGGCGCTCGCCGACACCTTGCCAGGCTGTGTCTCGTAAATAAGCCGGAGCAGCGTGAGCGAGAAAGGATGCTCGGCCAAGACGACCGAGGAGGAGGCGGACCGGAGGTCCGTGCCGCCGAGGGCAACGCCGGCCCGGCGCCCTTTCTCATTTCACTCGTAGAGCTTTAGCGATGCGCCGGTTTACTTACGAGACACAGCCTACTTCGCCGCTTGCGCGAAAGCGGCGATGATCCCGTCGAAACTGCCGTTGGAGAAAAACACCACCACCCGGGGCTTCCCGGAACCGGCCGGGCCGCCGGCGGCCAGCGTCGACGCTTTCAGTTTCTCCAGGACCTCGGCGTTGGTCGCCGCGGTCGCGGCATGCACACCCTGCGTCTCAAGATGCTCCACCACGGCCTCCGCGTCGAAGCGATCCGCCTCTTTCAATTTGTCGGCGCGGCTCACGGCGCCGATGAACACCTCGTCGGCGAGCGCGAGCGCGCGCATGAAACCCGCCTGGAGCGTCTTCGTCCGCGCCGTGTTGCTGCGCGGCTCGAATACCGCCGTGAGCAACGCCCCCGGATGGCGGTTGCGGAGGCTGGTCAAGGTCTCGGCGAGCGCGGTCGGGTGATGCCCGAAATCCTCGATGACGGCGAGCCCGGCTCGCTCGACGAGCGTCTCCTGGCGGCGTTTCACGCCGCGAAACTTCGCGAGCGGCGCGAGCGAAAGCTTCTCCGGCCCCCCCAGCGCGAGCGCGGCCGCCGTGGCCGCCATGGCCGCGTTGCGCGCGTTGAAAACCCCGGGCGACGCCCAGGAAACATCGCCCCAGGGCCGACCACCCCAGACGAGCGAAAACTTCACCCCGGCCGGTCCCTCGGCAAAGTTCGTAATACGAACATCGTTGCCCTCCCCGAGCCCCACCCGCGTGACGCGCGTCCACGGCAGCGGACCGAGCGCGCGGAGGTTGTCGTCGTCGCCGTTCAACACGATGTGGCCGTTGCGCGGCACGATGCGCGTCAGATGCGAAAACGTGCGCTGCACGTCCGCCAGATCGCGAAAGATATCCGCGTGGTCGAACTCGAGGTTGTTCAACACCGCGACGTGCGGCGCGTAGTGGATGAACTTCGAGCGCTTGTCGAAGAAGGCGCTGTCGTATTCGTCGCCCTCGATGACAAAGGGATCGGCGGCGGCGCCGAGATGGTTGCCCGTGGGCGGATCGAGCGGCACGCCGCCGATGAGAAAGCCCGGATCGCGGCCGTTTTCACGCAGAAGGAAAGCCGCGAGCGCGGTGGTCGTGGTCTTGCCGTGCGTGCCGCAAACCACGATGTTTTTGCGGGTCGAGAGAACGGTCTCGTTGAGCAGAGCCGGCAGCGAGGTGAAGCGCAGCGCCCGGGTATCGAGCACCCACTCGACCTCGGGGTTGCCGCGGGACATGGCGTTGCCGATCACGACCAGATCGGGCGCGAGTTTCTCCAGGCGAGCCGCGTCGTAGCCCTCGTGAAGCGCGATGCCGGACTCGGCGAGCACGGTGCTCATCGGCGGATAGACGCCCGTGTCGGCGCCAAGCACCTCGTGTCCGGCCGCGCGCGCGAGAAGCGCCGCGTTGCCCATCGCCGTTCCGCAGATGCCCATGAAATAAAGCCTCATTTTAGTCTCAATTAGCCTGAAGTTATCTTACCTATGAAAACCGTCGGCTATTGAGACTTCATCGTCTCTCAAATTAGCCAGATTATCCCCATTTTTAGCCGTTGGGGGCATAACAAGAGGGGCATAAAAAAACGAGTGGGCGGAACGCATTTCACGGCATCGTCGCCGCCTCCCTAAAGGCATGGCAATCTCCAGGTGATCGAGAAGCTCCGTTTCGCGGAACTACGGCCCGTGAGAATGTTTAGTTTTTTCACGGAATACAAATTTGGCTGCTCAACGCAAACCGGGCAATGGCCATGCAACTAAGCTTCGATATTCCGAGATGAGATAATCTCGTCGGCCCTAGCTCGACGGCTGAGGACCCGCCATCCGGACCTCACCGGCGCGCGGATGCGCGCAACACCCGTTCGACATCGGCAGGATCGGGACCGCCGGAGGCGGCGCGGAGCCCTGCGTCGTGGGTCAAACGCGAGAAAAGCGGTTCGGCCAGACGCGCGCGGAGGCGTCCCACGGGACAAAGCAAGGTGGTGCATCGGTCCAGCACACTGGCAAACCCGACGCGCGGAGCAGCGGCCAATCCGGCAAACGCCCCCACGCCATGCTATCCGTGATTTGCCCGTAGCCTATGGCGCCCGCGTCGAGAAGCTGGCGGCAACGCACCGCCCGCGCGGAGCGCGTATGGCCCACCAGCTGGTGATCTCCGGTCAGTGCCGCGAACTCCGAGTCGAAATCACCCCACAGCACGCCGCCGCGCTTCTCGCGTCCGCCACGCACCAGTCCGTCCAACAGGAGACGGATGCGCTTTGCCCTCGATCAAAGCACGCTTCGCGCCCTCCGCCCGCGCGGGCAACGCCGCCTTCGGCGCGCGCCGATACTCGCGACCGCTAAACCCGGCGTGACCCACCAGCCACGGCCTCACTTCGAGAGCCAAGTGGAAGGAGCTACTTGGAAGACAATCGCGCCACACCTCTTGAATGACCTTCTGGTTTTCCTCCGACCATCCCGCGCAAACCGTCTGCGGGTGTCCGACCACAACGGGCCGGCCCTCGATGGATACCTACGACAACCGGCGCGGCGTCCTCTCGACGTTTTCAAACACGCCTTTCACCGCGGATGGATCGCCGAGAACCCGATCCCGAAACTCCCGCATTCCTGCGCGAGCGCAAGGCGCGCCGCCGGGTCGGCACGCCGAAGGGCTGGTTGCGCGCCCGGCCGCGGCCGAAATCGTAGTGGCTGAATTGATACACGGCGCGAAGGGCCGGGCCGTCGGCCTGCGCATCACCCGCCGTCTGGCGGCCGGCAAAAGTCGCACCGGCAAGAGGGCGCGTGCCTTTTGCGCGCCAACTGCGGGGAGACCGACCCGGCGCTGTTGCCGGCGCGCCGAGCCGAGATCGTGACCGAGCTGCGCTTGCGCGTGGTCACCACCCCGGAGCCGGCCACCGCCCAGCTCCTCGCCCGCCCCGGCCTGCGCCCACCCAGGGGGACTTGGCCAACGGAGCAAGCCTGCGCGGAGAAAAACTTGATGCGCTCAAAACGATGCCGCCGGCCGCCTCGCGATTCAGGGACGGCCGCCGGCCTCGTCCCCATTTGCATCCCGGATTAGCGAACCACGGCGTCGCAGCACTTGCGAAAGTGATGTCCATAAATCGTCAGCGTCACCGCCAACGGGAGATGCGCCGGGCGATGAAAAAGGGTCCAGGTCAAGAGCCGCCAATATTGAAAGCGCTCAGGTCCCCAAAAGCCCAGCCGAACGGATGCCGACGCAAGCGCCCGAATATGGCGCCAGGTAAGCGGGGCCGCAGCTCGCGGTCGGCGGTATTCGCGCAGGAAAATCCGGACGCGCTCGTAGTAGGGTCGCGGAGCATAAATACCTCGAAGAATCGACCGGTATCCCGCGAGGAGCTGATCCAGCGACATCCGCGGCGTGAAATTGATCGTCCCGTCGACGTTGTTGCCGGTCGTCCGACCGACCAGCCTGTCTTCGCGCCGAAGCCGGGCATAGAGCTTCGTATCGGGCAGGGCGTTAAGCAATCCAACCATCGCCGTAACGATCCCGCTTCGCTGGATCAGCTCCACCTGTCGTTGGAAAATGTTGGGCGGATCATGGTCGAAGCCGACGATGAAACCGCCCTGCACCTGCAATCCGACGCGCTGGATCCGCTTCACGTCGGCGACCAGATCACGGCCTCGGTTCTGACGCTTGTTGCATTCCGCGAGGGAGGCGGCGTCGGGCGTCTCTATACCGATGAACACCGTATCGAAGCCGGCTTCGACCATGAGATTCATCAACCCCTCGTCATCCGCGAGATTGATCGACGCCTCGGTGTAAAAGGGAAAGCGTCGGCGCTTCGCCTGCTGCCAGAGAATCAGAGCGGGCAGAAGTTCCTCCTTCAGGGCGCGCTTGTTGCCGATGAAATTGTCGTCGACGAAAAAAACGCTGCCACGCCAACCGGTGGCATGAATAGCATCCAGTTCGGCGATTACTTGAGCCGGGCTTTTCGTGCGGGGCACATGGCCGAACTTCGCGGTCACGTCGCAAAATTCGCAATCAAACGGGCACCCTCGCGAATACTGGAGGGACAAAGAGCCATATTGATGCACATCGACCAAATCCCATCTCGGGACCGGACTTTGTTGGATGGAGGCGAACTGGGCGGTCGTATAGACGCGCCGGGCGCATCCCGTTGAAAAATGGCCGAGGAAATCGGGCAAAGTCAGCTCCGCTTCGTTCAGCACCTGATGGTCGATATCCGGAAATTCCGCATGCCCGCTCGTGAAAAGCGGTCCGCCGGCAAGGATGGTTTTTCCCGCCGCACGGCACCTTGCAACGAGACGATTCGCCGTTTCCTGCTGCGCGATCATCGCGCTGATGGCCACGACATCCGCCCAGGCCAAATCGGCGTCGGAGAGCGGCCTCACGTTTAGATCGACGAGGCGCAAACTCCAAGATCGGGGCAGCATGGCGGCGACCGTGATGAGGCCGAGCGGCGGCAACGACGCGCGCTTGCCCATGAATTTCAGGGCGTGCTTGAAGCTCCAGAATGTGACCGGAAACTCGGGATAGAGCAGCAGCGCATTCACGACATTGTTCGGCCTGAACGACTTCATATCCCCGATTCAAATGAAAACCGAGCAAAATACCCGTGCTCGCAGATGTGTTCCGCGACGGCGTCTCGGTTTTGGAACGTCATGCCGCGCCGGTCTTCCCGATCTCGGATGCGGGAACTTCGTTCACCGCGTCCGCGGCGCAAGGGAGCCCGGGCAACTGCAACCAAAAGCGGCTGTCCCTGGGCTCCCCGAGCTCGCGGACGACCGGGGACCAGACACGGTTCGGACCATCCGGCCAGGTTGGTCGATTCCCGTGTCACGATGGAGCGGCCTCCCTGTTTCGACCGTCTTTGCTGATCGCGAGCAGATTTGTTCGTCGAGCGGCCGCGCCGCCGCGGAAGGTAACGAACCGGAACCCGCATCTGCGGCGGGGGCGTCGGCTGGCGTGACGCGGCCTGCGAAAATCACGGCGAGGCCGCGGACGGAGCGTATTGGAATCTCGATACATCAGGAGGTGGGACACCCAGCCCTCGACTCGGTTGGTCGTGTCGAAGGCGTAGTAGATCGCGGCACTCGGCCAGTGCGCGTCGCCCAAACTACCCGGTCAGCAATCCGTCCGCCGCTTGCGATATTCGTGTCACCGCAGTCGTTACCATTACTTCGAGCGCCGCGAACGCAGAGACGATTTTCAGCTGGGCCCAGGCACTCGGCAAGGCGATTACCGTCAAGGAAGCGTGCGGAGAACACCCGCTCTTGGCGCACGCCCAGACGCCGCGGGCGTAGCGGTTCATCCGGTCCCAGTTGAGTTCGGGGCCGATCGCGGTGCCGTCGTTAACCGCGTGGCCGACGATGGACCAGTTGACCAGGTCCCTCGAGCGAAGGATCACTATGCCGGGTGAATACTATATGGTGGACGAGATGGCGTAGTAGTCGGAGCCGACGCGGATGCAATCGATGTCGCTGTAGTCTCCCGGCAATACGGGGTTGCGGTAGGTGCCGTCGCCTTGGTCGCCCCAGAGGGGCCAGTTTTTCCATTGAAGGGGGGCTTGATCGGAGGCGCAC
>CAMLQS010000102.1 GCA_946482165.1 uncultured Verrucomicrobiota bacterium | reverse complement strand
GTGTTGTCGGCCCAGTCGAGCGTCACGACGTGGTCTCCGGCCGTCGCAACGAGGCCGGTCGGCGCCGCCGGAGGCGTGGTGTCGGAGGGCTCGGTATCCGGGTCGGGCGTGAGATCGGGCTCGGTGAACGCCATCAACCCGGCCACCTCGGCGGGACTCAGCGCGAAGTTATAAACATAGAAGTCGTCCACCCGGCCGTCGAAATACGGGTCGGGGAACTGGGCCTTGCCGATGTAGTTTTGGGTGGTGGAACCGAGCGCGCCCGGCGTGAGGGTCATGGAGCTGTTGCGCCCGACTTCCACGCCGTTCACGTAGAGGATGCCGGTGCTGCCGTTCAGGGTCACCGCGACGTGGCTCCACACGCCGGCAGGCAGGGGGGAGGCGGCGTTGATCTGCTGTTCGCTGCCGTAGCTGTTCGTGGTGATGGCGAATCGAAGGGCGTTGGATCCACCCGCCCGGGGGGCCAGGAACATGTAGGAGGTGGTGCCCGTGCCGAAGTCGAACAATCGCGCCCAGGTGCTGAGCGTGTCGGGGTTCACCCAGGCCGCGACGGTGCAGGCGCCGAGCCCGTTGAAGAGTCCGTCGGGGAGATCGACGTAGTCGTCGACGCCGTCGAGACTCACGGCATTGTTCAAAGTGCCCGAGGTCCACACCGGCCCGCCGACGAGCGTGCCATTCCGACCATTGCCGGAGGAGTCGGACGCCACGGTGCCGCTGCTCTCGTCGAGCGCGAGGTGGGTGACCAAGGCGGGGGCGCCGGAGGCGCCGACCACGACGCTCACCTCGTTGGAATCGGCGCTTTCGCCGACGCTGTTCAGCGCGCTGACGACGTAGTAGTAGGTGCCGGCCGCCAGGTTTCTGTCGGTGTAGTCCATGTCCCAGGGCACGTTGTATTCGACAACGGCGTAGGGACCGCCGGCGGTGGTGGCGCGTTTGATCACGTAGTCGGTCGCGCCGGAGGCGGAGTTCCAGGTGAGGAAGGCCGCTCCGGTCTGCGGCGAGGTGACGGCCAAGCCGGCCGGGGCGGCGGCGGGCGGGCTCATCCCGGTGACGTTTCCGATGAACTGCACCTCGGCCACGCCGCAGTAGGTGTTGGGGGCGGAAATATAGCGCACGTAGCGGAACGCGTTACCGTTGCTAATAGTCTGCGTGGTGAGAACGCCGTCGGGCGGCTCGGCGGCGAGGGTAAGCAGATCGGCCACGCCGGAGCTGAAGTCCGCCCTGTTGGAGGCCTGGAACCTGCCTCCGACCATGCGCCAAGCCTGGCCCGCGCGCGGGCAGTATTTGACCGCGGTGATCACTGCGCGGGTGTTCGCGCCCAGATCCAGCCCGACCCAGCCGCCCTCGGGCGACCAGCAGTCCGTGTAGTTTCTGAGCGAGCCGTCCATGGCCAGTCCCTTGGTGCCGCCCCAGTTGGCGGCGGAACCATCCGTGCCGATGAGCGCGCCGTAGAGCTGACGGTCGTTCGCCGCGGAGATTTCGGCGCTGGGAGCGCCCTCGCCGTCGGGGTTGTTGGCGGAAACGACGTAATAACAGGTCGTGCCCGCCGGGACTCCGGTGTCGACGTAGGCGGTGTTCTTGTAGCCCACCTTGGCGAGGTTGATATACGGCCCGCCGGGGGAGGTGGCGCGTTTCACGTTGTAACTCTCCGCGTAGGCCGAGCCCCGCCAGGAGAGCGTGATCTTTCCGCCCTTGACGCCGGCGCGTAGTTGGCTGGGCACTACGCCCGCCGCGATCGGGTCGAGCGAGTGCGTCAGCGTGGTGAAGCCGAGCTGGTCGAAGCCGCCGCTGTCCCCGCCATATTGGCCGCCGCCGCCCTCCGGCCGGATCGATTCGGCGGCCTCCTGGGTGTAGGGCGCGGACAGGCCCATGCGATTGACGTAGTGGTTGTAAACCATGTCCACACCCGCGCGATTGGACCCGCGGGCGGAAGCGCCGATGTTGGTCAGGATGAGATCCGTGCAATTGGCGTAGGGGACGTAGGGGACGTCATACCACAGGTTGTATTTTCCCTGGTTCTCGGACATCGCCAAGAACGCGTTGTCCAGCTCGCCGTAGAGATCGATGCCTTGGTTCCAGGCGATTTCACAGAAGGTGCCCAGCAGCGGCAGGAGCATCGAGGCGTGGCCTTGATCGCGCCCGAACTCCTGGGACTGGCCGAGGCCGTTCGGGTGAAGGTGGTAGAGCAGTTTGCTGATGCGGCCCACGCCGACGCCGTTGTGAAAGTAGTCGAGCGCCTCCTGAACGATCTGTTCGTCGTCCAAGAACACGCCGACCGCCATGACCGTCGTCATCGCGGCCAGGTCCCAGTTCGCCCAGTAACGGTCCACGCAGTCGGCCGGGCCGCTGTGGTGATGAAAGAGGAAGCCCCGGTCGACGTCGTTGGGCGAAACGATCTTGTAGAACTGGGTGCGCACGTAGCCTTGGAACTTGGCGAAATCGGCGGGAGCCCAGCCGCTATAATTGCGCACGAGCTCGCCGGCGCAGGCGAGCTGGTAGCCGTAGAGGCCGGCCCGCAGGCTGACGTTGGTGTTGCCGTTCCAACTCGTGTGGGTGTTGGCCCACGCCATCAGGATGCTTACGGCCTTGGCCGCGTAGGCCTCGTCACCCGAGACATGGTAGCGCAGCGCAACCTGGTAGGCCGCGCCCGCGTCGCGGGCCAAGGTGATGTAGTTGTCGGGCTGGGAGCCCGAGACGTAGATGATCGGCTGCGGGCTCGGCGTGTGGCCAAGCTGGCCGTAGGGCGCGGCCTTCAGCCGGTCGTAGCCGGCGGTCCACGGCTGCGCGCCTGCGTCCACCTTGGCCTTCATGCGGGCAAGGTCCGCCTGCGTGGAGAGGCAGCCGGGGTGGACGAACTGGGCGACGGCCGGCGCGGTCGTCGCCAGAAGAAGGATCAGGAGGAGGAACGGGGTGGAAAGGCGAAGGAGGGGCATAAGGCGGTTCCGAAAATGTCTTCGCCTGCGAACAGACAGCCGCCTCCGCGGCACCGGAAGGACCGCGGAGGCGACGTCAAGGCGCAGGGGAGGCGCGCGACGAGATTTGGGGTGAAATGGAAGACCGGTCCTAGAACCAGAAGGTCGGAGATCCGGTCGAGAGAACGGAGAAGCCGGAGCTCCATGAGCGCCAAGCCACGTGTCCGTCGACATAGCCGGCATGCCCGCCTGCGGGCTTCGGCCCGTTCATGTGGTTGGTGTCGTTCACCGGCAGACCGCCAGGGACGTTTTCATACGCGGATCCGACGGAAATCACGGCGTCCACCACCAAGGGTCTTCGGCTCGCGGGCAGCACCGTCGTGTTCGGGCCGATCGTGACCGTATAGTCCGCCTTCAATCGGTCGTTCAAATACGGTCCCACCACTCTCGCCGTGCCCGGCACCAACAGCACGTAGCTGGTGACCGCCCAGGTCGGGCGAAACATGTAGAGCTGCTCCTTGTCCATGTTGGACAGCATCCGGTTCGACGGGCAGTAGACCGCCTCGCGCCCCGCGGCGTTGACCGCGTCCTTGATCAAAGAATGAGCCGTGTCCCACGGCCAGTCTCCCGATCCGTTGGGGGGAAAGGCCATGCCCTTGTTCTGATTGGCGAGGTTGACCAGGCCGATCGTTATCTGTCGCACGTTGCTCATGCACTTGGCCCGTTTCGCGTGCTCGCGAACCCTGCCTACGGTGGGAATGAGGATCGCGGCTAGGATGCCAATGATCGCGATGACGGTCAAAAGCTCGATGAGGGTGAAGCCGCGTCCGTCGCGGCGACAGCATGGGATGCTGGTTTTCATGGTCGGAATCAGGGGTAGTGATCGGGCCCCGGGACGCCGCGTGCGGCGTCCCGGGGCCCGATGCGGTTTCTTATCAAGGCGCCGTCACGATCAGGCGCAGGAAGCGTCGCGTCTGGCTGTCGAGCGGCACGGTGTCGGTGTAGGTCTCGTTGCCCGGGCTGTTGAAGGCGGGGAAGGTATAGGCGGTGCTCCAGCTCGCGAGGTCGTTGCTCGCCTCGATCTTGTAGAGCAAGGTCGGGTCGCCGGAGTGGCTGAAGCCGAGCGTAAGGACGTTGCCCGCGCGGGCTACGGACACCGGCACGGCGCCGGCCGATGTCGGGTCGGTGCCCAGCGCGTATTCGAGCAGGTTCGACGCTCCGTCCTGGTCGAAGTCGGCGGTGTTGGCGGCATTTCCTTCGTTCGCGGTCGTGCCGAAGTGGGTTTGCCGCCAGTTCTGCAAGGCGCTCAGGTTGCTGGCGGGCGTCGCCGAAACCGGCTCGCTGTCGGGGCTCTGGGCGAGGCTGTTGGCTGCGGCGACCGTGTAGTAATAGGTCGTGCCGCCAATCACGTCGTTATCGGTGTAGCTGGTGACCGTCGTCACTCCTTGGCTGATCGGAGCGTAGGGCCCCGCGATACTCGTCGAGCGCTTGATCGTATAGGTGACGGCGCCGGTGGACGCAGTCCAAGAAAGGCTCACCTGGCCGGTGCCGGCCGTCGCGCTCAACCCCGCGGGAACAGGCGGAGCGATGTCGATCCCCGTCACCAGGAGCTGGAAGCCCACGAGGGGGATGCGACCCGCGTCCGAATCGGGCCCGAGGTTCCAGGAAACCGTGCCGTCCGGCGCGACGACGCCCGTGAAGGTCACGTAGGCCGCCGAGGTCCCGCCGGTGTTTTCCAAGTTGTTGTCCTCGATCTTGCGCCCGGCGTCCTGAGCGCCGCCGTCGGCGATCGTGGTCGTGGCCGCAGGAGCCGAGACGAGATGATTGTTCGCCGTCGCCAAAGTGACGGTGGCGGTGTCCGAGGTGCCCAATGTGGCGGGCTCGGAGCCCGTGGGAACCTGGCCGGGATAGCCGTTCTCCCAGAAGGCCGTGGAGAGCTTGCCGTAAGCGTAGACCACCAGGGTCACCTGCCTGCCGGCGAGAGCCTGCAGGCCTCCGACCGTCGCGGTGAGCGGCGTGGTCTGGTTGTCGGTGTAGAGATAATCACGCGATAGATTGACCGCAGAGCTCGAGGCGATGCCGCCGGCCGTCGCGTTGTCTTCCACGCCTCCGGCGTCCGCATAGCTGAAGCTGACCGAGGGCAGAGACAGACCGGTTGACTCCAGGCCGAGGATCCGGGTGGCGGCGCCGGACGCCCCCAAGATGCCGTTCCACACCGTGGCTCCCGTGCCGAGGTCCGCCACGGTCGAGCTGCCGTCGGCGCGAAGGATGCCGTGGCCGGAGAACGTCGGGCTCGTGGCGGTGTTGATGTCGCCGTTGATCAGGAGCGAGCGGGTGCCGTCCACCACCACGAGCGAAGCCGTGCGGGTGGTGGTAATCGTGCCGAGGGCGGAGGTCTCGGTGACGGTCACGCCGTAGTTGCCGCTCGAGGAGCCGGTGACGTTGTTCAAGGAGAGCGTCGCTCCGGTCTGGCCGGAGAGATCAGCCCCGTCCTTCTGCCACTGGTAGGCCAAGGTGCCGGAGTTCTGCGAGACGGCGGTGACGCCGAAGCTCACGTTGGCGCCGCCGCGCGCCAGCTTCGAGACGGGGGCGCTCGTCACGACCAATGGATAGGCCGTGCCCGCAGGAGTGCGATCGACGATCTGGATCGCGGCGATGCCGCCCGAATTTTGGTTCAACACCGAGTCGGCGGCGGTGATGGTGAGGTCGGACCCGGTCACGCCGGCAAAGCGCACGAAGGTCGCGGGGGGCGCGCTCAGCGCCTCGGTCCGGGTGAGTGACTCGCCCATCGCAAGCGGCACGGCGTAGGGGTTGGCCTCGTAGGCGTCGTGCTGGAACACGCGGTAGTAGTAGGTCGGAGACGCCTCGCGGTTGATCTTGAGGCTGCCAACGGCGCCGTTGGTGCCGCCGGCCACATGGACGTAGACGTCGTAGCTGGCGTAGGGAATATTGGATACGGACACGCTGGAGCCGGCGGCGGCGCGGGACTCGACGTAGCCGTGCAGGAGGAGGGCGTCCGGCGTCTTCACGGACGGGTCGCCGGTGCCGACGCGGGCGGACCAGGTGCCGGCGGCGGACCAAGTCGCCGAGGCGCCCGACGTGGTCGAGCCGTCGGACTCCCGAAGCGCGAGCGGGGTGGTCTGGAGGTAGACGTCGGCGACCGCTGCCGAGTTGTTCCAGTTGGCGGCCGGGTAGACGCCGGCCGAGGTGGCGGGGTCCATCGTCCCCAGAACGTGCGACCAGGCGACGGCCCAAGGTTCCGGGCTGGAGGCGGCGCCGACGAAGTTCAGGCCGATGGCGCGGGCGCCGGCGGCGGGAAGGTCGAGGACGCGCAGGCGGGAGGTCGCGCTCGCGGTGATCGGGGTGGCGCCCGAGCCGCCGGAGGAGTCGGTGACGACGACGGAATATACGCCGTCGGCGCCGAGCGTGACGGAGGTGAGGCTCAGGTTGGCGGCGGTCTGGTCGCCGAGCGGCGAGCCATCCTTATACCACTGGTAGGTGATCGTGCCGCCCATGTTCGAGGTGGCCGTGGCGGTGAGGAGGACGTCGGCGCCGGGGAGGACCGAGGCATAGGTCGGCGCGACGCTCAGCGTCGGGGGGACGACCGCGACGCCTCCGGAGGAGTTGAGGAACTGGCTCGGCGCGAGCGCGGCCCGGGTGATGCGCACCTCGTCGATGTCGCCGCGGAGGAAGTCCGCGTCGTTGCCCGCCCACTCGCCGCGACCGACGGTCCACGGGGTGTTGGAACCCGGGCTCGGCACGAACAAGCCGGTGAATCCGGTGGCGGCGCCCACCTGGACGCCGTTCACGTAGAGCTTGAGGGTGCCGGCGCCGGCGTTGCCGACCGCGGCGACGTGATACCAGGTGTTGAGCGCGGGAGTGCTGTCGCTGTTAACCTGGACGTTGGTGTTGTCCTTGGTGATGACCTCGACGCGCAACTTGCCGCCGTTGCGCTGGAGATAGAAGAGCGACTGCGAGCCCGTGCCTTCGCCGGTGTTGGCGGTGTCGTCGCGGCCGACGATGGTATGCACGCCGTTCGCGTCGCTGAAGCGGACGAAGGCCTCGACGGTGAAGTCGGTGAAGGCGGTTTCGGCGAGGGTGCCGACGATGGGCGCGACGAGGCCGTTGTTGCCCGAAGCCGGGAAATTCGAAGCCAGGGTGTTGCTCGCGCCGGTCGCGGGGATGGTGGCGAAGGGCACGCTGGCGCCGGTGTAGCTGGGGGCGCCGAGCGGGCTCAGGTTGTTGCCGCCGACCGAGTCGAGCGCGGAGGCGATGGCGTCGCCGTTCGAGCCTTCTTCAAAACGGTAGTAGGCGACGGCTAGGTCGCTCGCCGGAACCACGGAGATGGCGGAGAACACGGCCGTCGTTGTCGTGGCGGGCTTGCCGGAGGCCTCGGGGGCGTGGTCGGTGACGATCACCGAGTAGATGCCGCCGGAGGAGGAGGTCGCGGCCGGCACGGTGAGCGTGGAGGCGGTGGCGTCGGTGATGGCGACGGGCGTCGCGCCGACGTCGGCTTGATAATACCACTGGTAGGTCAGCTCGCCCAGGCCCGATCCGGAAACGCTCAGCACGATGTCGGAACCGATCGCGTAGGTGGTGTTATAATTGCCCGGCGTGGCCGAAGGAGCGGGAAAAACGTAATCGGGATCGTTCACGACCTGGAGCACGCCCGTCGCCGGGTCGAACTGGTAGAAGGCGCCGTTGGCGGGGCGCGTCCACTTGCCCGCGTTGGCGGTGAAGCCCGTGACGGTGAAGGTGCCGCCGAAGGTTTCGGCGAGCGTGGAGACGTCGACGATCTGCCAAGAGTCGCCGAGCGTCGTGCCGGCTGCGGCGAGGTCGAAGGCGAAGTCGCCGTCGACGGTGAAGCCGCCGGAGCCCGTCACCTGGTTGTTCACTCCCGTCGCGCCGATGACGAACTTGAGCGAGGCGTTGTCGGCGAGCGCGAGGGTGCCGGCGTCGACCGTGGTGTTGCCCACGTAGGTGTTGGCCCCCGAGAGGGTGAGCGTGCCGGCTCCGTTCTTCGTCAAGCCGCCGCCGGTGGAGACCGTGTCGGCGAGCAGGGCCTGCGAGACGGTGATGTCGAAGCCGTTGGAGTCGATGATGGCGCCGCCAGCCTTCACGTAGGCGTTGGTAAGGCCGCCGAAGAATGTCGCGCTGGTGGCGCCCGCGCGGAGCACGCCGCCGTTGAAGTTGAATGTGCCGGTGCCGCCGCCCTTGGTGACGACGGGGGCCTGGAGGGTTCCGCCGTCCAGGTTGACGGTGCCGACGCCGCCGGCGTTGGCGCCGAGCAGAACCTGGCCGGAGACGGTCGCCGCGTTCACCACGCCGCCCGTCAGGTTGTAGGTGGCGTTAGCGCCGCTGTTGCGCCCGATGACCAGCGACTCGGTGGTGTTGACCGTGCCGCCCGACTGATTGAAAGCGGCCGTGCCGGAGAAACCGACCCACATCTCGCTGTTCGCGTTGATGGTGCCGTTTTGCATGTTCACCGTGCCGCTGCTGCCGGAACCGTAGGCGAGCGAAAAGGCGGCCTTCGAGGCGTTGCCGCCTCCGAAGTCCTGGGTGGAGTTGGCGGTGATGATGCCAGTGGTGTTGATATTGACCGTGCCGGTGCCTCCCACGTTCCAAGGCGCGCCGCCGACCCAAAGCTTGCCGACCGTGAGACTGCCCGTCCCTTGCGCGAAGCCCGAGATGCCGGCGTCGGTGCTCGAGGTGTCGGCCAGATTGTAGGTGCCGTTGGCGGTGTTGGCGCTCTTGCCCACGAAATACCAGACACCGGTCGTGCTGGTGTTGGTCTGGGTCAGGAATCCCGCGCGATGATCGAAGCGACCCGAGGTGTTGGCTCCGCTGGCGATGAAGACGTCCACCGGCGTGAACGCGGAGTCGGCGCTCAAAATCGGGAAGTTGCCGGTCGACAGGTTGACGGTGAAATTGCCCGAGGGGCTGGACGGATCGCTGCTCCAGTTGGAGGCGTTGTTCCAGTCGTTGCTGGTATCGCCAACCCAAGTCGCCTGCGCCTGGACGGAGGACGTGGCGGCGAGGGATGCGACGATTCCAAGGAGGATGTTTTGCGACAGCGCGCGACGGAGGCGTGGACGCGTGGGAGTATGGAGGGGCATGGGATTTAGTGACTGAAAACTTGAAGCGCAGGCGTTTCGCATCCTGACGATGCACGGCACACCGCGCGGGGTAGCCCGCGCCGACAACGCCGGCTCGGGAGGGGAAAGAAGGTTCGACGAGTAGCATCTGCCTCCGCCGCTTCGGCCGATCAAACGCCCCACTTGCTTACCGTGTTAGCGCGCACGAAAGACTGCACGAACGCCCTCCGTCGCGCGCCCCGGGCCCACCGAATAACGCGCGCCACACGGCTCGCGCCTCGAGGACCTAACTGGGTAAGCAACCGCCATCCTCGTTTCCCGTGGCTGGGCATGCAGACCTCGGCCCCCCCCCGCCGCCCCCCCCCCCCGGGGCCGCCCCCGCGCCGGGCGCGCACGCACGGTAAACCCGCCCCCCCCCCCGCCCGATGCGGCCGCCGCGCAACCCACGCGTGCGAACCGGGCCGCTTTCTCCCCCATGAAACATACCCCGCAAAACACCCCCGGGCGCGCCCGCCGCGCCTTCACCGTGCTAGCCGCGCTGGCCGGCTTCGCCGCCTCCGCTTCCGCCTACGTGCATCCGAGCGTTCCGCTCACCGCCACGGATCTCGCCACGCTCAAGGCCAACCTGAACGTCGAACCGTGGAAGTCCGGCTACGCCGCGCTAGCCGCGGACTGGCACTCGTCGCTCGGCTACACCAAGCAAGGGCCATTCGCGAACGTCAGCCGCAACCCCAACGTCAATCTCAACCAGTGGCGCAACGACATGACCGCGGTCTACAACCTCGCGCGCATGTGGTATTTCACCGGCAACAACGACTACGCGGTGAAAGCCCGCGAGATCCTGATCTCCTGGGCGAACACGCAGACCAGTTTCACCGGCATGGAGGCCAACCTCGATCTCGGCGACTATGCCGTCCGTTTCGTGGGCGGCGCGGACATCCTGCGCGGCACCTGGCCCGGCTGGACCCAGGCCGACACCGACGCCGTGAAAAACCTCTTCGGCAACGTCTATTGGCCCGCCACCGGCCTGCACATCGACGTGCTCGGCCCGACCAACAAAGGCTCGCTGAGCCTGGTCGCCGCCGCCGCCATCGCCGCGTTCAACGACGACCCGACGAAGCTCAACAAGGTGCTCTATCAATATCGCGCCTTCGGCAGCACCGGGCTTCGGAACACCGCAAGCAACGGCGAGCACGGCGAGACCGGCCGCGACCAGGGCCACGCCTACGGCCACATCCTCGCCATGGCCACCGCCGCCGAAATATTCTGGAAGCAAGGCATCGACGTGTTCTCCGAACTCGACAACCGCCTGCTCGCGATGGGCGAGTATTACTGCCGCCTCAACGTCAACACGCCCACGTCCTTCGTGCCGATGGGCACCACCGACGAATACTACATGGGGATCTGGGACTCCCCCGGCTACGCGGCCGAACCTCGCGCATTCAACATCCTCAAGAGCCACTACGTTCAGCGCAAGGGCCAGAGCGCCCCGTGGATCGAGAAGAAACTCGCCACGCAGGGGACGAACGCGGACGCCTTCATGTTCTTGAAATCCGCCGACGGCTCGTCGGCGACCCCGCCTGCGCCCATCGCCTTCCCGAACACGAGTCGCGTCAGCACGGGCATGACCAACGTGGACGTAAACGGAGCGTCGCCCGCTGGCAGCGGCACCTATGCCAACGGCGTGTGGACGGTGCGCGGAGAGGGTTCCGACATCTGGACCCACGGCTCCGAACGCTTCCACTTCCTCTACAAACAGGTCAGCGGCGACTGCGCCATCGTCGCGAAAGTCACCTCGGTGCAAAACATCGTCGGCCTCAACAAGGCGGGCGTGATGATCCGCTCCGACCTGAACGCCACCCCCGCGTGCAAGGCCTGGGTGGCGCTCCGGCCCGACAGCCAGGTGGAGACCTACTTCCATGGCTGGTCCGAGATGTATGGCGGCTCGAATTGGGAAGCCCAAGGCTACTGGATCTCGCAGCCCGTGTGGTGGGTGAAAGTGGAGCGACTGGGAAACATCGTCACCACCTACGCCTCGCCCGACGGCGCGAGTTGGTCGGCCCTCGCCGTCGCTCGCTGCGACAATCTCGGGACGTCGCCCTACCTCGGCCTTTGCGTGACCTCCATGCAGACCGGCACGCTATGCACCGCGACCTTCAGCGACGTGAGCATCACCGGCGGCAACGGCGCCGCCCCGGTCGCCGCGCCCGCCGCGCCCGTGAGCTTCTATGCCGCGCCCGGACAATACAAAGCGCCGCTCCGCTGGTCCGAGTCCTTCGGCGCGACGAGCTACAAGGTGAAACGCGCCACCGCCAGCGGCGGCCCCTACACGACGATCGCGACGGTGACGGCCCCGAGCTACGTGGACACGGCGGTGAACAACGGCACCACCTATCACTACGTCGTCAGCGCGGTGAACGCCGCCGGCGAAAGCGCGAACTCCGCCCAGGACTCGGTGACGCCGGTGAACCCGAACCTTCTGAACGTCACCTTCGGCGGCACCGCCAACGACAGCATCAACAACCCGGACGGCGGCGAAGGCGCCGCCAAGGCCTTCGATGGAAACGCCGGCACGAAGTGGCTCTGCGCCACGCAAAGCTGGTTGCAATACGACTTCGGCCCGGGAGTCGCCCAGACGATCAAGCGTTACGACATCACCAGCGCAAACGACGTGCCGGCGCGCGATCCGAGGGACTGGCAGCTTCAGGGCTCCAACAACGGTTCGAGCTGGACCGCGGTCGACACCCGGACCGCCCAGGCCAGCTTCCCGAATCGCTACCAGACCATGAGCTTCAACGTCGCCAGCCCCGGCGCGTATCGCTATTATCGGCTGAACGTGACCGCCAACAATGGCGGAGGCGGCACCCAGATCGCCGAACTCGCGACGTTCAGCGACGTCGGGCGCACCATCCCCGACGGCACCTACCGCGTGTTCAGCCGCGGCAGCAACAAGGCCCTGAGCCTGCAGAACGGCTCCCCCGCCAACGGCACGGCCCTCGTCCAGTGGAGCGCCAACGGCGGCACCGAGCAGAAATGGACATTCACCCATCTGATCAACGGCCAGTATCAGATCGGCAACGCGCTTTCCGGCACGTTCATGGAGGTTTATTACGCCAAGCCCGACAACGGCACCAGGATCCAGATCTGGCCGTGGAATGGAAACGACTGCCAGAAGTGGACCGTCACCCCCTCCGGCGACGGCTTCTTCAAGCTCACCGCCGTCCACAGCGGCAAGGTGGCCGACGTGAACGGCGGCAGCGCCGCCGATGGCGCCACGATCATCCAGTGGCCCTACGGAGGCGCCCACAACCAGCAGTGGTCGATCTCCCTCGCGCCGTAAGCCTCGGTCCGCTCCCCCGAATCGCGCCGCGCTCTTTCCCCTGGAGCGCGGCGTTCGTTCACCCCGGCAATGCATCCCGCCTCCCGATTCGCCGTCGGCGCCGCCGTCGCCTGCGCGCTCTGCCTCTTCGCGCGCGAGGCCCTCGCCCCCGCCCATCCCACCGTCCCGCTCGCGAGCGCCACGGGCGCATCCGCCAGGGTGGCGCGGGATTCCTGCCCGCATCCGTATCCAAACACGCGGGAACTCCCCGCCGTGCCCGACGCCCCGGCATCGCCCGACGCGTCGCTCGCGCGTCGCTGCCTGATCCTCGCCGAACGCGATCCCCTGGCCGCAGTGGAGATGGCCCTTGATCAAAACCTCTGCGCCGCCGATCCCGGCCTGTTCGCCAGCCTTCTGCTCCAATGGGCCCGGCAAGATTTCACCGCGGCCCACGAATGGACCCTGCGACAGGAAAGCGGCGACTGGCGCGACGATCAGCTGGCCCGCCTCGGCTATCTGCTCGCGCAAAGCGATCCCGCCGCCGCCGCCCGCGTCGTAACCCGCGACATTCCGCCCGGGCCGCGCCAAGACGAGGCCGTGTTGTCGGTCCTCCATCAATGGGTCGTGCGCGCGCCCGACCAAGCTCGCGCATGGGCGGACACGTTCGCCGAAGGCCCCTTGCGCCGCCGCGCCGCCGCCGAGCTCGAAGGCCGGGGGCTGGCCGACCTCTAGGCGCTGTCTTCGAAACGACGGCCCATGTCAAAGTGGCACGGGCGTCTCGCCCGTGGGCCTTGGGGATGCTTCACCGCTTCTCGCGCGCCACACCGGCCGGACGCCGGACCACCTATCTCACGACGACGTCGGCCATCCCTAGCGCGTCCAAACCCGGGACCGGCCCGACGGCGTGTAGCTTGGCCACCTGCCCGGGGCTCAACACGCCGGAGTAGACGAGAAAGGAGCGGATGTTCACCGGCGCGGAGCTGTCGTCCCGGAAAGCGGAGTTTCGGACGCCGCCCACGACAATGCCCTCCGAGAGCGATGCGAGACCGGCGAAGCCACCGGCATTCATCGAGCCCACCTGCGCCCCGTTCATATAGGCCGTCATCACCCGGCTCGCGCTGTTGTAGGTGACGACATAGTCGTGCAACGACAGAACGGACAGACCGGTGCCTTTCGGCGCCTTCATGTCGGTTCCCCATCGGGTGCCGTTGCCGACCACCGGCCGGATATACTCGGTCTTGTCCCCTAGGTGGTTGTAGCCGACGAAAAAGGCGCTGTCGCCCGACAGGTTGTCGTCCGTGCCCGAGGAGGTCGTTCCGCCAAAAAGCATCGTGTTGGAGCTCACCGTCTCCGACGTGACGAACCAGATCTGAACGGTGAAATCTCCGGCGTAGGCGGCAATGCCCTCCGAGGGGATCGAGACTCCCGTGTCGGACGCGCCATGCCCGGCCTCGATCGTCAGTCCCCACCGGTTCAGCGTGGTCCCGACGGATCTCACGGTGGCCGCCGTCTTGCCGTGGACGTTGCTGACGATCGTCGAGCCGGGCGGCACCAAACCGTAACGGGTGAAATCAAAATAACACTCGAGCGAGGCGGCCCGCGCCGCAGCCTCGAGACCGACCAGGGCGACAAGGATCGTCGAAACGAGACGAATATTTTTCTTCATGCTTTTGTGGACGAGGGCAGGGGTAATTCGAGGGATGGCCGCGTGTCGGCGCGCTCAACGTCGATGGCGGCGAAACGAAGCCCGCGCCCCTTGGGACGGGGCATGAGCGGCCTCGCCGCCGCCGGCGGCGGGTTCGCCGGCCGGAGCCGCGGAGACCGCGGTTTCCGAAGCCGCGACTTCGCCCAAGGAGACGCCCGCCTCCGCCAGTTCCTCCAGCGAGGGATTTGGGCCGAAAGCATGGATCCGGGCAACCGCGGGACCGGCGAGGGCGCCGCGATACATCAGAAACGAGGCGATCGCCACATCCGCGGCGCGATCATCGGGAAACGCCGAGGTCTGGACTCCGCCGATGGCGAGCCCGCTCCCCAACGCGGGCAGGCCGGCGAAATCGTTTGCGGGCATCGTGCCCACCGGAAACCCGTCCATGTAGGCGGCGAACCGTCGCGCGCCGCTGTCATAGACGAGCACGTAGTCGTAAAGCGTGCCGGGGGCGGTTCCGGTCCCGAGCAGGGTGTCGGACATGTCCGCGCCCCATCGGGTGCCATCGTTGGTGATCGGCCGAAGGAACTGCACCTCGCCCGCGCGGTTGTTGTAGCCGACAAACAGCGCCTGGTCGCCCTCGATGCTGTCGTCCCCGGGCTCGGAGGTGGAGCCGCCGTAAAGCAAGGTGTTCGGCCCCGTGTAGTTCCCGGTCCGATACCAAATCTGCAGTGTGAAGTCGCCGGTGAAGACGCCGAGCGCTTCGGCCGGCAACACCGCTCCGGTCCGGCCGGCGACATTGTCCGGCGCGATCAGCAGCCCCTTGTCCTTTGAGAGCGCGGAGGCCTCCTTCATCCGCGCCGAGGCACGACCATGCGCGGTGTCGGCGATCGCCGATCCGGCGACCGCGTCGCCGCATTTGGTGAAGTCAAAGTAGTATTCGAGCGTCGCGGCGCGCCCGAAGGAGCCGGAC
>CAMLQS010000101.1 GCA_946482165.1 uncultured Verrucomicrobiota bacterium | reverse complement strand
CACGCGTTTCATCGAGCTCGCCGGCGAGATCAACGCCGCCATGCCCGACCACGTGGTGAAGGTCTGCTTCGAGGCGCTCAACGAGGAGGGCAAGGCCGTGAAGGGCGCGCGCGTCCTCATCCTCGGCCTCGCCTACAAGGCGAATGTCGACGACGACCGCGAGTCGCCGACCTACAAGCTCATCCAGAAGCTGGAGTCTCTCGGCGCGAAGGTCGAGTATCACGATCCCTTCGTGCCGGTGGTGCCGAAGACCCGCGAGCACGCCGAATACGCCGGCCGCAAGTCGGTCTCCGCCATCACGCCCGAGCACGATCTCATCCTCCTCTCCACCGGGCACGACGCCTACAAGGGTTTCGATTTCTCGGGCTTCCCCGTTCCCGTCGTCGACACACGCAACGCGATCCCGCCCGCGCGCCGTCCGACGAAGTATTACAAAGCCTGAGTTCCCGGCGCCCCTTTCGGTTTCCTTTCCCGCTGCTTCGCCCGCGCATGGCCGCCCGCAATATCCTCGTTATCAAGCTCGGCGCCCTCGGCGACTTGTTCCTCGCGATGGATGCCTTCCAGGCGATCCGTGCGCACCATGCGGGCGATCGCATCAGTCTGCTCACGCGCCCGGCCTTTGCGAAGTTCGCCGCGGATCTGCCGTGGTTTGACGAAGTGATCGTGGATCCGACTCCGCGAGGTCTGCGCATCGACCGTTGGCTGGCGATGCGGGCCGGTCTGCGCGCTGGGAATTTCGGCCGCGTCTACGATCTGCAGTGCAACGGTCGCACCGGCATCTACCACAGGCTGCTCGGACCCGGTCGCCGGCCCGAGTGGGTGGGAATCGCGAGCGGGTGTTCGCATCCATGGCGTGAATACCGCACGGCCAATCTGCCCGTGCCGGAGCGCCAGCTTCGCATGATCGAAAGCGCGGGCGTGCCGCGGCTGGATCGCCCCGTGGATCTTTCCTGGCTCGACGCACCGCTCGACGGACTGCCCACGCTGCCCGGGCGCTTTGTGCTGCTTGTGCCGGGCTGCGCGCCGCACCGCCTGGAAAAACGCTGGCCAGCCAGCCGCTACGCGGACCTCGCGCGCCTGCTCGCCGAGCGGCGCGGTCTCGCATCGGTCGTCATCGGCACCGCCGCCGACCAGGCCTCGGTCGACGAGCTCTGCGCCGCCGCGCCGTCGGTGGTGAACCTTTGCGGCCGCACGAGCCTGAAGCAACTCGGCGCCCTTGCGCGTCGCGCCCGCGGCGTGGTGGGCAACGACACCGGTCCCATCCACATCACCGCGGCGGTGGGCGCGCCGACGCTCGTCGTCATGTCGGGCCACAGCGACCCCGTGCGCATGCGTCCGCGCGGTCCGGATGTGGACGTGGTGCAGGAGCCGAATCTCGCCGACCTCGACGCCGAACGCGTGCTCGCCGCCCTGCGTCTGCGTGCGGATTAGCCTCCGAGCCGCGCGTTTAAGGAAATCCCCATGTCCGCCATCAAAGCTCTCGTCCTCGATCGCGACGGCACCCTCATCGAGCACGTGCCCTACATGCACAAGCCCGAGGAAGTGAGGGTGTTGCCCGAGGTCCGCGAGGCCTTGGCCGCGGCGCAGGCCGCGGGTTTGAAGCTTTTTCTTCACACCAACCAATCCGGAGTCGGGCGCGGCCTGTTCACTCTCGCCGATGCGGAGGCCTGCACGGCGCGGATGATCGAGTTGCTCGCCCTCGGCCCGGCGCCCTTCGCCCGGGTCTGCACCGCGCCGGAGCATCCGAAAGACCCGGAGGTATATCGCAAACCCTCGCCGCGTTTTGCGCGGGAGATCATGGCCGAGTTTGGCTACTCGCCGCAGGAGATTTGCTACATCGGCGATCGTGGCTCGGACATTGAGACGGGCCACGCCGCCGGCACGCGCGCGGTCGGGGTTGCGACGGGTCTCGACGACCTCGCCGGCGAGCTCCGCGAGGCGGGGCTTGGGCAATACCCGATATTTCCGTCTTTCCGCGCGGCCATCGACCACGTCTTGTCGTGGTCCGCATGAGCCAGATTCCCGCGCCCCAAGTTTTCGACCTCGCCGCCGCCGTCGCCTGGCGCGAGGCCGCCCGGGCGCAAGGCAGGCGCGTCGTCCTCACCAACGGCGTCTTCGACCTCCTGCACCGCGGACACATCGAGTATTTGCACAACTCCGCCGCGCTTGGAGATCTCCTCGTCGTGGCGGTCAACAGCGACGCCTCCGTGCGGGTCCTCAAAGGACCGAGCCGTCCGCTCAATGCCGAGGCGGACCGCGCCTATGCCCTGGCGAGTCTGCGCTGCGTGGCCGCGACGTTCGTTTTTGCCGGTCCGCGCCTCGCCGCGGAGATCCGCGCGCTGCGGCCCGATGTCTACACGAAGGCCGGCGACTACACGATCGAGACGCTCGACGCTTCCGAGCGGGAGGCGCTGCTCGCCGTCGGCGCGGAGATCCGCATCATGCCCTTCATCGCGGGCCACTCCACCACCGGCTTGATCGCCAAAGGCGCGGGCGCCCGCGGCTGATCGCCCCGCCCGAACCATCGTTCTCCCTCGTTTCTCCGCTCCCGATGATCAAAACCTCCGACACCATCCTTGTCACCGGCGCGGCCGGCATGATCGGCAGCGCCGTGATCTGGGAACTCAACCGGCGCGGCTGCGAAAACATCATCGCGACCGACCGCCTCGGCACCGATGAGAAATGGCGCAACCTCGTTGCTCTCCGTTACGCCGACTACATCGATGCCGACGCGCTTTGGGCGCGCCTCGACGAGCCCGCGCTCCGCTCGGTGAAATGGGTTTTCCACCTCGGAGCCTGCTCGGCGACCACGGAGCGCGACGCGCGTTTCCTGATGGACAACAACTACGACTACACCCGCCGTCTCGCGGAGTGGTCGATCACCGGCGAAAGGCGCTTCGTCTACGCGTCCTCCGCCGCTACCTACGGCGACGGCGCGCAGGGCATGCAAGACGGCCAGGAGAAGCTCGACCTCTACCGCCCGCTCAACGCCTACGGCTATTCCAAGCATTTTTTCGACCAGCACGCGAAGCGCCAGGGTTGGTTCGAGCGCGGGCTCGTTGGCCTCAAGTATTTCAACATCTTCGGCCCGAACGAGGATCACAAGGCGGACATGCGCAGCGTGGTTCACAAGGCCACCGCGCAGATCCAGTCCACGGGCCGCGTGAGCCTCTTCAAGAGCGAGCATCCCGACTACCGCGACGGCGAGCAGAAGCGCGATTTTTTCTACGTGAAGGACGCGGTCGCCGCCACGATCCACCTCGCCGAGACGCCCGCCGCCCGGGGCCTCTACAACATCGGTTCCGGCCGCGCCTCGACCTGGATCGAGCTGGTCACGCCGATCTTCGGCGCGCTCGGCTTGCCGGCGCAGATCGACTTCGTGCCTCTGCCCGATGCGCTGCGAGGCAAATACCAATACTACACCTGCGCCGCGACCGGCCGGCTCGACTCGACCGGCTGGGCCGGCCCCCGGCACTCGCTCGACGCCGCGGTGCGCGACTATGTTTCCCACTACCTCGTGCCCGGACGCCGCCTCGGCGAAGTCGCGGGCTCCTGAGCCATCGCTTGCTTAAAACCATGTCCTCCGCTCCCCGCACCTCTCCGACTTTCGCCCAGAGCGTTGACGAGCTTCGCGCCGTCCTCGCCGCCGCGCACGCGCTCGGCCCGGCGGTCGAGGCGGCCGGCGCGGCGATTCTCGCCAGCTTGAAGGCGGGCGGCACCCTGCTCACCTGCGGCAACGGCGGCAGCGCCGCGGACGCGCTCCATCTCGCCGAAGAACTCGTCGGTCGCTACTCGAGGGAGCGTCGCGCCCTCCCGGCGATTTGCCTCAACGCCGATCCGACCGCGATCACTTGCATCTGCAACGACTACGGCTACGAGCACGTATTCTCGCGCGGTGTCGAAGCGCTTGGCCGTCGCGGCGACGTGCTCGTCGGCTTCAGCACCAGCGGCAACAGCGCCAATGTCCTGGCCGCCTTCGCCGCGGCGAAAAAGAAAGGCGTGATCACCGTCCTTCTCGCGGGCAAGGATGGCGGGAAGGCGCGCGGCGCCTGCGACCACGAGATCGTGGTGCCGAGCGGCAATACCGCCCGCATCCAGGAAGTGCATACGCTCGTGCTCCATCAGTGGCTCGAGGCGGTCGACGCCCACGAATGGGATTGAGCCCGAACTTCGACTTTGTCCCGAGTTTCCCCGTCCCGCTTCCCTGCGCATGACCACAGCCGAACTACTCGTCGCCTTTCCCTCCCGTCGCATCTTGGTGATCGGCGACCTGATGCTCGACCGCTACATCCTTGGCGACGTGCATCGCATCTCGCCTGAAGCGCCGGTGCCGGTGGTGCAGGCGACGGAGGAAAAACTCGTGGCCGGCGGCGCGGCGAACGTCGCGCACAACCTCGCCGCCGCAGGCGTGCGGGCCGCGGTTTTTGGCACGCTGGGAGTCGACGAGACAGGGAAATCGCTCGCGGCGATCCTTGAGCAAAAGGGTGTCGAGGCGGGCCGGTGCCTGCGACGCGCAAGCGCGCCGACCATTGTGAAAACGCGCGTGGTGGCGCGTCACCAACAGCTTTGCCGCATCGATCACGAAGGCCCGCGAGGGCTCTACGATCCGCTCGCCGATCCGGCGGGCGAGGCGGCTCTGACGGCGGCGGTGGCCGAGGCGGACGCGGTGATTGTCTCCGACTATGCGAAAGGCGTGGTCACCCCGGCGCTGCTCGACCGCGTTCGCGAACTTGCGGCGAAGTCCGGCGTGTTGCTCGCCATCGATCCGAAGCCCTCGCGCAAGCTCAACCTGCGCGGCGCCGGCCTGATCACGCCGAACCGCCATGAGGCGCTGCAACTCGCCGGCTTGCCGGAACCGGCTTTGGGCGACGTCTATCCGCTCGAGGAGATTTGCGCGCGCATCCACGCGGAGTTCGCGCCGAAGGTGTTGGTCGTCACGCTGGGCGCCGACGGCATGGCCGTCTCGCGCGGCGGGAAGGTGGAGCAAGTGCTGCCCACCGAGGCGCGCGAGGTTTTCGACGTATCGGGCGCGGGCGACACGGTGATCGCCTTTCTTACCGCCGCGCTGGCGTGCGGCGCGAGCCCGGTGGACGCGGCGCGCCTGGCGAATCTCGCCGCAGGCGTGGTGGTTTCGAAGATGGGCACCGCGACGGTGAGCCCGGCGGAGTTGTTGTAGCGCCGCCGGATTCCGATGGCGAAAAAACCGTGTTGCGCCGATTCGGCGCGTCGGTTCCGGCCGATTTCCTCCGTTGCGCCGCCGGGAATGGCAAACTACGTCCTCGTCCCACTTTTATGCGAATTCTAGTCACCGGCTCGGAAGGCTTCATCGGATCCCATTTGGTCGAGGCGCTGGTGCGCGACGGTCATGAGGTGAAGGCTTTCGTGCTCTACAATTCGTTCAACTCGTGGGGCTGGCTCGACGCTTGCGCGCCGGACGTCGCGGGACGGTTTGAAGTTTTCACCGGGGATGTTCGCGATCCCAACGGGGTTCGCACGGCGATGAAAGGATGCGACGCGGTGCTGCATCTCGCCGCTCTGATCGCGATTCCCTACTCCTACCATTCGCCGGACACTTACGTGGACACGAATATCAAGGGCACCTTGAACATCGTGCAGGCGGCCCGCGATCTGGGGGTGTCGAAAGTGGTGCACACCTCGACCAGCGAGGTGTATGGAACGGCTCGCTACGTTCCGATCGACGAGGCCCATCCGCTGCAGGGGCAGTCGCCCTACTCGGCGAGCAAGATCGGCGCGGACCAGATCGCGATGTCCTACCATCTTTCGTTTGGCACGCCCGTGGGGGTTATCCGTCCGTTCAATACTTACGGCCCCCGCCAATCCGCGCGTGCGGTGATTCCCACGATCATCACGCAGCTTGCGGGCGGGAAGAGAAAGATCCGGCTCGGCGCGGTGGCTCCCACGCGCGATTTTAATTTCGTCGCCGACACCGTGCGCGGATTTCAGGCCGCGCTCAGCTCGCCGAAATTCGTCGGCGAGGTGGTGAATATCGGAAGCAACTTTGAGATCTCGGTCGGGGACACGGCCCAATTGATCGCGTCCCTGATGGGGGCGGAAATCGAAATCGAGTGCGATCAGCAGCGTTTGAGGCCCGACAAGAGCGAGGTGGAGCGTCTGTGGGCGGACAATCGCAAGGCCCGCGAGCTGCTCGGGTGGAGCCCATCGTATGGGGCCGAAGACGGCTTCCGTCGCGGATTGCGAGAGACCATCGAGTGGTTCTCCGATCCGGCCAATCTGTCGCGTTACAAGGCAGGCATCTACAACCTCTGAGGCAGCCGTGGCGACCGACCTTATCCCGCGTTTGCTGACGGCGATCCGCAAGGCCGCGGGCCCGGGCCCGGTGGGCCTGCATGTGCCGGAATTCGGAGGCAACGAAAGCCGCTACCTCCAGGAATGCATCGACTCGACCTTTGTCTCGTCGGTGGGTCCCTTCGTGGATCGTTTCGAGCGCGAGCTGGCGGCGTTCACCGGCGCGCGGCACGCGGTCGCGGTGGTCAACGGCACGGCAGCGCTGCACATCGCCTTGCGTCTCGCCGGCGTGAAGCCCGGGGACGAGGTGCTGATTCCCGCGCTGACCTTTGTGGCGACGGCCAACGCCGTCATGTATTGCGGCGCCTCTCCCCACTTCGTCGATTCCGAGCCGGTGACCTTGGGCGTCGACCCTCGCGCCTTGCGTGAGCACTTGCTGCGCGAGGCGGACCTCGTTGCCGGCGAATGCGTGAACCGTCGCACGCGCCGCCCGATCCGGGCGTTGGTGCCGATGCACACCTTCGGGCATCCTTCCGACATGGACGGCCTGCGCGCGGTGGCGAAAGACTTCCACCTCGCCTTGGTGGAGGACGCGGCGGAGTCGCTCGGCAGCTACCATCGCGGAGCCCATACCGGCACGCTCGGTCTCCTCGGGACCTTGAGCTTCAACGGCAACAAGGTCATCACCACCGGCGGCGGCGGAGCGATCCTGACCAACGACCCCGAACTCGCGCGGCGCGCGAAGCACCTGACGACCACCGCGAAGGTTTCTCATCGGTGGGAATACGTGCACGATGAGGTCGGCTACAACTACCGGATGCCGAACTTGAACGCCGCGCTCGGGTGCGCGCAGTTGGAGCGGCTCCCGGCGATGCTGGAAGCCAAGCGCCGACTTTTTTCCGCCTACGAAACGGCGCTGCGCGAGGTGCCGGAGGTTAGTTTGGTGCGGGAGCCTGAAGACTGTCGGAGCAACTACTGGCTTCAGGCGATTCTGCTTCAGCCGGGGCACGAAAACGCGCGGGACGCGGTGCTGGCCGCGACGAATGACGCCGGTTTGATGACCCGCCCGGTCTGGCGCCTTCTGCATCGTCTCGCGCCCTTCGCCTCGTGTCCGCGCATGAGTTTGGCCAAAGCGGAGGCGATCGAGGCCGCGTTGATCAATCTGCCCAGCAGCGCGAACTTGCCCGGAGGTCTTCCGCAATGAATCGAAGCGACATTCTCTTGTTGGGTGCGGGCGGGCACGCGCTGGCCTGTATCGACGTCCTTTTGCTCGAGGATCGGTATCGCATCGTCGGCTTGCTCGGGCGTCCCGAGGAAGTGGGTCACAGTGTTGGCGGTTTTCCGGTGATCGGAGACGACTCCGACCTGGTCGCGCTGATGCCGAAGATCGGACGTGCGTTGGTGGTATTGGGGCAGATCGAGTCCCCGGCGGTGCGGCGGCGCCTGTATGCGGAAGCGCTGGCGGCAGGGGCGACGCTGCCGGTGGTAGTCTCTCCTCGGGCTTATGTTTCCCCCACTGCGCGCATCGGAGCCGGAACGATCGTGATGCACGGAGCGATCGTGAACACGGGCGCCGAGATCGGGGAGAACTGCATCGTTAACAGCCGCGCGTTGATCGAACATGGGGCGCGCGTGGGCGAACATTGCCACGTCTCGACCGGCGCGATCCTCAATGGGGACGCCCGGCTGGGCGCGGGGTCGTTTTTGGGCAGCGGCGCGGTGGTCCGCCATGGCGCGGCGATAGGCGAGGGCGCCTTTGTGCGAATGGGCGAGTTGGTGAAGCGTGATCGTCCCGGCTCGTGAACGCCGGAGTCGGCGCTCGGCTCGTGCGCCGGGCGAACGCGCGGCGCGGCGCAAAGAAGGTCAGGCAGGCCCGTAGCCGAGCCGGGCGCGCAGGCGCCCGGTGATTTCTTCCACCCGAGAGCCGCTCTTGCCGACTGCGTCGTCGAGTGGCGTGTCGGCGGAGTGGCGGGTTTGGTTTTTCGGATCGCCCAAGGCTTTCAACGTGGCCTCGGTGCATTTCGCGGCCTGGTTCTTGATGCCGAAAAAATCGAGCATCTTGGCCATCTCCGCCGGGCCTGTCTCGCTGTTGAATATGTTTTCGAACTTCAGATGCAGGCAGCGGGGATCGTTGCCGGTTTGTTCGAGCAGGAGGGAATTGCACTTCTGCCACCACCACGCGATGCGTTCGGCGCGAGAGAGACGCGGCCATTCCGGGCGCCATGGGTCGGACGTGATATCTTCGGCGGACAATCTCTTCCGATGATCGTCGTTCGCGTAGAAGAACATGGTCCCGCTGTCGTCCGGGGATTTGTTATACGCGGAAGGAAGGTAGGTTTTTATGTCACGCGTTATCCAGAGCACGCGGTGCTTGGGGAAGACCTGCCTGATTTGCGGGAGCAGCAACGAGGCGTTTGGGTTCGATTCCACATACACGCGTTTCCCGAGCGCCCGCGTTTCGCGCAGCATCGGGATTCTGCTCTTGAGGAGTTCCTTCACCACCCTGGCTTCTGCGATCTCGCCCCGATACAGGCCCACGCCGAGGTCGAACAGGTCGGGCGAAGGTTCGTGCAAGCAATAGGCCTCGTCGGTGACGTCGCCGAAAAACGTTTCGAAGAACTTGGTCCCGGTCCGGCCTGTGCTGATGATGAAGTAGACCGGAAAGTCCCGTGCTAGCCGGGCATACCAATAGTTGGTCAGTTTTGTTTTTAGGCGGGAGGGCACGATCGAAAGTTGCTCGTGAAGGTTGGGTCGCGGGCGGCAGGTCGGGCCATGTCGCCTGCCGGGACCGGGGGCTTGCGGGGCTAGAAGTTACGTTCGTATTCGGAACGGGCCTGATTGTAGTCTTCGACTTGGCCGATATCCAACCAGTAGTCGTGGATCAGGTAGCGAGAGATCGGGTGGCCCTCGGACAGCATTTTTTTGATCAACTGATCCATGCCGAAATACTCGTTGTCGGGGATATGGGCGAAGATCCCGGGTTTGAAGCAGTAGATGCCCGCGAGGATTTCGAACTTCAGGTCGGGCTTCTCCTCCACTCGAAGCAGGCGGTTGTTGCCGTCCACTTCGACGTTTCCGAAGCGAAACGGCAAAGTGATGATTTTGGTGCCGACGGTGAGATCCGCGTCCTGGTCCGCGGCGAACTTCATCAAGGTTCCAAAATCGAGTTTGGTGAGGATGTCCCCGTTCATCATCATGAACGGGCCGGTGATCCGGTTCTTGATCAAGCTGAGCGGTCCGCAGGTGCCGAGGGGTTTCGTTTCCTGGCTGAAATGGAGTTTTACGCCGAACTTGCTGCCGTCTCCGAGAAACGCCTCCACGTAATCGGCGCGGTAGTTGGTGGCCACGAAGATCTCGTCCACGCCGGCTTTTTTCAGATGGGAGATCTGTATTTCCATCAGCGAGCGCTCGCCGAGGGGCAGCAGGGGCTTGGGGATGACTTCGGTGAAAGGGCGGAGCCGGCTTCCTAAGCCGCCAGCGAGGATTACTGCTTGCATGAACCGGTTGTGCGATGGGTTGGGAGAGCGGACAGGTAGGCGGAGATCCAGCCTTGTCCAAGATTCTTCTCGGAAAAGAGCTCGAACGCCAGTTCGCGGTTTCGAAGTAATTTCGGCTGCAAATCCGACCAGCGCTCCAGGAGGGCGCGAGTGGCATCGGCGGCGTCGCGCGGGCGTTCGATCTCGGTAAACGAAAAGCCTGCGCTGGCGCGTCCTCGGTAGGGGAGCCAGGCGCCCGAGACGAGGGCGGCACCGCAGGCGAGCGACTGGGTGACGGTGGCGGCGAGGGCGTCCGAGACCGGTGCGAAAATCAGGATGTCGGTTTCGGATCTCAGGCGCATCACGTCTTCGTCGCTCATGAACACATCCAAAATCCGGAAGGTGCAGCCGGTGGCGGCGGCGGCGGTTCGCACTCTATCCCGGTAAGCGGCCGAACCGCCGTAGGTCATGGGAATGGTGAGCTCGAGACGTGCCTTTACGGCGGGATCGAGATGTCCGAATCCGGACAGGAGCTCGATGTGGTTTCCGCCCTCGAAGCCGTTGTGGCCCAGGCAAACTCGAAACGGGCGTGATTTTCCCGCGGCTGCGATATCCGAAGCGGGCCGCAAATGAGACCGTAGCGCTTCGACGCCCGGATTGAAGTAGGTCGATTGAATCTTGGGCTCCAGATCGCGTCCGAATTTCGCCAGAAAAATCTCCTTAAATTCGGGGCCCGTGATCGTGATGACCGCGGCGCGTTGCAGCAGCGTTTTTTGAACCAGGAAGTCGGTGTAGTCCGCGTTCCGGAGAACGTCGCTGCCCCAGCAGGAGACGACGAAGCCCGACTTGCGGGAGTGAAGCAGCCAGCGGTTGATGCCGGGCTCGAACAGCGACTGCAAATGGAGCACGTCCGCGTTCGCGGCTATCTGTTCCAGATGCTCCGATTCCAAGCGGCCCGAACGGCGGGTTTGGAATAGATTCCAGAACACGCGCAGGGCGATTTGCCAGGGTTCGGTCAAACCGTCGGGCGAGCGGGTCGCGCGGGTGACAAACCGCGAAATCCAACCCTTGCCGATCACCGGCGGGAGCAGGGGACTCGCGAAAGGAGATGCCGCCGGTGCGGCAGGCGCCGGCGCGGCGGGCGCAACGGGTGCGGCCGGGCGCGCGGGGGTGCCGGGGCCACGTTCCTTGCCCCGACCAGGTTTGACGGGCGCGTGGTGAATGGCGTCAAAAACAGGGGAGTTCGCGACGGGTTGGGTGCCGCCGCCCGGCTTGGGCTCCCGCAGCCCCAATATCTCCACGGCGACGGTGGAGTCGGCCGCCTTGATGCATCGAGCAAGGGGTTCCAAGTGGTAGCGCTCGCCGGCGCCCAGCATCAATACACGCATCGCGGCACTTCACCGGCGAGGGAATCCAAGGCAAGGAAACAACAGGTCCCAGGCTGGCGCGGAAGCGGACAGGGAAGGGGGGGGCGCCCGCATTTGGCTGGCATCGGCGTCGCACCGATTTACCACTGCGAAATGACCCGCTCGCCGCTTCGCATCCCGACGCCTGTTTTGTTTGGGGATTCGCGAATCGCCTTGTCTTGCGCGGGACATGTATTCCGCGAGCGAATACTTCTTGCGAGGGCGGGCGGAGGCGCAGGGTGTTTCACGGCCGCGGATTATTCCGGATGTTGAAAAAAGCGGGATCGTCCGCCGGCATTGCCCGCGTTTGAGCATCATCATGGAAACTCCTCCGGTTCTTCTCCTCGCCTTCAACCGGCCCGATCTTGCCCGGAAAGTTTTCGACGCGATCCGCGCGGCGCGCCCGGCACGCCTTTTCATCGCGGTGGACGGGGCCCGCGAGCACAAGCCGGGCGAATCCGAGGCCGTCGCCGACGCCCGGCGGCTCGCGAGCGAGGTGGATTGGCCGTGCGAGGTGCACACACGGTTTCTGGAGAAGAACCACGGCTGCAAATTCGCGATCAGCGGGGCGATTTCCTGGTTCTTCGATCATGTGGAAGAGGGCGTGATCCTGGAGGAAGACTGCATCCCGGGCGCGTCGTTTTTCCCTTATTGCGCGGCGATGCTGGAGCGCTACCGCGGGGAGGATCGGGTGGGATTGGTGTCGGGCGACAACTTCGCGCCGCAGAAGAGCTGGGGGCGGCGCGGGCATGGCTTTACCCGTTACGCCTTTATTTGGGGCTGGGCGACCTGGCGGCGGGCTTGGCGCAAATTCGACCGCGATCTCGCGGACTGGCCGGCACGCCGCGATTCGGGGTGGCTGTCGTCGCTCGGGCTCGCGAGCGAGGAAGCGCGGCACTGGCGGGGGATTTTCGATCTCTGCTACGGAGGGCGACGCTACGATTCGTGGGCCTTCCCGTGGATGTATAGTTGTTGGAAGGCCGGGATGCTCTGCGTCTATCCGGCCGCCAATCTGGTTTCGAACGTCGGGTTCGACGAGCGGGGCACGCACACCACCCAGAGCGGCGATTCCAACCAGGGCGTGCCGATCGCGGAACTGGAAGACCCGTTGCCCGGCCCCTCGCGGATCGAGGCGGAGCCCGGCACGGATCGTTTGCTCGCGCGTCGCTATTACAAGGTGCGCCACGTCAAAATGGTCGCGCGTGGCTCCCGTTGGCTCCGTCGAAACGCGGCGCGGCTGGGCAACACGTTTGTGGCCGCGGTCGGGGGACGGCGGAAGGGCATTCGCGCGCGGTTGGCGCTGCTGCGCTCGGCCGACGGCGGAGCGGGGACGGTGAGGTTGGACGGCGTCACCTGGGCTTACGCGAACGCCGAGAGTTTCGCCGGCGATTTCGAACGGATATGGCTGCAGGGCCGCTACGATTTTCAGGCGTCGGGCGTCGAGTCTCCCTTGGTGATCGATTGCGGGGCAGGCGTGGGCGTGGGCGTGCTGGCATGGAAGCGCCGCGTGCCGGGCGTGCGAGTGGTGGCACTGGAGGCGGCGTCGGGACTTTTCTCCCTGCTTCGTCGCAACGTCGAAGGTAGTGGCATGGATGGCGTGGAACTTCGTCGGCAAGCGTTGGCGGCGCACGGGGGGAAGGCGCGCTTTCTCGCTTTCGGCAATGGGAAGGGACACGTCGTGAGCGGGCTGCCGAAAGAGTCGGCGTTGAATCTCGAAGACGTGGAAACGGCGACCTTGGAGAGCTTGATCGGGCAGCAGGAGATCGCGTTGCTGAAACTGTCGGTCGAGGGCGCTGAGGAGACGCTCCTGGCGGTATCGCCGGACGCTCTGCGACGGGTGGCGCGCATCTACGTGGACCACGTGATGTCGACGCGGAAAGAGCAGCGGCTGGACGAGATGCTGGCTTTGTTGAGGACGGCGGGTTTTCGCGTCCATGTGCAGACGGAGACCTTGTCGCCGCGCCCCTTCGTGTTGCGCGGCGAGGAAGAGGGCACCTTGCAACGCGTGCAGCTTTTCGCCTACCGAAACGGATGAAATCAGACGCGCAGCAATTCGCGCCGACGGCGTGCCCGCGCCGGGTTGCGATCCTGGAGTGGAACCAAGGGGGCCACCATGAAGCGTATCTGGTGCTGTTCGCCCGCGCCTTGCTGGAGCTCGGGCATCCCGTGCGCGTGCTTTGTCGGGACAAGAAGACGTTTTTGGCGCGCCTTGCCGCGACCGGGGCGGCTTGCGGGCCGAGCTTGCTTTCGGTCGCGGAGATTCCGGGAGAGGAGTGGATCCGCGCGCGGCGTCGTTGGCCGGCCGCCTGGGTGCATTGGGCTTGGGCGCGAAAGGTCGATCAGGCGCGGCGCGCGCTTGGGGGCGGGGAGCCTTATGTGGCGTGCATCTACGAGCATCAGACTCGCATGGTGTGCGCTTTGGCGGACCGCTGGCGCGGCGCGGGGGGCGGGTGGTCGGGACTCTATCTGCACGCGCATGCGTTTCATTTTCCTGCGCGGCTGGCGCCGGGGGTGAAACGCCGGTGGCCGGTGACGCGCGCGCTGCGGGATCGGGGACTTCGCGGGTTGTTGATGTTGGACGAGGGGATGGCGCCGCGGATCGCGCGGGAGTTGGGAATCCCCGTGATCGTGGCGCCCGACCCCGCGGATGCGGTCCGCGCCGAAGATGGACCCCTGGTTGCGCAAGCCCGGGCGCGCGCCGGGGGACGGCCGGTGGTGGGCGTTTTCGGTCATCTGCTGCCGAGCAAGGGCGTGGCCACGCTGGCTCGATGCGCCACGGATGCCGGTTCGGCGCAGGTGGCCTTTTGGTTCGTCGGGGCGATCCATTGGCCGATGTTCGACGCGGAGGAGGCTGGATTGCTGAAGCGGCTGGCCGCCGGGGAGCGGGGAAATGTCTGGTTGAACGACGCCCGAATACCGGACGAAGCCGGCTACAACGCGCTGGTGGCCGCCTGCGACGTGTTGTTCGCCGCCTACCGGGATTTTCCGCACAGCAGCAACACCCTGGCCAAGGCGGCGATTTTCGAGAAGCCCGTGATTGTGAGCGAGGGGCATCTCATGGCGCGCAGAGTTCGCGAGTTTCGCCTCGGGATGGTCGTGCCGCAGGATGATCCGGCGGCGTCCCTTGCGGCTATCCGGCAGCTATGCGCCGATCCCGCGGGATGGGCGGCGGAGGCGAAACCGCGCTGGCGGGAGTATCGGGAGCTGCATTCTCCGGAACGGCTCCGCGCGGTGCTCGGGGATTTCTTCGGCCCGCGAGATCGCGGGCCCGGTCAGAGATAGCTGGCCATGAAGATGCGGGCGCGATCCAGCAGAGGCGCGTCGAGGCGACGAATCGCGCGGCGATAGCGGCGGCGGGCTTCGGGGCTGGCGCGGTTGCGGGGCACCTCGACGATTTCTTTTCCAAGGCGTTCGAGGTCCTGCTCCGGGTGAAGGCCGAAGCGCTCCCGATAGGTGGCGAACAAGCGACGCTTGTGCACGAGGTAGGCCTGCTCGCGCTCGACCGTGTGCTGATTGGCGAACGCGTTCGCGCCGTGTATCCGGTAGTTCACGGTTATCGCGGGCTCGTGCAAAAAGACCGCTCCCGAGAAGGTGGCTCCGTAAAGCAGCACATCGTCGGCGCGCACCCGCCAGTCGAGGTCGAACTCGGGCGGGAGGTCCACGGCGGTCAGGGCGGTCTCGCGGCGCAAGAGAATGGTCGAGGTGATCGTGCCCACGCGGACGCCGGTGACCGAGACGAGGCCTGCGAGCGGGCCGGCGGCGCCCGCCGGCCATTTGCTCCGATAGAGCGGGGGGCCTTCGGT
>CAMLQS010000100.1 GCA_946482165.1 uncultured Verrucomicrobiota bacterium | reverse complement strand
CTCATGGCCAAGGTGAAGGGCTGGGGCAACGCGTCGACCGAGCTCAAGCTCGTCGCCGTCTTTCGAGCGCTCGGCATCACCGGCTGGGAGCGCGGCGCGGCGGGCTTGCCGGCGGATACGAAGCGGCTAGGGTGAAGTGTATGAGCACGTTCATGGAGCGGATCACCTTCAACCCCAACCAATGCGGCGGACGCCCCTGCATCCGGGGTATGCGCATCCGGGTGAAAGATGTGCTCGATCTGCTGGCCGCGAAGGTGCCCGAGTCGGAAATCCTTGCCGACTATCCCGACCTTGAGGCGGACGACATCCGGGCATGCCTGGAGTATGCCGCCGCGCAGCTCGACCACCCGGTGCTGACCCTCGCTTCGCGGTGAAGTTTCTCGTCGACGCCCAGTTGCCGCCAGCGCTCGCGCAGTGGCTGCGCGAAGCGGGGCATGATGCGCAAGCGGTCCGCGAGGTCGGTCTGCGCGAAGCCGAGGATGGCGCAATCTGGCGATATGCGCAGGCGCAGGGTCAGGTGGTCATCACCAAAGACGAGGACTTCGCGCAGCGGGCGCAGACGGGCGCTGCCGGCCCGGTGATTGTCTGGCTTCGCCTCGGCAACACGTCCAACGCGGCCCTGCGCGCCTGGCTGGTGCCGCAGATGCCAAAGCTGGTCCGGCTGATCGAACAGGGTTCCCGCGTGGTCGAGGTGCGGTGAGCCGGAACTCCCGTTGGAGCGGGTTCCTCGCGCACGGGCCCCGCCGACTCGCCCTCGAAAGCACTCCGCGTTTCCGCCGCGTCACGGTTGCCCGCTTTGTCCTTTTGCGACTTCTGCGCCTCCTTGCGGCCAAACCCTCCGCCGCACCATGACCGACTTTCTCACCATCGCCCAACGCTCCGCCCTCATGGCCAAGGTGAAGGGCTGGGGCAACGCGTCGACCGAGCTCAAGCTCGTCGCCGTATTTCGCGCGCTCGGCATCACCGGTTGGCGACGAAAACTCCCGCTTCCGGGCAAACCCGACTTCGTTTTCCCCGCCCGCAAACTCACCGTCTTCGTCGACGGCTGCTTCTGGCACGGCTGCCCGATCCACGCCACGCAGCCCAAGCAGAACGCCGAATTCTGGCGGACCAAAATCGCCCGCAACCAAGCCCGCGACCTCCTCGTCACCCGCCAACTCCGCGCCCGCGGCTGGCGCGTCCTCCGCCTCTGGGAGCACGAGTTGACCAAACGTTACGAGCGCCGCCTTCTCGCGCGTTTGCGTCGGATCGGGCTATTGAACGTCGAAGGCTAAGCCACGCAGCCTCACCCGTTAACCCATTGCAATCGCATGCCTCCGGGGTTGCAGGCGTTGGGCGCAGGCCCACCCTGCGATGCAGATTCATGAGCGATCCCACCCAGCCCGTGCCCGAGCCCTCCGGCCAATTTTTGGTTTATCAGGCTGCGGATGGTAGCACGCGCGTTACCTGTCGCTTCGATGCGGAGACAATCTGGCTGACTCAAGGCCAGATCGCGGAGCTGTTTCAGACTTCTGTCCCCAACATAAACATCCACCTCAAGGCGATCTACGAGGACCGCGAGTTGACGGAAGCGGCAACTATTAAGCCTTACTTACTAGTTCGAACCGAGGGCGCGCGACAGGTTTCACGTGAGGTCCTGCACTACAGCCTGCCCGCCATCCTCGCGGTCGGCTACCGCGTGCGCAGTCCGCGTGGCGTCCAATTCCGCCAATGGGCCACCACCCGGTTGACCGAATATCTCGTCAAGGGCTTCACGATGGACGACGAGAGGCTCAAAAATCCGCCCGGCCTCGGCGTGCCCGACTACTTCGACGAATTGTTGGAACGCATCCGGGATATCCGCGCCAGCGAACGCCGCGTCTACCTGCGTCTCCGCGAAATCATCGCGCTCGCCTCCGACTACCAAGGCGCGGCTCTCGAAACGAAAGACGTGTTCTGCGCGGTGCAGAACAAGCTCCACTACGCCGTCACCGGCCGCACCGCTCCCGAACTGATCGCCGAACGCGCCGATGCCACGCAGCAGAACATGGGGCTCACCTCGTGGACGGGAGGCGTGGTGCGCAAAGGCGACGTAACTGTCGCCAAAAACTACCTGCACGAATCGGAGATCACCGAGCTCAACCGCATCGTCGTGATGTTTCTCGATTTCGCAGAGGATCAGGCGCGGCGAAAGAAGCAGATATTTCTCCGGGATTGGCAGAGCCGCCTCGACGATTTCCTCCGCTTCAATGATCGCAACGTGCTCGAGGGCGGCGGACGCGTCAGCCGGGAAGACGCCGATAGCCACGCGGAGCGCGAATACGACGCCTTCGCCGCCCGTCGACGCGCCGAGTTGGAGGCCGAAGCCGAAAAGGACGCCATCCACGAGCTGGAGGAAACAGCCAAGAAGTTGCCCAAGCCTCGGCCGCCAAAAGGCGGGGAATAACGATCAAACTAACGCAGGCAACCGAACACGCCGGTTTTGTAGCCGGCCATGGTCAGGATCATCTGCCGCCGGACCCACGGAATCCGCTGGGCCATCGGCAGCGCCAGGTCCCGCATCCGGCCGAGCGCGGTGGCGTCGGACTGGAACAAGGGCGTCAGCCAGCGCGTCGCCAGTTGATAGAATCCCAAGTGCGCCTTCCGCCGCGCCGAATAGCGGTTCAAGGCCGCACCCAGCGTCGACTCTTCCCGCAGCGCGCCCGCCAGTTCCGCCGCATCCATGAGAGCGAGATTCACGCCCTGCCCGAGCTGCGGGCTGAGCGCGTGGCCCGCGTCTCCCAACACCGCCACGCGATCGCCGTTCCAGCGGCGCATGCGCACATCGTGGTAAGCCGCGACGGAAAGCTGCGCCGGACTGGCGATCTGGTCGAGCAGCCCCGCCGCCTGCGGAGCGAGCGCCAGCACCTCGCGTTTCCATGTATCCAGATTTCCCTCACGCCATGCCGCCACGCGATCAAGCCGGATGCTCCAGAAGAGACTGACCAAATCGTCCTTCGTTCCGGTCGGCAAAAAGCCCACCAGCTCCCGCGTGCTGCCCACCCGCTGCCAAAGCGTGTCGGCGGCCAGCTGCGACGGGCGCCGGCCGATAAACCACAGGGCGCCCCAGGGATAGCGGGTCGCCTTGCAGGGAATTCCCGATTGGGCGCGAAGCACCGATTGCGCGCCGTCGCACAAGAGGACGAGATCGAACGGGCCCTCCACGCGCCCCTCTGCGTCGATCAGCCTGGGGCGCCCATCCCCGTTGCGTTCAAGCCGGGTGATCGGGCGATTCCACTCCACCGTCGCGCCGGACGCTTCGGCCGCGCTCAACAAAAGATTGAGCAAGGTCGCCCGATGCGTTCCCGCGCCATGCAGCCCTTCGGCCACCTCCGCATACCTCAAATCGAGCAGCGCCCGCTCCCGGCCATCCAGACAATGCAAGCGATGGATGGCCCGCGTCTGCGGAAGCAGGGCGTCCAGCAAACCCAGTTCCGCCAGGACCCCCATTCCCGTGGGCTGAAGCAAAAACCCCGCGCCAACCGGGAGGTTCACCGGAGCCCGCTCGAACAGGCGCACCCGGTGCCCCGCCCTCGAAAGAAAAATCGCCGACGCCGGACCGGCGGTGCCTGCGCCAATGATCGCGATTTCAAGGGAAGGACAGGCCATGTGAGTCACGCAGCCTGCCCGACCGTCCGCCTCCGCGTCAAAACGTCCTCCGCTTCGTTCGCGGCTCGTCGCCGTCTTTCGCGCGCCCCGCATCACCAAGCCCGAAAGCGCTCCGGGCTTCCGCTACGGCCGGAAAAACGCCGGCCCCTCCACGCCGCAACGGGGGCCCCACAATTTCGACCGTTTAAACCATACCATCGTATGGTCTAAGCATACGTTGAGGCCGGCCGCGCGAAGCGAACAGCCGGCGCTTGCCGGGCCGCCGCCACTGGCTAACTTGCCTGCATGAGCTTCAACGAAGTCTTGGCCGAACTTCCCGCCCTCTCTGTCGAGGAACGGCAGATGCTCGTCCGCCGCGCGCTGGAACTCGACGATTCGCCGCTGTCCCCCACCGACGAGGCCGAGATCGAACGCCGCCGCGCCGCCCATCGGCAAGACCCCGCCTCCGCGTTGTCGATGGAAGAGATGAAGTCACGCATTCGCTCGCGAATCGGCGCATGACTTGGCGCGTCGTTTTCAGACCTGAAGTCGAAACGGACATGGCCGAGGCCGCCGCTTGGTATGAATCTCGGCAAATCGGTCTCGGTCTTCGCTTCGTAGAAGAAACTTTCGCAGTGTGGGATTCGCTGACGGAGAATCCACGTCTGAAGGCTCGTCGCCACCCGACCAAGGATATCCGCTGGCGCTACCCCGCGCGGTTTCCTTACCGGATTATCTACGAGATCGACGAAGCGAGACACGAAGTCGTCGTGCTGGCAGTGCTTCACGCCGCGCGGCATGAGCGTCATTGGCACAAGCGCGTCGGCGGATAATCTTCATTCGGAACGCCCAAGACAGCCTCAACCAATCCATGCCCTCCCCCACCGACGCCCAACTGGATGCTATCACCGCCGCCCTGCGCGCCGGCAACAAGATCGAGGCCATCAAACTCTATCGCGAGGCCACGGGCTTCGGGCTCAAGGAATCGAAGGACGAAGTCGAAGCCATCGAGGCAGGACTGCGGGCGAAATTTCCCGACCAATTCCCCGCCAAGCCCGCCGCGGGCAAAGGCTGCCTCGGCGTGCTCGTCTTCGGCCTCGTCACGGCCGTCGCCGGCCTCGGCTGGTGGATCGCCCAAGCGTAGCTTCGGTCCGCATCTGCGCTCATCGACGCGACTTGTCCGCCCGCGGCGGATCCGTTGTCAAAAACTTCGGCCACCCCGCTTTCACGCCACGCCGCTCCGCGCCTCTTCCCCGCACCTTCGCACGAATACGGGTTCTTGCTTCGCCAGCGAACAGCGCGAAGCTCGGCCGATGAAAGTCGAACTCTTCGCCGCCT
The DNA here is from genome assembly GCA_946482165.1 of uncultured Verrucomicrobiota bacterium. The sequence goes on along the minus strand of CAMLQS010000100.1, from coordinate 10,174 downwards.
GCGATTTCGCCGCCGATTACGCCGGCAAGCTCACCGTCGTCGGCATCTTCGATACCCTCGGCGCGCCCCAGGTGCCCGTGCTCCATCCCCAGCTCCACGTCGTCGCCAAGTTTCGCTTCGACGACACCGAAGCCGGACCGAAAAAAGTCCGCTTCACCCTCACCGACACCGACGGCCGCGACGTCATCCAGCCGCTGGAGCTGCCCATCGCCGCGCCGGCTCCCCCGATCGACACCGCCACCTCCGTCGTCAACCTCGTGATGAGCCTGGGCGGAATCAAATTCGAGCGCCTCGGCGAACACTCGCTCGATCTCTCCATCAACGGCGCCCACGTCGCCAGCACCCCGCTTTTCCTCCGCCCCTCCGCCAAACCCGCGGCGTGAGGCCGGGAAAGTGTCCCGCGGCCGCGCCACGCGGCGTCCCGCCCACCGGCATCCATCGCCAAAACCTTGCGAAGCGGCATGGCGCCTGCATCCCTCGTGGCCTCCACGCTTTCACCATGCCCATGCTTCGCCACCTCGCCCTCGCCTCCCTCCCCGCCCTCGCCGCCGCCACGCTCCACGGCGCGCCGACCACCTACCACTACGACGGCGACCTCACGCCCTCGGAGGGCGCCTACGCCGGCTGGTTCACCACCGTCGGCCCCAACACCCAGGGCATCTCCTTTTTCGGCAACACCACGTGGAGCAGCGACGGCAACATCCTCGCGATGAACACCAGCTACTCGCCCAGCGAGGGCATCTGGTTCGGAGTCGGCCACAACTACGGCGACTCGCCCGGCATCGCCCTCGCCGACACCGCCTCCGGCAACTGGGTCCAGATGCGCGTCGCCCTCTCGCCCGGAGCCACCGACTGGTCCCTCTATTGGTATGACACCAACGGATACGGCTCTTCGTTCTACCTAAAAAGCACCGGATTCGAATACTATTACGGCGGGGCCGCCCACTTCCAGCCGGTGGCCGACATGACCGCCTTCCACACCTTCACGACCTACGTCCTTGCCGGACAGGTGTCGTATTTCTTCGACAACACCTACCTCGGCGGCGGCGCCGCCCCTACCAGCGGCAGCACCAATTTCCTCCTCATCGGCGACGGCTCCGCGAGCGACCTCACCGGCTCCGGCACGATGTATGTCGACCACCTGACGATCATCGCCGCCGTCGGCGACAATCCCCCGACTCCCGTGCCCGAACCCGCCTCCGCCGCCGCCCTCGCCGGCTTCGGCGCGCTCGCCCTCGGCGCCGCGCGGCGTCGCCGGGCCGCCCGCTCGCCGAGCTTCCCGGCCCGGTAACGGACCGCCGCGATCCGGCGGCCTGCCGCCGCGGCCTCATCGTCACCCCGCCAAACGCGCGACGCCTCGAACGTCGCGCGTTTTCTTTGTCCCATCGCCCGAGCTTATGACGCCCCCGCCCCGCCGGGGTGGCTTGCCGCGACGCCTGCCGACAGGTAATCGGAAGAGGTCGCCCGCGCGTCGCCGCACCTACGCGAAACCGCCCCGCCTTTCTTCCCCATGCCTTTTTCCCCGCCTTCGTTTCGCGGCGTGCTCGCTCGCGCCCTGTCCCTGTTGCTCGTGGTCTCCCTCGCGGGCCTCGCGCCCCTCGCGTCCGCCCAGAGCCTCGTCATCAACGAGTTCCTTTCCAACAACCGCGGCGGCCTGCCCGACGAAGACGGCGAATACGAGGACTGGATCGAGCTCCACAACCGCGGCGCCACCGCCGTCAATCTCGCCAACCACGGGCTCAGCGACAGCGCCGGCACTCCCTTCAAGTGGGTCTTCCCCGCCGTCACGATCGAGCCGGGCGCCTTCCTCCTCGTCCGCGCCACCGAGAAAAATCGCGACGGCGTCCCCGTTCCCGGTCTCGTCCGCGAGCTGTTCACCAACGCCTCCGGCACCACCCTCGACGACCTCTTCGCCCTCCCGGATTATCCCGAATTCCCCGCCGAGCGCACCGTCGTCACCAACGGCTTCGAAGTCCCGGCCGACACGGGCGACAACTACGGCCAGCGCCTCCGCGGCTACGTCGTCCCCCCCACCACAGGCAGCTACACGTTCTGGCTCGCGTGCGACGACGACGGCCGGCTCCTCCTCAGTCCCGACGACGATCCCGCGAAAGCCGTCCCCATCTGCTCGGTCGGCGGCTACACCAACTTCCGCGAATGGACCCGGTTTCCCAGCCAGCAATCCGCTCCTGTCTCTCTCGTCGCCGGCCGCCGCTACGCCATCATCGCCCTCAGCAAGGAGGGCATCGGGGGCGATCACCTTTCCGTCCGCTGGCGCCTGCCCGACGGCGCCTACGAAACGCCCATCCCCGTCTCCCGCCTCGAGACCGCCCGCGGCGAACTCCACGCCAACTTCAAGATCTCCGGCTCGGGCGAGGCCATTCTGCTCACCGCGCCCGACGGCACGCGTCTCGACACCACCCCGTCCCAGGCCCTTCCGGGCAACGTGTCCTACGGCCGGCGCTCCGACGCTCCCGAATCCTGGGCCTACTTCGCCGCCCCCACCCCCGGCGCCGCCAACTCCACGCCCGTATCCATGGCCACACTACCCCGGCCGGAGTTCTCCGCGCCCGGCGGTTTCTATGCCGCGGGCTTCTCGCTGACGCTCTCCTCGCCCGATCCCGCCGCCACCTTGCTCTACACGCTCGATGGTTCCGAGCCCCTTCCGACGCGCCTTTCCGGCGGCACCTACGCTTACAAGACCCAGTATCCGACCAGCTCCGGCAATCCCGTCGGCCCCTTGCTGACCGGCGCCACGCTCACCCGGGCCTACTCCGCCCCGATCTCCATCGTCAGCCGCGCCGCGGAAGCCAACCGCCTCTCGCTCATCCCCACGACCTACGACCAGTCTTCGGCCAACTACGCGCCTGTCGCGCCCGTCTTCAAAGGCACCGTGGTGCGCGCCCGCCTCGTCAAGGACGGCGCGCTGCCCGGCCCCGTCGTCACCCACACCTACTTCATCACCCCCGCCGGCCAGTCGCGCTACCCGCTCCCCGTCGTCTCGCTCGCCCTCGAGGACGAGGCTCTCTTCGGCTACGACAACGGGCTCTACGTCGCCGGCGTCGACTTCGACCGCTGGCGCGCCGGCACCACCGCCGGCGCCTCGCCCCCGCTCCCGGCCAACTACAACCGCCGCGGCCCCGAAACCGAAAAACCCGTCCATTTCGAGCTCTTCACCCCCGGCCAGGGCCGCGTTCACGCGCAGAATCTCGGCGTCCGCCTCCACGGCGGCTGGTCCCGCGCCTTTGCGTTAAAAACCCTCCGCTTCTACGCCCACGAGGCCTACGACGACCCCGAGTGGCTCTCCTTCCCGCTCATCCCCGGACGCGCCGCCCTCGGCACCGGCGAGCCCGTCGCCGCCTACCGCCGTTTTCTCCTGCGCAATTCCGGCAACGATTTCACCACCGCCTGGAACGGCATCGCCGCCACCATGATGCGCGACGCGTTTATCCAGGAAGTCGCCCGCCCCCTCCGCCTCGACCAGCAGGGCTACCAGCCCGCCGTCCATTTCATCAACGGCGAGTTCTGGGGCCTCATCAACTTCCGCGAGCGCATCGACCGCTTCTTCATCCAGACCCACCACGGCGCCAATCCCGACCACGTCGCCATCCTCAACAACGACGCCATCGTCGAGGAAGGCCTTCCCTCCGACCGCGCCGACTTCCTCGCCCTCCGCGAATACGTCCGCGTCAACGACATGACCCAGCCCGCGAACTACGCCTACGCCGCCGCGCGCATGGATATCGACAACTTCATCCGCTACTCCGTCGCCCAGATTTACTCCGCCAACACCGACTGGCCCGCGAACAACGTCGACTTCTGGCGCGTGCGCACCCCCAACCCCACCCCCGGCGCACCCGCCGGCCAGGACGGTCGGTGGCGCTGGATCTTCTTCGATCTCGACCTCGCCTTCGCCAACTCCTCGCACGACACCTTCGCCCACGCGCTGGCCCCGCGCGACGACTGGTCCCGCGTCCTCCTCGCCCACCTGATGGACAACGCGACCTTCCGTAACCGTTTCATCAATACGTTCGCCGACCACCTCCAGACCTCCTGCGCCCCCGCCCGCGTCTCCGCCCTCGTGGACTCGATGCGCGCCGTCATCTCCCCGCTCTACCCCGAGCACAACGCCCGCTGGCGCAACACCGGCTCCAACAGCGCCGACTTCCTCAAAAACTTCGGCAACGCCCGCGCCGGCGTGATCCGGTCCCAGCTCGCCTCGCGCTTCTCCCTCCCCGCGACCGTCAACGTCACCTTCAACACCCCCGACGCCGCGCGCGGGCACCTCGTCGTCAACACCCTCACGCTCCGCCCCGGCGAGCAGAGCCTGCCCAACCCCGCCGCGCCATTCCCTTGGACCGGCGCCTACTACCCCACGATTCCGATCACCGTCACCGCCATGCCCGAGCCCGGCCATCGCTTCACCGGCTGGGTCGAGCGGCCCGGCGAAACCTCCGCCACGCTCACCGTCACCCCCTCCGCCGGCCTCTCCCTCACCGCCACCTTCGAGACGCTTCCACCGGTCGAGCTCCTCCACTATTGGAACTTCAACAACACCGCCACCCTCCTCGCCCCGACACTCGCCCGCGGCGGCGCCACCCTCGCCGTCGCCCCCGGAACGACCTCCGAGACCACCTCCGGCACCGGCCAGGACTTCGCCGCCGCCAACGCCCAAAACGGCGACCTCGCCGCCGCCCACCTCCGGCTCAACAACCCCCTCGGAGCCATCGTCACCGCCGCGCTTCCCACCACCGGCTACTTCCCGCCGATCGTGCGTTTCGAGACGCGCCGCTCCGGCCAGGGCGCCGGCACCCAGGAGATTTCCTACACCGTCGACGGCGCCACCTACGCGCCCTTCGCCACCATCGCCCCGCCCGACGGCGCGCCCATCGTGGTGAAGCTCGATTTCTCCAGCGTCCCCGCCTCCGCCAACAACCCCGCCTTCGGCATCCGCGTCGTCTTCGCCCAAGGTTCCGGCGGCATCGCCGGCAACAACCGCTTCGACAACCTCACGCTCCACGCCGTCCCCGACCCGGGCAACAACCAGCCTCCGCTCGTTTCCAGTCCGCTCGGCCTGATCGTCGTGCGCGAAGGCCAGACCGCGCCGGATATCAACCTCGCCCCGGTGTTCACCGATCCCGAAGGCGCGCCCCTAAGCTACACCGCGACCTCCGCCCGCCCCGCCCTCGCCACCGCCACCCTCGTCACCGTGACGGGCTCCGCGCCCCGGCTCCGGCTCGCCGGCCTCCGCCGCGGCGAAAGCGCGATCACCCTCGACGCCACCGACGGCATCACCGACCCGGTCCCGCACTCCGTCCGCGTCCTCGTGCTCCCCGCCGCCCACCGCCTCGCCGACGGCCCTTACGGCCTGACTGCGTGGGACCCGGACACACCCGAGCTCACGTATCCCGCGTCGATGCTCTTCCTCCAAGGAGCGGAAAACGATGCCACGCTCTCCACGGTGCTCAACTACGCCTACTACATCCCTTCGGCCGACTACGCCGCCGCCGACCTCGCCAACGTCGGCTTCCCCTACCGCCTGACCTCGCGCACGCGGATGAACGGTCTCGGCACCTCCGGGTTCTCCTTCATCAACACCGGCCGCGGACGCGACCTCGGCGGCGCCCTCCTCGCTCTCGACACCCGCGACGTCCCCTCCGCCGTCGTCGCCTGGACCGCCGGCACCGTCACGCCCAACATCCGCGTCTACGCCCTGCGCCTTCAATACCGTCTCTCGTCCCAGGCCGGATGGACCGACTTCCCCGGCGCGCCGGAGTATCCACGCTCCGCCACCGCCGGCGACTCGGCCAGCTACGTCGTTCCGCTTCCTCCCTCGCTCCTCGGCCAGCCCGCGCTCGAGTTGCTCTGGCGTTACCACCTCGTCTCCGGTGCGAGCGGCGCCCGCGCCGAGCTGCGCCTCGACGATCTCTCCGTCGGCCCGCCGGCTTTCTCGCACTGGGCTACCCAGATGTTCACGCCCGCCGAGCTGGCCGAGCCCGCCATCTCCGGTCCCGCCGCCGACCCGAGCGGCTCCGGCGCGCCCAACCTCCTGCGCTACGCCCTCGGCCTGACCCGCGACGAAAACCCCTCCGCCAGCCTCCCCCGCATCGCGCCCGCCGCGACCGCCGGCACCCTTGTATTCACGTTTCCTTACGAAGCGGACCGCCCCGGCCTGGCCCGCGTCGTCGAGGCCTCGCCCGACCTGATCGACTGGAGCGACGTGCGTTTCGACTCCCGCGTCGATCCCGCGCCGCGAGTCGTCGACGGCTGGGCCGAGTTCGACCTCCCCGCCCCCGCGCTCGACGCGCCCAAACGCTTCCTCCGCCTCCGCGTAATCCTCGAGCCCTGAGCATGCGCATCCCCATCCAATGCGCGGCTTTCTTGGTGGACGGACGGGTCCCTTCGCCACCCCGGCCCTCGCGTGCGCCAAACGCCCTTTTTAACCACCTCCCCCATGTCCCCCCGCCTCCGCCTCATCGCCCTCTTTTTCGCCGCGCTCTGCCCCGCCTCCGCTCTGACCGTCGTGCCCTCTGCGCTGAACCTCCAAGACGCCGGCCCCTCCGGCTTTCCCGCGCAATACGGGCTGACCATATTCCAAGACATCGCGCAGACCAACCCCACGAGCACCCTCTTTGATTACGATACCGGCACGCAGCAACTCACCTGGATCACGGCCAACATCGACGAAAGCTCCGACTGGTATTTCGTCTCCGCCGGTCAGACCTTTAGCTGGGCCGGCATCACATCCGGCGATTACGTCGCGTTTTCCGACCCCGCCTTTTCCAGCACACCGTCGTTCGATCAAACCTTCGGCGATTTCTATCTCGGCGGGACCACGGGACTCGGCTTCACCGGGTCCGCTCCCAATCGAACCGTTCTCGCTTGGGCGCACTTTCAAGCGTCCGCCTCCGGCATCGTGCTGATCGACAGCGCCGCCGCCTATGACGCCGGATCCATCGTCGTCGGCACCCTGAACGCCACGCCGATCCCCGAGCCCGCCTCCGCCGCCGCCCTCGCCGCCCTCGGGACCCTCGTCCTCGGCGCCGCCCGCCGCCGCCGCGAGGCCTGAACCAGGCCGGCTTCGTCCGAAGAACCCACGCCGGGCTCCGCCGCGCTCCAACACGCGGGCCCGGCTTTTTCGCGCCCATTTCTGCCGGCCTTCGGTCTTTCTAAAAAAACTCCAAGGATCACGCTCACGGCGGCGTCTCCACCTGCGAATCCACCGCCATGTCCGCCCCCGCGCCCTTACCCGCCCCCCCCTCGGCGGACACCGCTTCCTACGACGCCCTCGACGACCTCAACCTTCTCCCCTTGGCCGGCGCCGGCAACTCCGCCGCCTTCGCCGCGCTCTTCCGCCGCCACTACCCCGCCATCCACGCCTTCGCCTACCGCCTCGCCCTCTGTCCCGGCTCGGCCGACGACATCGCGCAAGACACCTTCGTCCACGCCGCTCGCGCCCTCTCCTCCTTCCGCCGCGACGCCTCGTTGAAGAACTGGCTCTACTCCATCGCGGCCAACCTCGCCCGCGACCTCCGCCGCCGCCGCTCGCGCCGCGAAGCCCGCGAAAACCAGCTCGCCCTCCTCTCTCCCGATCCCGCCTCCGCCTACCGCGACCACGCCGCCACCGACTCCGCCCACGCCGCCGTCCGCGAAGCCCTCGCCCGCCTCTCCCCCGAGCAGCGCGAGGCCGTCGCCCTCGTCTATTACGAAAACCTCTCCCATGCCGAGGCCGCCCGCGTCCTCGGCTGCGCCGAATCCACCGTCTCCTGGCGCGTCTTTCGCGCCAAGAGCCGCCTCAAAAAACTGCTCGGCAACCGCGCCGCCAACGACGGCTCCCCGCGCCATGACTGACCACGATCTCCCCTCGGCCCTCGCCGCCCTCCGTCCGCCCGCGACTTCGGAAGCCGCCGCCGCCCGCGCCCTTTTCCGCGCCGGCCTCGCCCTCTCTTCCTCGCGCCCGGCACCCGCATCCCCCGCCTCCGCCCCGCGTTCGCATTTCCGCCGCCTCTTTCCCGCCCTGTCGGCATCCCTCCCCCTCGTCCTCTCCCTGCTTCTACTGCTGCCCTTGTTCCGCGCCGCACCCGCCCCCCGCCAAGGCACGCCGCCAACCTCGGACTCCGCCGAGCTTCTCGCCCAGCTCCAATATCTCTTTCCCGGCCAGCTCGACGCCGTGATCGAGCGCGACGGCGGACTCAAACTCGAGCTCTCCGCCGAGCCCTCTCCCGCCGCCGCCCCCGCCGACCAAGCCCTCGTGCTCGAACTCCGCCGCGGCGCCCGCCACCTCCGCGTCCTCGCCTACAGCGGGCGCCCCGTTCGCCTCCGTCTCGACCGCGCGGAACTGCATTTCCTCCCGCTCCTCACCGGCGACGGCGAGGTGATGCTCTCCGGCGACGACTTCGCCTGGACGCCTTCCGCCCCCGCCCCCGGCGCGCTCGACGGCTGGCAAATCACCGCCCGTCCCCTCGCCGTGTTATGAAAGCCGCCGCCATGGTCCTGCTCGCCCTCGCGATCACCAGCCTCGCCCCGACCTCGCGGGCCGGCGCACCCGCTCTCCTCGGCGTCGCCGGACGCCCCGCCGTCGCCAATCCGCCCGCGCTCACCGGCGGTGAAAGCGTCACCCTGCGCCTTCTCGCCGACCACGCCGTCACGCCCGCCGCCAGTTCCGCCCGCCTCTTCCAATTCACCGGCGCCGTCGCCAAGCCCGTCGAGGCTCCCGTCGCCCTCGAGATCGACCCCGCCGACCCTCGCGTGCTCCTCGTCCGTTTCACTCCGCCGCCGGTTTCCCGCGTCGCCCGACTCGCGCTCCGCTTCGACGACGCCGAGCCGCTGCTTCTCCACGTCCTGCCCGCCGGACCTCGCAACGACCTTTCGCCACTCGCCGACGCCCTCGCCGACGCCCGCCTTCGCCTCCTCGTCTGCGGAAAGTCCCCCGAACTCCGCGCCTGGCTTCGCGCCGAGAAACTCGATTTCGAGGACGTCGGCGCCGATCCGCCTCTCCATCCGCCCGCGGACACCCTGCTCATCGGCCCGATGAGCGAGGAAGATTGGGACCGCCTCGGCGCCGCCGACTCCCCTTCCCGGCCCTGCCTCGCCTTTGTCGACACGCCCGGCCTGTTGCCCGGCGTCTACGCCGAGCCCGCCGCGCGCCGCGCCAAGGCCACGCTGCCCCTCCTGCCCGATCTCCCCTTCGATCCCCTCGCCCGCCGCACCCTCCACGCACTGATCCTCCAAGTCCTTTCTCCCTCCCACCGGCCCGCCGCCTCCACGCCATGAAATCCACCCGCTTCCTCGCCGCCGCGCTCACGCTCGTTCTCGGCGCCTTCTCGTCACCGGCCCAAACCGAATCCCCCGCGCCCGCGCCTCTGCCCGTCGCCGTCTTCGATTTTCAAGCCGCCGACCGCGCCCTCGAAAAGAAAGGCGCCGAGATCGGCATCCTCCTCAACACGCTCCTTTCCATCCAGCCCGACATCTTTCTCGTCGAGCGCCAGGAGGCGGAAAAGATTCTCGGCGAACAAGAATTCGGCCTCTCCGGCGCCGTCTCCCCCGACACCGCCGCCAAGGTCGGATCGCTCGTCGGCGCCAAGGTCCTCGTCGTCGGCCGCGTCTTCGAGAGCGGCGGCAAGGCCTACCTCGTCGCCAAGATCATGGGCACCGAGACCGGCCGCGTTTTTGGCGAGATGACGACCACCCCCGACCTCGCCCAGCTCGACACGCCCGTCGCGCAGCTCGCGGAAAAAATCGCCGCCACCGTGGCGAAACAGGCCCCCGCCCTCGTCGCCAAGGTCGAAAGCCACGAGGCCCGCATCGAGCGCCTGAAGAAGCTCGTATCCGGTAAGAACCTACCCGCCGTGCTCGTCCGCATCCCCGAGCAACACCTTGAGCGCCCGGTGGTGGATCCCGCCGCGCAGACCGAGCTGATGAAGCTCCTCGCGGAAGTCGGCTTCGAGATTCTGGACGCGGCCTCGGCCGGGGATCGAAAGGACTGCGCGACGATTTCCGGCGAGGCCTTCAGCGAGTTCGGCATGCGCCGGGGCAACCTGGTCTCCTGCCGCGCCCGCATCGAGGTCGTGGCGAAGGACGCCTCGGGAAAGCTCCTCTCGACCGACCGCCAGATGGACGTCGCCGTCGACATCGCCGAGCACGTCGCCGGCAAAAAAGCCCTCGAAGCCGCCGC
>CAMLQS010000099.1 GCA_946482165.1 uncultured Verrucomicrobiota bacterium | reverse complement strand
GGACGAAGCCGGGGAAATCGAGGCGGGCGGCTTGCCACGCCTCACGGAGGAAGCCGTCGGTGCGGGTCTCGTCGTTGGCGGAGTCAAGAGCGGGGAATTTTAGGACCACCTTGCCGATGGCGGAATCGGCGATCCAGACCCGGCGCGAGTCGTCCAGCGGGCGGACGAGCGTGCCGTCGGGGAAACTGTCGCCCGCGTTGAGCGAGGGAACGATCTCGAGCGTTTGCCCGGGACTGGCGGAATCGTCTCGGCCGGTGACTTCGAGAACGAGCGCGGTGGCGTCGTCGGGGTGGGCGCGTTCGAGATTGGCGGGCAGTTCGGGATCGTGCGCGGTGCTTACGATGGCGCGGGCGGCGGCGGAGCGGGCGAGGAGTTGAGCGAGGCGTTCTTCGCCGAGGGGCACGGCGACGCCGTCGGTGCAGAGGAGCAGCGTGTCCCCGGGCGCGAGGTCGAGTTCGTGGAAAAAAGGAGACGCCTCCGTCGTGAGGCCGAGCGCCTGGGTAAGCGCGCCCTCCTGTCCGGGAAGAGTCGAGAGATGCAGCTCGGAAATCAGTGCGAGGCGGCCGGCGCGACAAAGGTAGACGGGCGAATCGCCGAGACAGGCGAGGTAGGCGCGCGATCCGGCGATGACTACCGCGGCGAGAGTGGTGACGAGCTCGGGTTGCTCGTAGCGGGCCTGGCTCTCGCGCAGGAGCTGGCGGTTGATGCGCGAGGTAAACTCGGCCAGCGCGCGGCGCGGGCTCCAGGCGGGGGTGCGGGCGGCGAAGCAATCGGCGAGCATGTCGACCGCCCGGCGGGCGGCCTCGCCTCCGGCGCGCGCGGAGCCCACTCCGTCCGCGACGACGGCGAGGACGGTGTCGTCACGGTAAACCCTGAAAAGGGCGGCATCCTCGTTGACGCGTCGCTCGTGGCCGGGCGCGGAGTGGACGGTGGTCCGGAGGTGGAGGCGGGGCACGAAGAAGAAGGATGAGGGAGGAGACCTGGGACCTGAAGCGGAAGAATGAGAGCCGAGGAGGAAACCGGAAACCCGAGATCCAAAGTTTTAGATACGGGCGGCGGCGGTGGCGCCCCAGGTGGTGCGCCAGCGCTTCTTGACGAGACCGAGGCCGAAGAGGGCGACGAGGCAGAGGCCGGCGAAGAACAGGATGCCGAAGGTGTAGCTGCCGGAGTGGGCCTTGGACGCGCCGAAGAACATGCCGAGGAGGAAGCCGCCGATGCCGCCGCCGCAGCCGACGAGGCCGGTCATGACGGAGATGTCCTTGGCGAAGCGCTGGGGGAGGAGCTGGAAGACCGAGCCGTTGCACATGCCGAAGGCGCCGGAGGCGATGAAGAAGGCTCCGCCGCAGATCCAGAGATTGTCGGCGAGGGCGGCGAGGATCATGGCGCCGGCGGCGATGGAGTAGAAGATGGTCAGGGCGCGAATGCCTCCGAGCTTGTCGGCGAGGGCGCCGCCGCCGGGACGGCCGAGCGCGCCGACCAGGGTGCAGAAGGCGGCCATTTCGCCGGCATGCACGGGAGAGAGGTGGAACTGATCCTTGAAGTAGATGGCGAAGGCGGTGGCGAGGCCGACGAAGCCGCCGAAGCTGATGGTGTAGAAGAAGCAGAACCAGTGGGCGTCGCGCTGGCCGAGGAGGGCGACGTAGTCGGAGAGCTTTTTCTTCTTAAACTCGCCCGGGGGCTCCTTCGAGAAAACGACGTAGAGGATGAAAGCGATGGCGAGCGGGATGAGCGCGAAGCCGAAGACCGAATTCCAGCCGAAGGAGGCGGCGAGGCGCGGGGCGAGGAGGTGGTCGATCACGACGCCGACGTTGCCCGCGCCGGCGAGGCCGAGGACGACGCCCTGCATGTGCGGGGGATACCAGCGGCCGGACTGGGGAAGCGCCACGGCGAAGCTGGCTCCGGCGAGACCGAGCACGCAGCCCAGCGCAAGCGCCTGGTTGAGATTGTGGATGCCAAACTGCCAGGCGGCGGCCAGGCCGGCCATGACGACGAGCTGGGCGATGACGCCGGTAGTTTTGGTTCCGATACGATCGACGAGCATGCTCAGCGCGATGCGGAGAAAGGCTCCGGCGAGGATCGGAGTGGACACCATCAGGAATTTTTCCTGAGGGGCGAGGCCGAGGTCGGGGGCGATCAGGCCGCCGAGTGCGCCGAGGATAGTCCACACCATGAAGCTGACGTCGAAATAGAGGAACGACGTGAAGAGCGTGGGCCAGTGGCCGGAGGACCGGAGTTGAGAGAGTTTCATGCTGATTCAGGAATGATTCAGCAGATCTCATGCTCACTTGGGCGCGGTGAGAGGGAGAATGAACGAAAATTATGAGGGCTCAGAATGAGCAATCTTCATTGTTCGTTGGGTAAGAATGAAAAAGCCCCGGCCTGCGGGCCGGGGCGGAGCGATAGGGATGATTCGAAATAAATCGATCAGTAGACGAATTCGGCCTGGAGCCAGTATTTGTCGGTGTCCTGCGAGAGGGGGCCGAGCGCTGAAGATTTGGCTTCGTAGAATGCCGTCTTGGCGGAGAAGCTCAGGCGCGAGTCGTATTGGTAGGTGAGCTGGAGATCGAGTTCGGTGCCGTAGTGGTCGGACAGCTCCTCCGCGGAGAACCAATGGTAACGCGCGAGGAGCGTGAGATCGGCGGGGAGTTGCGCGACGGCCTTGAGGTTGAGATCCTCGAGTCCGGTGTCGGGCGTGGAGAGGAATTTGTCGGCCCACCCGTTGTGCGCGTGGAGGGTGGCGAGCGGGGTTTTGAACGAGGTGCCGAAGGGCGACTCGTCGGAGCCCAACACCTCGTAGTTGATCGAGAGGCTGTGGCCTTGGCAGGTGGCGCCGAGCTCGGCGGCGTAGTAGTCCGCGCGGTAGTCGAGCGCGCTGGATCCGTAGTCGGACTGGGTGGCGTATTCGAGGCGATAGAGCGCCTTCCATCCGTCGGCGACGGGGCGGGAACCCGCGAAGCTGGCGCCGTAGGTCTGGGTGGAGTTGTTGAAGGCGCCCTGGTCGGTCTCGTTGAAATCGAGGAGGTAGCCGTAGACGGCGAGAGTGCCGAAAGGAAGGCCGGCGAAGCTGGCGTGGATCAGGTGGGAATCGGACGCCCAGTCGTATTGCGGCGTGGAATCGTCGAAGACGCGATTGATGCGGTCGAGGTAGGCGTAGGTGAGCGTGGTGTGCTTGAAGGATTTGTCCTGAAGCAGAAAGGCGTCGAAAGTCTGCTGATTCTGGCGCCAGCCGACGTCGCCGACGAAGCGGGCGTTATCGAGGACGATGCGCTGGCGGCCGAGGGTGGCGCGAAGCGTGTCGTGGCGGTAGGCGAGCCAGGCTTGGTTGATCTCGTAGTGTTCCGGGTCGGCGATGGTGGCGGAAGGGGGCGTGGTGTTGAACCCCGTGCCGTCGTAGGCGTCGCCGGCGAGCTGGCTGACGGCCTCGCCTTCGAGCATGGCCTGGAAGCCTTGGTATTCGCGAGTGGTGTAGCCGAGGCGGAGCCGGGCGGTGAGGGAGTCGGCGTTTTGAAGCGTGTCCTGCTCGACGAACTCGTAGCGCACGCGCGCGTTGGCGGAGAGTTTTCCCTCGGTGAACGCTTCCTTGAGCGAAGCGGCGGAGGTCGGGGCCGGGGTCGCCGAGGGCGTGGCGGCGACGGGCTGGGCGGTTGCGGCGGAGGAAAGGGCGCCGAGTGCGGCGAGGAGTTTGGCGGCCGGAATATCGGGGAGGAACATGGAACGTGCGAACGCGGGTTGTGGGAGAGGTGGACGTGTCCGCGGCTCGAATACGTTTGGCGGCGGCCGCTCGTTCCGAGTCGCGGAACACGTTCACGTTACAGGGGAAGAACCCGCGGATGCACAGCTAGAAAGGATGAGCGGGATTCATGGTCACCACGTTTTATAGCCGAGGAACTTGCCGTTCATGACGATTTTCACCCGGTCGCCTTTGGGGTCGGGCACGCGGTCGATCTCCATGGTGAAGTCGATGGCGCTCATGATGCCGGGGCCGAATTTTTCCTCGATGAGCGCCTTCAAGGTCGGGCCGTAAACGTAGAGGATTTCCTGGAAACGGTATTGAAGCGGCTCTTTCGGGACGGTGGGCGCGGCTTCGCCTTTGTTGGCGTATTCGGCGAGGGCCTCGGCTATCTCGGGGCCGAGGTCGAGGAAGGCGGCGACTTTTTGCGCGGCGTCGGACGGGAGCGCGTTTTCGCCCAGACAGGCGGAGGTCGTGTAGACTTCGGAGAGACCGGCGGCCTGGGCGATGGCGGCCCAGGTGGTCTTTTTTGTCCGTTTGGCGTCGAGGATCAGTTCGGTGAGGTCGGATTTTTTCATAGGCGGAAGAAAGGGGGCGCGAGGGTCGGCCAAAAAAAGCCCCGCCGGGAAAGGCGGGGCTTTGCGCAACCGAAAACAACTGGCGTGAAAGAGGCGCGGGTCAGAAGTTGAGCGTGGTCTGGAAGTAGACGTAGCTGGAGTCCTTGGCGCCGCCGTCGATGGCGGGCTTGCTGAGCGTTTCCTTGATGTAGTCGCCGGCGAAGTAGTGGCTCACGCCGAGTTCGAGATGCAGCCAGAGCTTGGGATACCAGCCGACCACGAGATCGACCTCGTTGCCGAGTTCGCGGCTGGAGGAGGCCAGGGCGCTGCCGGGAAGCGCGGCATACGCGCCGCCGTTTCGGGCCACGCCGCCGACGTTATACCAGTAGTCCTCGTTGGTCGCGAGGAGCTGGTAATGGTGTTCGAGGGCGACGGTGACGGTGGAGGTGGGCTTGAAGGTGAACGCGGTGCGGAAGTCCTGCAGGTTCTGCAGGCTGCTCAGGTCCATGTAGCCGTAGTGGAGGTGCGTCGTGGCGAAGAGATTCTGGAACGTGTTGCTCTCGCCATCGAGGCGGTCCTTGTCGCCGGAAGCATAGCTGTAGGTGAAGCTAAGGCGGGGCTGGAGGCTGCTCTCGGTCCAAGTGTAGCCGAGCTGGGCGATGGCGGCGTAGGCGTCCTGGTCGCGTTCGCGGGCGGCGCGGATAACGGCGGGACCGGCGATGGGGCCCACCGCTCCGCCGATGGGGTTCTGGTTATTGATGGAGCCGCCCTGGTAGATCACCTCGGCGGTGTAGTCCCACGGGCCATACGCGCCGGGCTTGGACTTGAAGCGAAGCCCGTAGACGTCGAGGTCCTGGACGACGGGGTTGCGGAAGGGGACGGGGACGCCGCGCCAGTCTTCGCGGGAGGAGTCGCGGTCGACGTCGCGGTTGAAGTAGTAGGCCTCGACGATGTTCTTGTCGGTGAAGGACGCGATGGAGGGGAAGTTGAAATAGAGCCCGGTGAAGAGATCGGTGTCGGGGTGGGACTTGTTGAAGTTGTGGTTGTCGTTCTGGACGACGGAGCCGGCGAAGGCGTCGACGCCGAACCACTGGGTCTGGGCGCGGAGCTTTGCGGCGTCGAAGACGCGGGCGTTGTTGTTCCATCGGAAGTGGCCGAGCTGGCGCTGATCGCCGTAGGCGAGTTCCTGGCGGCCGAGCTTGGCGGAAAGGGGGAACTCCTTGTGGTTGCCGACGAAGAGATAGGCCTGGTGAAGGTTCATGTCCGAGTCGCTCTCGGTGAGGCCGACGTCGCGTCGGGCGGCCACGGAAGCGGGCGGGGTGAGGCCGGCGAGCGCGGGCGGGTTGTTCTCGCGCTCGTCGTCGTAGGAGGAGCTGGAGCGGCCCTCGACGAAGGCCTCGAACCAGGTTCCGGTGTAGCCGACGCGGGGCATGACGCGGGTGAGGTAGTATTGGGAGTTGTTGTCGCGGTTGACGCCGCCGGAGGACGGACGGGACGAGAAATCGAAGTTCTGTCCGGCGGCGGTCGAACCGGAGTCGTCCTTGCCCTCGTAGCGGCCGCGGATGTTCACGCCGACGTTCCACTGGTTGGCGTAGGGGTCCTTGGCACGAAGATAATCGTTGGCAAAGCCCGGGTAGGGACGCGGAGGCGTGGGAACGTATTGGGCGACGGCCGGGAGGGCGGCGCAGAGGGCGGCGAGGCCCGCGACGAGGGAGGCGTTTCGGCGGTGGAGTCGGTTGGTCATGACGATCAGGTTGTTGATGCGGAACGAAGCGGAAAGGGAGTGGGCAAGGCAGTGGCCGGGGCGCGGCCGGAGGCCGGGCAAAAGGGACTGGTTCAGACGAGCGGCCGGGTCAGGCGGCCGCGAACGCGTTCATGAAACGGCGGAGGCCGGAGGAAGGCGGTTTGGCGGCGGGAGGCGGAGTAAGGTCCGCGGAGGGCGCGGGGCGGTGGTGGCTGCGCTCGTTGAGGAAGTGGATGAGGTATTCGCGCGCCTTGTAGTAGTTCGGGTCTTCGAGGAGTTGGCGGCGATTGCGCGGGCGGGGGAAGTTGACCTCGAAAATATCTCCCACGGTGGCCTCGGGGCCGTCGGTCATCATGACGACGCGGTCGGCGAGGTAGAGCGCCTCGTCGACGTCGTGGGTGACGATGAGGGCGGTCTTCTGGTCGCGCTGCCACAGGTCCAGAAGCACGTCCTGGAGCTCCATCTTGGTGAGGTTGTCGAGCATGCCGAAGGGCTCGTCGAGGAGGAGCATCTTGGGCGAAAGGGCGAAGGCGCGCGCGATGCCGCAGCGCTGGCGCATGCCTTGGGAAAGTTCGCCGGGGCGCTTGTGCATGGCCTCGGCGAGGCCGACGACGGAGAGGTAATACTCGGCGATCTGGCGGCGCTCGGTTTTGCTCGCGGTGTAGTAGACTTGGTCGACGCCGAGCATGACGTTCTCAAAGGCGGTATACCATGGGAGGAGGCAGGGGGCCTGGAAAACGACGCCGCGGTCGGGACCGGAGTTCGTGACCTCGCGACCGGCGAGGATGATGCCGCCCTCGGAGACGTCGGCGAGCCCGGCGATCATGGAGAGGACGGTGGATTTGCCGCAACCCGAGTGGCCGATCAGGGCGATGAACTCGCCCTTGCGCACCTGAAGGTTGAAGTCCTTCACCACGGTGAGCGGGCCCTTCGGCGTGGGGAAGGTTTTGTGGAGGCGGGAAAGTTCTAGGAAGGACGACACGGCGGAAATTTATGATTTATGATTGATGATCAATGACCGGCCCGCCGGCGGCGACGGGGGCGCGCGTGGTGATTAAGTGGATACGATGGTCTCGCGCTTTTCCTCGGAGGGGCGGCGCGGGGGGCGGTTGACGCGGGGCTGCTCGAGGTCCTCGGGCAGGATGTCGGGCAGGACCAGCTTGCGAGTCTGCGTCTGGCGGGCCTTGGCGCCGTAACCGAGGAGCTTCTCGGTGATTTGGACGCGGAGGCGCTTGAATTCGGGATCGTGATTGAGGGCGGTGCGATCTCGCGGGCGGGGGATGTCGACCGTAACGGGGGCGTCGAGGGCGGCGCCAGGGCCGAGGGTGAGGGGGATGACGCGATCGGCGAGCAGGAGGGCCTCGTCGACGGAATTGGTGATGAGCAGGATTGTCGTGTTGTCGGAGCGGCGGATCTGCGTGATCTCGTCCTGAAGGTTGGCGCGCGTGAGGGCGTCAAGCGCCGAGAGCGGCTCGTCGAGGAGGAGGATGCGCGGCTGAATCGCGAGGGTCCGTGCGACGGAGACACGCTGCCGCATGCCGCCGGAGAGCTGGCGCGGGAGGCGGTCTTTGGCGTGCGAGAGCTTCACCATGGAGATGTATTTATCGACATGGGAGGCACGCTCGGCGGGTGTGTGGTTCGGGAAGACGGACTCCACGGCCAAGGCGATGTTTTCCTGCACGGTGAGCCATGGGAGGAGGGAGTAGTTTTGGAAGACGAGACCGCGGTCGGGGCCGGGACCGGTCACGGGTTTTCCCTCGAGCAGGATCTCGCCGGAGTCCGGCTTCACGAGGCCGGCGATCATGGACATGAGCGTGGTCTTGCCTTGCCCCGAGTAGCCCACGACGGCGACGAACTCGCCCTCCATGATGGAGAGATTGAGGCCCTTGAGCACGGGTGCGCCGCCGAAGGATTTGGAGACGTTTTTGAGTTCGAGAAAGGACATGGGAGAATGTTTGATGTGAGATGGACGATGTGTGATGGGCTCAGGCATGACTCCCGGTGAGATGTGCGAGCGGACGATGGTATTCGCGTTGAGGTGTGCGGAGATGGCCGAGGCCTTGCCTACGAGGCCGGCGGCGCTGAACGCGGGGAAGCAGGTCGTTCGGGCGTCGGCTTCGGTGGCAGCGAATTACCGCGCGTCGCAGCGGGGAAAATCGCGTCCGGACTTCGCCAACAAGGTGGCCATCGTCCTGGAAGAGGCCGACGAGTCCTCGTTCTGGTTGGAATACATCGAGCGCGGAGGTTACTTGAGCGCGAAGAGGCTTCTGCTTTTGCGGAACGAAGCCGACGAATTGGTTCGTATCTTCTCGACGATGCTCACTTCCGCGAGAAGGCGTCGATCCGATTAGGTTCGTTTTCATGTCATCGCACATCACACATCGTCCATCAGACATCGGTGTCGTTTAGGCCGTCTTGAAGCGGCCTTCGGCGACGCTCATGAGGCGGTCGAGGACGAAGCCGATGACGCCGATGGTGAGGATCGAGAAGATGATGTTTCCGTAGTTGGCGTTGTTATACTCGTTCCAGAGGAAGGAGCCGACGCCGGTGCGGCCGGTGAGCATTTCCGCGGCGACGATGACGAGCCAGGCGATGCCGAGGGAGAGGCGGAAGCCGGTGAACATGTAGGGCAGCGTGGCCGGCACCATGATCTTGAAGAGCATCTTGGTGCGGGAGAGTTTCAACACGCGGCCGACGTTGAGATAATCCTGCGGGATGGCGCGGACGCCGACGGCGGTGTTGAGCACGGTCGGCCACATGGCGCAGATCGCGATGGTGAAGAGCGCGCCGTTTTCGAGGGCCTGCGAGCCGGTGCTAAGGAAGAGCACCATGCCGAGGGGGAGCCAGGCGAGCGGGGAGACCGGTCGCAGGACTTGGACGATGGGATCGAAAACGCGGGCGAAACCTTTCGAGAGACCGAGAAAAAATCCGATCGGCGTGCCGACGATGAGGGCGATGGCGTAGCCTTTGGCGACGAGGCCGAGGGAGTAGCCGACGAGGCGGAGAATGCCCTGGTCCTGCTCGCCGCGCTTGGCGAGGGGCTCGAGGATATAAAGCTTGGAGGCCTCCCAGGTGGCGGAGGGCGTGGGCAATTCCTTCGCGACGGTGGTGCTCAGCAACGACCAGAAGCCGAGGCAGAGCGCGAGACCGGCGACGAGACTGACGACGCTGATGATGAAATTACGGACGGTGGCGTTCATGGGAGCAGGGAGCGAGGAGCGGGGGGGCGGGGAGCGGATGGCCGCGACGGGCTCGGGAGCCCGTCGCAAGGGGAACACGGCCGGGGACGGCCGTGGCTACACGGGAAGCGATCAGCCTTTGAGCGAGTGGACGGCGAAGGACTTGGCGTAGGCCTCGAAGTCTCCCTTTGGATCGAAGGTGGAGCCGTCGAAGAGCGTGAAGGGCGAGTCGTCCTGGAGGCGATCAACGACGCCGAGCTCGGCCATGGCCTCCGTGTATATGTCGGCGCGCATCACCTTCTTGACGATGCCCTGGTAGTCCGGCGCGCCGGAGACCATGCCCCAGCGGCGGAATTGGGTGAGCCACCAGTGGCCGAACTTAGGCTGGGGAAAATTGCAGTTGCGGATGGAGAAGTGCATGGGCGCCTCGTCCTTCACCTTGCGGCCGTCGCCGTAGTCGAGGTCGCCGAGGAGGCGGGGGAGGATGTTTTCCTTCGGGCAGCCGATGTAGTTGCTCTTGGATACGATGTCGCACTGCTCGGAGCGATTGGCCATCTCGTCCAGCCAGACGGAGGCCTCGTGGATCGCCTTGAGGACGGCCTTGACGGTCTTGGGGTTCTTGGCGGCGAAGTCCTCGGTGAAGGCGAGGACCTTCTCGGGGTGGTCCTTCCAAATGTCCTGGGTGGTGACGGAGGTGAAGCCGATGCCGTCGGCGATGGCCTTGGTGCCCCAGGGCTCGCCGACGCAGAAGCCGTCCATCTTGCCGATCTTCATGTTGGCCACCATCTGGGCGGGCGGGATGGTGATGAGGTTGGTGTCCTTGTCTGGATGGATGCCGCCGGCGGCGAGGTAGTAGCGGATCCACATGGCGTGGGTGCCGGGCGGGAAGGTCATGGCGAAGGTCATCGGTTCGCCGAGTTTCTTGGCGGACTCGACGAAGGGCTTCAGGGCCTTCGGGTCGGCGCCGACCTTGCCCTTGAGGCTCGCCTTGAGCGAGATGGCCTGGCCGTTGCGGTTGAGCATCCAGGGGATGATCATCGGCTTCTTGGGCGAGCCCATGAGGCCCATCGTGGAGGCGAAGGGCATGCCGATGAGCATGTGGGTGGAGTGGATGTCTCCCGAGCTGAGCATGTCGCGGATCGCGGCCCAGTTGGCGCCCTTCTTGATGGTGGCGTTGATGCCGTATTTTTTGAAGAAGCCCTTTTCGTGGGCGATGACGATGGGGGAGCAGTCGGTGAGCGCGATGAAGCCGAAGTTGACGTTGGGCTGCTCGGGGGCGGCGGCGGCGCCGACAACCGCGGGGGCGCCCTGGGCCCAGGCGCGGCCGGAAAGGCCGGCGCCAAGAAGCGCGGCGGCGCCGAGGCCGGTGGCGGCGCGAGAGAGAAAGGATCGGCGGTCGAGGCCGCGGGACGATTCGATGGCGGGGACGGGGATGGGCTTGGTAGGTTTCATCGGTGGCGTGGCGAGGAGTTGCGAGATGGGTTGGGCGAGGCGGGCTGAATGAGTGCCGCGAACGCCGGTGCTTTAGCGGTGGCCGTGCCAGCTTCCGGCGAAACTTCGAGAAACGGCGTTCAAAGAATTGATCGAAACGATGAACGAAATTCCGGGGCGGCGGGCGGCGGGCGTGTTCACGGCGACGGCGAAAGAGGGCGAGGCGGCGTTTTCTAGGCGAGGTCGAGGGCGGGCGCGGCGTGGCGCGCGCGGGCCTGGGCGAAGAGGTCGGAGCGAAACACCCGCCGGGCGAAATCGGCGGGGATTGGGGTGTTGCGGGCGACGATTCCGTGGCGCAGGAGACCGTCGATCATCCACTGGGCGCGCAAAGGCGAGGGACAGTTGGCGTCGTCGCGAGCGAACCGTATGTAGTTGTCCGCGGATACAGGATCGCGACCGCCCCCGAGTTCGAGCGGTCCGCAGAGCGCGGGCGAAAGCAGGCGGGGCGGGACGTTGACGAACTCGGGCCGGGAGAGCAGGCGCGCGAGTTCCGGACGGAAATCCATGTCGTCGCAGAGGAGGGCGGCCTCGTGCAGGGCGGAGACGAGGGCGAGGTGCTCGTCGGGGCGGGCGGCGGCGAAGTCCTCGCGCACCATGAACGCCTTTTCGGGGTGCCCCGGCGCGAGCTCGGCGGAGGTGGCGACGATCCAGCCGGTTTTCTCGCGCACGGCGAGGGTGTTCCACGGGTCTCCAACGCAGTAGCCGTCGATGGTGCCGGCGGCGAGGTTGCGGTGGAGCTGCGGGGGCGGGACGACGACGATGCGCACGTCCTTGTCGGGATCGATCTGCGCGCCGCGCAGCCAGTCGCGGAGGATGATGTGCTGGGCGGAGCAGCCGAAGACGACGCCGAGGACGAGCAGGCGCTCGTGGCGGGTGCGCTGGATTTCATCGCGCAGGGTGAAGGCGTCGCGCACGCCGCGCTTCCAGAGCGAGGTGGAGAGGGTGAGCGCGTTGCCGTGGGCGTTTAGGACGTAGGCGGAGAGGCAGGGCGTGGCGATGCAGCCGAGGCCCAGCGTGGTCGCGACGAGCATGGGCGCGACGCAATGGGCGGCATCGAGCTCGCGATAGACGATTTTGTCGCGAACGGTGGCCCAGCCGACCTCGCGGCTGAGCTCGACGTCGAGGCCGCGCTTTTTGAAGTAGCCGTGCGTCTGGGCGACGACGATGGGCGCGGCGTCGGTGAGCGGAATGAAACCGATGCGAATGCGGGAACCGGAGGGCGCTACGGTTGGCGAAGCGAAGGCGCGGGAAGGCGTGGGCGAGAGGATCATGGAATGCCCGACGCCTCAGCGGAAGCCATGCCAGCCGAACTGGTCTGAAAAATGCTGTTCACGATTCCGGCGCGGACGATGACGGCTCTTCATCATCGCGAGCGACGACGACACCCGATGACCTCCACTCTAGACAGCCGCCAGTTGCTCGCCTTCGCCACCCTGGCGAGGTGCGGGAGCTTTACCCAGACCGCCAAGGACCTTCACCTGACGCAGTCCGCGATCAGCCACACGATCAAGGCGTTGGAGCAGGATGTGGGGGTGCCTCTGTTCGACCGCGTGGGGAAACGCGTGTTTCTCACGGCGGCGGGCGAGTTGTTGAGGCCGTCGGCGGAGCGGATATTGCGCGAGATGCACGATACCCGCACCGCGTTGGAGGAAGCGGGGACCTGGGGGCGCGGCCGCCTTCGCGTGGGTGCCAGCGTGACGACATGCCAGCATCTTTTGCCGACGGTGCTGCGGGAGTTTAGGCAGAGCTTTCCGGATTGCGCGTTGCGGATGGAGCCGGGCGACGGCCCGCGGATGGTGGAACTACTGAGTTCGAACCAGGTCGACCTCGCGCTGATGCTGGAGCCGGCGAAGGAGGAGGGACTGGCGTTTCGCCGCCTTTTTTCCGACGAGCTGCGCGTATTGGTTTCGCCGATGCACGCCTGGGCCCGGGCGGGCCGCGTGCCGGGCGAGGGCCTCGCGAAGGAGACGTTGATCATCTACAACAAGGGTAGTTACACGGACGCCTTGTTGACGCAGCACCTGCGCTCCGCGGGGTTGGAGCTCGGCGACACGATGGAGCTGGGCTCGATGGAGGCGATCAAGGAGCTGGCAAAGGTCGGCGTGGGCGCCGGCGTGCTCGCGCCTTGGGTGGCACGTCGGGAGCTCGCGGAAGGCTCGCTGGTCTCCCTGCCCATGCCGGGGGGCAAGTTGAAGCGCGTGTGGGGAGTCGCGCATTTGCGCGGACGAAAACTTTCACTCGCGGAGGAAACCTTCGCCGGCTTGTGCGAAGCCGTGGCCCAGACGGTCGACGGGGGCTAGCGAGGACAAAGCCCCGCCGGTCCCGCCCTACCAGGAGACGGCGCAGGTTTGTAATGGATTCACGCGGTTTCGGCAATTTTTGCCCGGCCGCTGGAACAATTCGCGCAGATGAAGCGTATTCATAATGCGGAGACGAAGGCATCCGGCGCCTTCGCGCAGCGGCCTGTCACGTGTCGGAGGGCTCGCGAAAGGAGTGCCAGAGGTAGAGCAGCACGCCGACGCAAATGCCGATGTCGGCCACGTTAAAGGTCGGGTAAATGTAATCTCCGAAGTGGAAATCGAAAAAATCGATCACGTGTCCGTGAAGGATGCGGTCGAGAAAGTTGCCGACGATGCCGCCGCAGAGGAGGCCAAACGAGGTTTGCACGCGGCGATCTTGGAGCCCGAGGTGGTGGCGCCAAAAGTAGATGCCGAGCAGAGTGAGCCCGGCAAAGACGGCGAGAATGGTGCTTTGATCGCGGAACATGCTCCAAGCGGCGCCGGTGTTGCCGACGTGGACGAGGTAGAAAAAGCCGTCGACGACCGTGATGGCGCCCTCGTGCGGCAAGTAGGTGGGGAAGTCCAGATTTGCCGCGACCCAAGTCTTGCTGAGTTGGTCGACGGTAAAAATGAGCAGCGCGAGCACCCAAAGGGTTCGGTAGGCAAGCACGCGATCCGTCCAAGTGAGACGAGCGGTGGCCGCGGCTTGCAAGGGACCGTCGCCGGCGTGGGCGGGGGAGGGAGGGGTTTCGGGCAGGCGGAGGTCCACGTGGGCGAGATGCGAAGCTAAACGGAGAATGGGGCGTCAGGGAAGCGCAAGCGCATGGCGCTTATGGGAGGAAATGCGGACGCGGATAAACGAAGGAGGCGGGGGACTGGAAAGTCCGCTCCGCCTCGCCGGTCCAAACTTGGTCGGTAAAGAAATTATTCGTCGCCGCCGTCTTCGATTTTCGCGCCGCCTTCTTCGCCCTCGCCGAAGATGCCGGTCTGGCCGCGGACACGATAGCGGGTTTTTTCGACCTCTTTCATGGCTTCGGCGGTGTAGCGCGTGAAGGGCACGGCAAGCAGGCGCTCCTTGGGGATGGGCTTTTCGGTGACTTCGCAGACGCCGTAGGTGCCGGCCTTGATGCGCTGGATGGCGGCCTCGATCTCGGCGAGAGCCTCCTGTTCGTTGGCGACGAGGCTGAGGGCGAAGTCGCGGTCGAAGGAGTCGGTGCCGCCGTCCGTGCCGTAGCTGGAGAGATCGCCGCTGTCCTCCTTGGCGGAGCGCTTGAGCGTCTCCTCGCTATGCTGGTCGACCTGGCCGGTGACGTGGTTGCGAAGCTCGATGAGAAGCTTGTAGTAGCGTTTGTATTTCTCGGGAACGGCGTCCTCTTCGTTTTCGGCGTGGGAAGCCTTGGAGCGCGGGTTGAAGCCAAGGATGTCCGCGAGCGAGGCGGCCTTTACCTTGGATGGGGCGACGGGCTTGAGCGCGCCGGGGGGGAGCGGGGCGACCTTGCCGGATTTGGTCGCGATGACGGGAGTGTGGGCGACGGGCTCGGCAGCCGGGGCCTTTTCGGCGGTCGTCTTTGCGATCGCGAGGACCTCGTCGAGGGTGAACGCGGAGGGTTTGGCCGGTTTCGCGCGCTGGGCCAGAATCTTGGCGCGAACGGCGTCCTTGCCTTTCAAGGCCTTGCCGGCGGATGCGGCAGGGCGAGCGTCGGATCCCTTGGCGGGCAATTTGACGGGGGCGGGAGCGGGTTTGCCCGCGGGAGCGGCGGGCGCGGCCTTGCCGCCCTTGGCGGGCGCGGGGGCGGGGGCGTGCTTGGCGGCGGGTTTCTTATCGGGCGTGGGTTTTGATTTGGACATCGATTTTGGCGCGGATTTTTTCGCGACGGTTTTGGAAGGCTTGGAAGATTTGGACGGCTTCGAGAGTTTCTTTTTGGCGGCCGGGGCGGGCTTGCGGGCGGGTTTGTGTGCCATGGTTTTGGGGGTAGTTGAGTGAAAGAAAGCGAATGGCGCCGGGAGGATCGCGTGGGGTTTACGCGGTGATCGCCTCGGCGCAACGGGGGCAGACCTCGTGGTCTCCCGCGCTTTGAAGCGCCGGCACCCAGCGCCAGCAGCGCGGGCACCGGACAAAGCCGAGCTCGGCGCAAGGCCGGGCGGATACGCCC
>CAMLQS010000098.1 GCA_946482165.1 uncultured Verrucomicrobiota bacterium | reverse complement strand
GGGCGGATTCGCGAAGGAGCCACGCGAGCTTGGCGGCGGCTTGGGCCGGGGGAAGCCCGTCAGGGCGAATATTGGAAACGCAGTTGCGATCGGCGTCGGTTCGCTCGGCCGCGGGGCGGGCGGTGAAGTAGGCGCCGAGGCTGTCGGGCGCGCCAAGGCCCGGGCGTTCGCCGAGGAGCATGAGGGCGAAGCGCGCGCCGAGGATGGCGCCGATATCGTCCTGGAGTTTTACCCGTCCGTGCCGGACGACGAAGACGGGGGCGATGCGCCAGCCGGCGCCGGAAAGTTCTGCAACGAGCGGAATGACGACCGCCGCGGCGTGTCGCACGGCGGCGTGGGCGGCGAGGCCGTCGGAAACGATGATTACCAGATCCGGGGCGACGAAGCCGGGCGCGGCGGGGTGAACGGCGAGTCTTTCGCGCGAGGGTGCGTCCAGCGTCCGGCCCAGATCCGGGCGGAGCAGGTAGACGCGCCGGTCGGTGACGGCGGTGGCGAGCGTGTCTGAGGCCAGGCCGGCGGCTTCGAGCGGGGCGCGGATGTCTCCGGGGTTGAACGGGGCGAGCACGGCGTCGCGGGCGCGGGCGTGGGCTAGGCGAAAATCGAGGACGCTCGCAGTGCGTTGGCTGCCCCCAACGCGGCCGAGGGCGATTCTCGCGGAGGTGAAGCGCCGCAGGCCGGTCCAAGGGTCGGAGGCCGGAGCGGCGAAGCCGTTTAGATTGTGCGTGGCGTCAAGCTCGTCCATGGCGAACTCCTCAAACTGGGGAGCGGAGTCGGCCGAGGCGACGCGCGAATTTCCCGGGGCAGGCGAGGCCGCTATTGCGGTTTGCATCCTCGGAAGCGTGAAGCGGCTTCGATATGGGAGTTCCCTCCTATTTGTTTTCTCGGGGATTCGAGGTTTAATGAAGGCCATAGGCCGTCCCATGCTGTCCCCGCCCAATACCTCGTTCAGCTCTTCGGAGCGTTTGGTTTCCGCAATCCAGGAACTGTCCCTGGCCAGAGATTTGAAAACGATCATGGAGATCGTGCGAAGAGAGGCCCGCCAGCTGACCGGCGCCGATGGAGCGACTTTCGTGCTGCGCGACGGCGACCAATGTTACTACGCAGACGAGGACGCGATCGAACCGCTGTGGAAGGGAAAACGCTTTCCGATGAGCGCGTGCATCAGCGGCTGGGTCATGCTCCACAAGGAACCGGTGGTGATCGAAAACATTTTCGAGGACCCGCGCATTCCCGTGGAGGCTTACAGGCCGACTTTTGTGCGGAGTCTGGCGATGGTTCCGATCCGGCGGGAGGCGCCGATCGCCGCCATCGGCAACTATTGGGCCCGACCGCGACGCGCGACGGAGGAGGAATTGGCGATATTGCAGGCGTTGGCGGACAGCACGAGCGTGGCGATGGAGAACGTCGAGCTTTACGCCGAACTGGAGCGCCGGGTCGAAAGTCGCACCCGGGAGCTGGAGCTGGCGAACCGGGAGTTGGAGTCGTTCGCGTATTCGGTTTCCCATGATTTGCAGTCGCCGCTGCGGGCGATGCTCGGCTTCGCCGGCATGCTGCGGGAGGATTTCGGCGACAAGCTGCCTCAGGAGGCGCTAGATCACCTGTCCCATATCAAGGAGGCGGGCAACCGCATGGGCACGCTGATCCAGGACATTCTCAAGCTGGCGCGGCTTCCTGCGGGCCAGGTGGAGAAGATCGAGATAGATTTGTCCGCCCTCGCGGCGGACGTCGCGGCGCGGGTCGCCGCGGAGAATCCCCGGCGTCGCGTGCAGGTGGTCGTGCAATCGGGCGCGCGTGTGTGCGGCGATCCGGGCTTGTTGCGAGTCGCGCTGGAGAATCTCTTTGGAAACGCTTGGAAGTTCACGGCGCGGACGACCTCGCCCCGGGTGGAGTTTGGCTATGCGGATGGTCCCGGGGGCCGGGAGTATTTCGTCCGCGACAACGGCGCGGGCTTTGACGCAAAACATGCGGGGCGCCTGTTCAACCCCTTCCAACGCCTTCATGCGCAAGGGGAGTTCAGCGGCTCCGGCATCGGCCTGGCGACGGTCCGTCGCGTGGTGGTGAAGCACGGGGGGGAAGTTCGCGCGGAGGGCCTGGTGAACGGTGGCGCCACGTTCTATTTCACGTTGCCCTCGTGAGCGCGATTTAGGCACCAGGCGTCGCATGATGTCGCGCGCGTTCAGTGTGCTTCGGAGGTGTGTGCGGTTTCGTCAATTATTCGATAAAGCCCACGCATTCAGGCGGTAAAGATATCGCTTTGGGGCGGATGGCGCCGAATGGCGCACGGTGGGCGTCGTGGCGCTGCGTCCCGGTCGGCTCCCGAGACTGATCGCCGGAGCGGTCTGTTTCTTGAAATCGGGTCGGCACCTTTTACTTCACGGATGGCTCCGTGCTCTTCGATGCGCGCACCCACGAGCTGAACTGAGTGGTGGCGAGAGACGTCTCCGTTGCTATAGATTGTCGGGCCCGGGCAGCGATGCTCCCGGGCTTTTTTCTATATGGTCGGTATCGCGTGTAGCGGCGAGTCGACTTCCTGGGCCGTGGTGGTGGGGCCGAGGCAACGCGGTCCGCGTTCGGTCCAAACCAGTCGATCGATGCACATGCGGCGCGCGCGGCGTTCGGGGTCCCAGGCGTGGTAGACGAGAAACTCCGCCTGACCGTCGGGCGCCACGATATAGGAATTGTGGCCTGGGCCGAGCGCCTCGCCGCTTCTCTCCCGGAGCACGACCGGCTCGCTCTCCGGAGCGTGATGCCAGGGACCGAGCGGGTGATCGGCGACGGCGTAGCTCACGCCGTAGTCCCGCGTCTGCCAGTTGCCGCCGGAATAAAAACAGTAGTAACGCCCGCCGTGTTCGACGACGCAGGGACCTTCGACGGTGTGCCATGCGGCCCATCGTTTGCCGTAGAGGTGGCGGTTTCGCTCGTAGACCTGCCAGTCTGAGTTGGCGCGCAGGACAAAGCGCGGCGCGTCGGCGGCGCGCAGGAGATCGGGCGTCAGCCGGACGACGGAGAGTCCGGTGCCGACGCGCTCCTCGAAGTAGTCGCGCGCGAAAAAAAGATACCAAGCTCCGTCGCGCAGGTCGCGGAAGGGATGGGCGTCGATGCAAAACCCCTCGCTCTCCGGCAGCACCAGGCACTGGTCATGGAAGGGGCCGAGCGGGTTGTCCGCGACCGCGACGCGAAGGCGGTGCAGCTCGTCGCGGCCCGCGGGCGCGCTCGAGTAGTAGCAGTAGAATCTCCCTTCGTGCTCGGCCACCTCCGGCGCCCAGAAGGCGTGATCGGCTTTGTCGGCGGGAACGTGCAGGGCGGCTCCGGCGAGTTCCCACGAGAGGAGATCGCGGGAGCGCAGGATGCGAAACGCCCGCGCGGCCCCGGAGCCGTCGCGTTCAAGCCCTTCTCCGGTTCCATACGCGTAGTAGTCGCCTCCGTGGCAGAGCACGAAAGGGTCGGCGAAGTAGCCGGGCCAGGCTGGGTTTTGGTAGGTCATCGGAGCGAGGCGGCGCGATACGCGCGGGTGGAGGTCAGGGATCGTCGGAGATCGATTCACCCGTCGGCTCGACGAATGCGTGGCTCGCTCCGTGGTTTGGGTGCCGGAACTCGGCGAATCGGCGATCAATGCGTTGTGCTTTGCGCAGGGCGTCGAACATCGGGGCGCAGGGAATGCGCATCAGCCCGCCGGGCCGAGGAGCGAGCTCCCAGAGTCCCATCTGGGTCCAAACGGAGGGATCATGCCACTCGGGCATGCCGAGAATGGGATAGAGGCAGACACCCCGCAGGGGCATGCCCTCGTCGAGGAGTTTTTCGCACTCGTCCGCGACGGTGCGGAGCCAGATGGGGCGCATGTCGCCGACGTGGGAAGTCTCGGTGACCACGATCTCGCCTCCGTAGCGCCGCCAGACTTGGCGGAGAAGGCGGGAAAGCGACCAGCGGCGGGGATCGTCCAGGTGCAGCGGCTGCTCCTCGCGACCGATTTCCCACTGGTTGGTCCAGTAGTAGTTCACGCCGATGATATCGAGATGACGACGGCTGCCGCCGAGTTCGGGCAGCACGCGGCCGCAGAGCATATCCCACGATTCGAAAACGGCGCGTTGGTTGAAGTCTTCCGCGTGGGCGTGCGGATCGACATGGTCCAAGGGCGGGACGACGCGGCAAAGCGGATCGGCGTTGACCATGCGCGCGCCGGGCAACACGGCGCGGATGGCGTCGATGCCGGCGATCGCGGCGCGGATGAGCGCGATCTTGAGCTCGGTTCCGCGGTCGTGGAGATGCGGCGCGAAGCGTCCGACGGTGCCGCCGGCCCAGGAAAAAAAGGACGGCTCGTTGACGGGCGTAAAGTAGCAGACGCGGCCTTCGTTATAGGAGCCGATGAGTTTCGCGGCGGCGTGGCAGTAGTCGGCGAAGCGTTTGACGAAATCATCGGAGAAGGGATCCAGGTCCGCCGGGTAACCGTAGTGGAACAGGTCCCAGATCACCTCGATGCGGTGGCGGCGGCCGGCCTCCAAGAATGGCCGTGCAGAACTGAAATCGAGTTTGCCGCGTTGGTCCACGAGCGGCCAGCGGATGCCTTCGCGGGCCGCGAGCAGGCCGGCCTCGCGGAGTCGACGGTAGTCGCCGTCCGCCTGCCGGTCGTGTTCGGTCGCGGCGATCTGATCGATCCAATGGCGATGATGATTGGTCGTGGCCGTGCATTCGAAGCCGGCGAAAAAGAAGCTCTCGAAAAGCGGGTGCCGGCTTGACGGGGGGCGATGGCGCTTCCCCGGGGGGCGGGAGTCGGCATCGCGGGCGAGCCAGGTGGGGAAGCGCAGAGTGTTGTCGGATTGCTCAGGTGTTCGCGTATTCATGGGAAGGCATGGCGGGCGGCGCGGCCGGGGGCGACGGCGGAGCGGAAATAGAGGCGGCGCTTGCGCGGGCGGCTTGCGCGGGATCGGCGGCGGCGAGCGCGCCGACCGCGGAGGCGCCGCCGGCGACCAGCTCTTGGAACTCGGAGACCAGACGCGTGGGGATGCGATCAAGCGCGGAGTCGAGATCCCAAAGGCCCATCTGCTTCAGATAAAACGCGGGCGGATGCGCGCCTTGCCGGTAGGCCCATGTGACGAGCGCGAAAAGCGGCCACCACGTGTAGCCGACGAGCGGCACGCCGCGGCTTCGGAGCGTGCGCACGGCGGAGACGGAGTCCTTCAACCACGAGGATCGTCGCGCGACGCTGCCGACCGAGGCGGTTTCGGAGATGAAGATCGGGGAGCCGTAGCGCAGCCAGTAGAGTTCGCCGAGTTTCTCCACGATGTCGGCGGAGGAGTAGGGCATCGTCCAACGCAGGCCGCCGGAGCGCGTGCGCCGGGCGACCTTGCCGGTGAACATCGGGTAGAGATTGAGGCCGATGAGCGGGAGATCGATCGCGTGAACTTGGAACCACGCGAGGTCGGCCTCGGTGGCGCCTTGGCGAAGCGTCCACGCCCAAAGCGGATGTCCGGGGCGCACGCGGCCGCTGATGAGATCGAGCGCGAGAAACACCACTTCCTGACGATGCCGGGTCTCGGCCTCGAATTCGGCGAAATCGGTCAGGTGGAGATCGGTGGCGTCGACGTGCGAGATAAGGACGTCGGAGTCTACCGCTCGCAGCGCATGGACGGTTTTCACGATGCCGCGGCAGGCGCCGAGCATGACCGCGACGAAACCGCGCCAGCCTCGCCGATGCGGGGGCCACCAGCCCAGCCGGCCGCAATACCACGCGGTGATGCGGGGCTCGTTCAGCGGAGTGTAGGCATGCACACGACCTCGCAGGCGCTCGGCGACGCGGCCGGCGTAGTCCGCCATGAAGTCGCCGAAGTTCGGATGCAGATACGCGTTTTCGATCCAAGGCGGGAGGCCGTAGTGGACGAGGTCGATGATCGGTTCCACGCCGAGCTCGAGGAGCCGGTCCACGGTGCGGTCCACGAAATCCCAGTTCCACGCGTCGCGAGTCGGCTGAATGCGGTGCCAGGGAATACCGTAGCGGGCGGCGCGCACACCGAGTTCGCCCATGAGGCCGAGGTCGGCGTGCCAGCGGTCGTAGTGCCCGGTGAGTTCGTATTCGTCGAGGGTGCGCCCCGTCTTGGGCCACGGCGCGGTGATGAAGGTGTCCTCGATCCCGGTCGCCCAAAGAAAGGCGTCGGGCGCGGAGAGCCGGGGCAACTGCGACTGACGAAGCATGGTCATGGCGTGTCGAGGTTAGCGAGGCCGGCGAATCGAGGATATGGGGCGAGGTGACGGACCCATGGGGGGAGCCTGAACCGATGCGCGTGGGGAGATGCACCGGAGCGCGGGACTTGCGCGGTCGGAAGGATTTCGCGTCGCCGGAGGGCGGAGGGCAGGCGTGGCCGGAAGGAAGCCGGACGGCGAGCCGAGGCTCGCCGTCTGAAGCGGCGTCGTGCCGCCGCACTCCAAAGTGGTCACACCAAAGTCAGAAAACGTTCGCGCAGTTCGGATAGCGGCTGCTTGACCAGATCCTTGGCCAACGAGCTGCGCAGCCGGGATCGAATAGAGACGGGAAGGCGCTCAAGAACCGCGTTGTGCATCGACGGGCCCGCGGCGAAGTCCCACGAGGAGTCGGGACGAAGTTCGAGAAACGAGTCGATCGAGCCGGCGATTTCGGAAACGGCGCGGCGGTGAGCCTCTCGTTGCATGGGAAGACGTTCGTCAATGGACATGCCGGTGCGCGCGGTCGGACTTCCGGGGGCGGCGCCTTGCTGCTTGGAACCTTGGAAGCGGCCGGCCATGTCGGTGTCGTTGTCCGTGTAGCTTGCGCGGCCTTGGGCGAAGTCCATGGCGAAGACCTCATCCAGGCCGGGCGTCGTTTGCCCGACCTGGGTGCGTTCGGTGAAGATTCGGATGCGGGAATGATCGGCGATGACGAAGTAGTGTGAATTCATGACGCGACTTAGGATGGATGAGAGGAAGCGCGAGGCGCGGCGCGCCGCGTGAGCGGGCACGGCCGGCCGTCGCGTTGCCAAAGCTACGCCTGCGGGAGGCCTTAGTCTTTCCGCCTTCGCCCCCACATAACGGTGGGGAAATCCGCCTGCGAGGCGATGGTCGGGGCGGTGCGCGAACCCGTCTGCCCCTCGGTCAGAGGCTCTCGTCGAAAGTCGGGAGCGGCGCGGCGCGCCACTTCCATTCTTCGTCTTTGGGCGTCAAGGCGGGGTTCCGGACGAAGCTCCAGACGGTTCCAAACTCGACAATCGGCACGACTTCAGTGCCCTTGGTCTCGTAAGACTGGAAGGGTTGCTCGAAGCTCAGCGAAAGTTCACCGCGCGGGATCTTTAGTCGACGGATATGCGCGAAGTTATCCCGCGTGTAGAAGTATCGAAAATAATGGTAGCGAGCATCGCTGCCGAAATACAGCCATGTGGGGCCGGGCAGTATGCTCCCGCCATAAACTCCGTGAGAGCGGGGTAGCTTGGCCAAGTCGGCGAGGTGGCTCTTGCGCACCGGCGTGAAGCAGCCGGCGAGGAGAAACAGAAGAATCACGAGCAAGCCGCACGGCAAATGTCGCACGGGAGAGACGCGTCGAGATGTCATGTGATTTAGCGCAGCGTGATCGTCAGCGGCGCGGATAAGGCGCGGGAAGAGGCGCCGGCATGGATGACGAATTCCCCCGGTTCGACGCGCCAGCCGGCGGCGGCTTCGTCCCAGAAGGCGAAATCGCGCGGCTGCAGAACGAACTCCACCTCGCGGGTTTCGCCTGGGGCGAGCTGGACTTTGCGAAAGCCTTTCAACTCGCGCGGCGGGCGCGGCACGCTGGCCAGCGTGTCGCCGACGTAGAGCTGCACGACTTCGACGCCCGCGCGTCGGCCGGTGTTGGCGACAGCCACGCGGACGGTCACCGGCCGGCCGAGCTTCGGCTCGTCGCCGACGATTTCGGGCGAGCCGGTTTCGAAGCTCGTGTAGCCGAGGCCGTGGCCGAAGGGAAAAAGCGGCTCGATATCACGGGCGTCGTGCCAGCGGTAGCCGATGAAGACGCCTTCGTCATAGTTCACGCGCACGGGGCCGTAGTTGCCGAGCGCGTGGGCTGGCGAATCCTCCAGACGGCGAGGCATCGTGAACGGGAGCCGTCCCGAGGGGCTGGCTTCGCCAAATAGGATGCGGGCCAATGCCGGTCCGCCCTCCATGCCAGAGAACCAATACTGCACGAGCGTCGCGGCCCCGTGTATCCACGGCAGGGCGACGGGCGCGCCGCTTTGGTTGATCACGACGGTGTCGGGTCGGGCGGAGAGCACGGCGGCGACGGCCTCGTCGTCTCCCTCGGGGAGCGCGAGCGAGGGACGGTCGGCGCCTTCGCCTTCCAGGGCGCGGCCGTGGCCGAGGCGATTGCCGGTGAAGAAGAGCACGGCGTCGGTCTCGCGGGCGCGCGCGGCGAGTTGCTCGGGGGTGATTGGCCGACGCGACGGGAGCCGCCAGCCGAAGAGGAGTCGTCCTCCGTCCGCGGCGGGACGATGGTCGATTTCGATCAGATGGCGGGCGCCGGCCTCGAGCGTCACGCGCGCGGTGTCCATCTTTTCACCCGTGACGGCGGCCGCGGATGTCCAGGCGTCGAGGATGACGCGACCATCCAGCTTGAGGCGCGCGGCGCCGTCGCGGGTGAGTGCGAGCACATACTCGCCGGCTTCGGGCGCGGAGATCTCGACGCTCCAGCGCGCGGAGTATTCGCCCGGCTTGAGCGCAGGGTTCTTCGGCGCGTCCTGGCCTTTGAAATCGAGTTTCTTTGAAAAACCATTCGAGGCCGGCTCGCCGTTCCCCGGTTCGGCGGCCGCGAAAAAGGCGGAGCGCCATCCTTTTTGCGCGGCGCCGCGCGAGAGGTCGCGCTGGTCGACGGTTTGAATGACGGCTTCGGGCAAAGGCTCGTAGCTGTCGGCGAAGGGGCCGGGAAGGTGCTCGATAAGGACGTCCTTGCCGAGCAGCGCGCGCAAGGCATCGAGCGGCGTGGTCTCGTAGGGCGATTTGCCCTCGGCGCTCCAGAAGCCGCCGTGGTGGCGGATGTCGGCGTTGGCGCCGATGACGAGCAGGCGGCGGACCCGGGCGCGATCGAGGGGAAGAACGTCGCGCTCGTTTTTGAGCAACACGATCGCCTGCTCGGCGACTTCGCGGGCGAAGGCTTGGTGCGCGGGGGTGTTGCGTTCGCCCGGAGCGCGTTCGTGTCCGCCGAGCTTGCCGATCTTGGCCATCACGTAGAGGACGCGGCGCGCCATGTCGTCGATGGTGGCGGCGGGCACGCGTCCGTCGCGAACGGCGTCCAGCAGCGGCTGGCGAAAATACTTGATGGCCTCGCCCGCGTTCATCTCGACGTCGAGTCCGCCGAGCGCGCCGGCGACAGTGTCGTGAAGGCTGCCCCAGTCGGTGACGACAAAGCCGGGAAAGCCCCAGTCCGTCTTCAGGACCTGACGGTTCAGGTAGGCGCTGTGGCTGCAATATTCGCCGCGAAGACGGTTGTATCCATTCATCACCGACAGGGCGCCGGCCTCGACGACGGCGGCCTCGAAGGGAACGAGATAGAGCTCGCGGAGGGCGCGCTCGCCGACCTGGACATCGACGCTGCCGCGCTCGAGTTCCTGCTCGTTGCCGGCGAAGTGTTTCACGCACGCGCCGACATCTTGGGATTGGACGCCGCGCACGTAGGCGGCGGCGAGGCGGGCGGCGAGGAACGGGTCTTCGCCGAGATACTCGTAGTTGCGGCCGTTGAGCGGGGTGCGGAGGAGATTTATGCCCGGACCGAGGAGCAGGTCCTTGCCCCGGGCGCGGGCTTCGCGGCCGAGCAACTCGCCGAAGCAAAGCGCGAGGTCCTCGTCCCAGGTGGCGGCGAGGGCGACCAAGGTCGGCAGGACCGTCGCGTGATCGTCGTCGCGGCCGGCGGAGTTGAAGTTGTTCCGGGCGAGTTCGGGGCGCACGGTGTGCGGGCCGTCGCTGAACCAAAATTCGTCGACGAGACCGATTTTCGGCTGAGCCGCGAGCGACATGGTGCCGTTGCCGGCAAGGAGGGCGATTTTTTCCTCCAGGCTGAGCTGCGCGAGCGCGGCTTCGGCGCGTGCGAGGGCGGCCGCGTCCCGGGACGCGACGGCGGCGGGGAGGAGGAGGCCAGGGGGTGGAGTTATGGCGGGGGCGGAGCCGTCGCTGGCGAGGAGGGCGGAGACGCCGAAAAGCGTGGCGGAGAGAAGCAGAGCGAGACAGCGGCCGCGCCGGAGCGGGGAGGGGAGCATTTTGCGAGGTAAGTGATTCCGGCCGCACGCGCCAAGCTTCGGGAGCGGCGATCAACCGAGCCGATCCCGAGGACTTGAGACCGGTTCGCGCCGAGCCCCGCCGTCTCCGCGCTTCGGCCGGGCCCTGTGGTTTGCGTGGCCGTCAGCCGGCTTGGCCGATCTCGATCTTTGGGCCGAGGAACCGCGGTTTGCGTCCGAGCATGTGAAGATCGAGCAGGGTGCGCACCCGGGCGAGCGCTTCGCGCAGGCGGGTGCGGAGCCCCTGCCGGGCGGAAACGTCCCCGGCCGGGTAGGCGACCGCGGCGATGCCCTTGGTCTGGGCGATGTAGAGGGCGCGTCGCGCGTGGTCGCCTTGGGTGATCACGCAAAATTCGGAAAGGCCAAAAACCTTTTGCGCGCGAACCACGGAATCGAGGGTGCTGAAACCGGCGTGGTCGAGGACGATCCGGTCGGCGGGCACGCCGCGTTTCAACAGGGCTTCTTTCATGGCCGTCGGCTCGTCGTAGCCGACGCGGTGGTTGTCGCCGCTGACCAGAAGGTAGTCGACCTTGCCGGCCGCGAAGACGGAGGCGGCGGCATCGATGCGTTTCTCGAAATACCAGTTTGGCCGGCCGGAACTCAGCAGCGGAGCGCAGCCGAGAACGAGTCCGACGCGCTTGTGCGGCAAGGCGGCGAGCTCGGGCACGAGCGTCGGAGCGGTGGAGCGCTCGATCCGGCGGGCGGAGAAATGAATGACGCCCAGCGCCGAGAGGGAGGCGGCGCCGGCAAGGAGGAGGAGAAGGCGGGAACGTTTCACGGCAGGATGGAGCGGATGGGCTGATCCATGCCGCAAGCAGGCGCTTCGGCAACCGGCGCGTGCGCCGCGGCGGCGAATAATCAATCGGCGTCGCCCGGCTCGGCGGGAGCGCGAAGCAGTTCCCGCAGCCGCGCGAAAAACACCGCGTTGTCGATCGGCTTGATCACGAGGGCGTCCACCCCGGCGGCGACCAACTCGTCGGGGGATACGGTGCCATCGAAGCCGGTGATCGCGAGCACCGGAATGTCCGGGGATTCTCGCCGGACTTCCCGGCACAACTCCAGGCCGCCCATCCCGGGCATGCTCAGATCGGTGACCAGGGCGTCGAAGCGGCCGGGGTTTTCGAGGAAAGCGACGAGGGCGGCGCCCGCCTGATCAAAGCCGACGACCGTGTAGCCCGCGTGGCGGAGCAGGCCGCCGATGCTCTCCAATACTTCCGGGATGTCGTCCACCAGGAGAATGGTTTCGCCATGTCCCTGGGGGTGGGGAAGCGCGGGCGATTTCGCGGCGGGCGCGAGGTCCGATTGGGCGGGCAACAGGACTTCCATCCGCGTGCCGAGCCCGGGGCGGCTCTCGACGCGAATCACTCCTCCGTGTTCCTGAATGATGCCATGCACGACGGCGAGGCCGAGGCCCGTGCCGTGCCCCGGAACCTTGGTCGTGAAAAAGGGCTCGAAGATGCGCTGGCGCACATGCTCGGGCATGCCGACGCCGTTGTCCTCGATGGTGAGGCGAACATGGGGGCGTCCGTGCAGCGAGGAGTCGAGACGGGGCGCTTCGGCGTTCGCCGCGAGGAGGTCCAGGCCGATGAAGATGCGTCCGTCCGGGCGCCCGCGCAACGCGTGCTCCGCGTTGGTGCAGAGGTTCATGAGGACTTGGTGAAGCTGGGTGGAGTCGGCCAGAACGGGTGGCACGCCGGGCGCGATCACGGATCTCAGTGTGACGCCCGCCGGGAGGGTGGAGGCGATGAGCGACTCGGTTTCCCGCACCAAGGGCGCGAGGTCGACCAGGTCGAAGGCGCGGGGCTGGCGCCGGCTGAAGGCGAGGATCTGCTCGACGAGCAGCTTGGCGCGGTTCGCGGCCTGCAGGACGAGGTGCAGATACTTCCGCGTGGCGGGCGTGAGGTCCGGTTCGTCGTGGGCAAACTGGGCGCAGGGGATGATGATCGTGAGGATGTTGTTGAAATCGTGCGCGATCCCGCCCGCGAGCGTGCCGATCGCCTGCATCTTCTGGGCTTCGCGAAGTTGTTCCTCCAGACGCGCGCGCTGGACCTCGGCGGCCGCCTGTTCGTCTAGCGCGCGCCGCAGGGAAAGGTTGGTGAACGAGAGCTCGGCGGTGCGTTCGGCGACGCGTTTTTCCAGGTCGTCGCGAATGGCGTGCAAGGCGGCCTCGGCCTGCTCGCGCTCCGCGATCTCGCGGCGCAGGGCGGCGTTGCTGCGGCGGATGGCGCGGGTGCGGGCGACGCCGAGCCAGAGCAGGCCGACGATGAGCAGGGCGACGGCGGTCAGCGCGGCGGGAAACCACGGACGCTCCTGCAAAGGCACGGGAAGGACTTCGAAGTCGAGCCGGGCGGGGCTGGGGTCGACGCCTTCGGCGGAGCGCGCCCGCAACTCCAGCCGGTGGCGGCCCGGCGCGAGCGAGGCGGTCGGCAGGATGAATTCCTCGACGGCGGAAAAGTCGGACCAAGGCTCGTCGTCGAAGCGCCAGCTGTAGCGCCAGGCCTGCGGCGGAACCGCGACCTGGTGGCGCGCCAACCCGCCGAAACGCACCGGCAAGCCGCCTCCGACTTCCGTGACCTGCGCATGGATGTCGGTCTCCGGGGGATTTGAACGCGGCTGGTAGTGGAACACGCCATCGGAGGTGCCCACCCAAAGCGCGCCGTCCGTGGTTGAGAAAAGCGACTGGATCAACACGTCTTCGGGCAGCGGCAGATAGTCGAAATCGAGCGCGCCCGGCTCGGTCCGGCGATAGACGCCGCCGTGCGTGGCGATGCTCAAGTGCCGCCGGTCGGGCGAGAGGCTTCCGTGGTCGAATTCACCGGCCGCTTTCCTCCATCGACCGTCGCGAAAGCTCGCGCAGCCGGGCGCGCCGGTCTTGCCGCCCTTGAAGAGCAGGAGGACCTCGCCCGGACTGACGAGAGGCTGGGTGAAGGCGCCGGCCGAGAGTTCCGTCACGAGGCTCCAGTCGCCCCCGGCTCCGCTGTCGCGCCGATAGATGCGATCGTAGCCGGAGATGAACTCGACGGCGCCGGCGCGGTAGAACTGCGGGTAGGGGATGGGCGGAGGCGCGGCGCCGAGGTCGATCCAGGAGAGCGCGTCTTCGTCGACGTGGGCGACCGAGTAGTCCGTGGTGCGGGCGTCGAGGAAAACGATATCGAGGCCGCCGGAGGGATCGGGATGGCAGGAGACGAAGCGCTGGTTTTGGAGCCGAGGAGACCCCCGCGTGATCCAGCGCCCGACGGAATCCCGGTGGGCGAAACGGGTGTGCCCGACGGAATCGGGGCCCCAGACCCAGAGACGATGCTCAAGATCGTTTGCCGCCTGCGCGGGAACGAACCCGATATCCACGGGCTCGGCAACGGGGGCGAGCGGGTCGCGGATCTGGACGACCGAGCCGTCCGATGCGCGCCCCACCACGAGGCCGTCGCGATCCGCGCCGATGAAGCCGGCAAGCGCGTCGAGGCGGCGCAGCTTTTTTCCTTCCGCCCACCATACGCCGGACTGGCCGGAGAACCAGACGCGGTCGGCGGCATCGACCGCCTGCGGCGCCGGCAGGTGGTCGAAGTGCCGCCACGCCTGGCCGTCGCGGGTCCAGCGCAAAATCGCTCCTTCGCCCACGCACCAGATCGCGCCGTCGGGGGCCTCGCGCAGGTGATAAAAGCGCGCCACCCGGGGGCCGGGCAGCGGCGCCGAAAGCGGAACGAAGTCCTCGCCGTCCCAGAGGGCGAGCCGGAGGGTGCCGCGTTGGTCGTCCCGCGTCAGCGCCAGCACATCTCCGGCGCGGGTTTCGCCGACGAGCAGGGTTTTGAGGGGAAACGGGTGCCAGCCGTCGGGGTTGAGCGTAAGCAGGGCCTGTTCGCTTTGGGCAAAGAGACGGCCCTCGCCGGTCTCGGCGAGGTTTAGCACGGTGTTTTGCCCGACGGCGCCGGCCGCGTCCGGCGGCAGCCAGCGCTCGCCGCGTCGTTGCACCCAGCCGCGCGGGGTGAAGGCAAATTCCCGGCCGGCGCGGTCGCGGTGGTAGCCGATGACATAGTTCATCGGCAGCCCGTCGTCCTGGGAGAATACCTTCCATCGTCCTTCCCGCAGCACGGCGAGTCCTCCGGGACCGATCGAAGTGTCCGGCCACTGGTCGCAGCAAAACCAGAGCGCCCCCTCCGCGTCCTCCACGATCCGGCGGACGTTGCCGTTGGGCAGGGCCTCCCGGGTGCCCCGTTGGTCGAAGCTGCGCCGTTCGGGATCGAAGACACCGGCGCCCGCGTCCGTGCCGACCCAGAGCTCGCCCTTGCGCGTGACGAGCACCGAACGAACAAAGCGGCTCGGCAGCCGATCTTCGGGGCCGAACACCGTCCAGCGATAGCCGTCGTAACGCCAGAGTCCGTTGCTGGCCGCGAACCAGACGGTCCCGTCCGGGGAGAAGGCTACGTCGAAGACACGTTGGTAAAGCAGTCCGGCCGCGGCGGCGTAGGATTGCCACTGCCACGGGCGGTCGGCGGACGGGCTCGCGGTCGGATCCTCCGGCTCGGCGCGGAGGATGGGGGCGAAAGGGGCGAACAGGAGGATCGCGACGAGCACGAGAATCCGTGTCGACGCCCGGGTGCACGCGGAGGGAGCCGCAGCCGGTGCTGGCGGAAGCCGGAGCAGGAAGCGGGAAACGCGGAAGGGAACGGCGACCGAGAAAGTCACGGAGGGTGAATGCCTTTCATATGCCCCAGGGAGGGAGGCCACAACCTCCGAGATTCCCGCCGGCTTTCCGTATAATCGCGGATTCCGGAGCGATTGCTCCCGCCACCGGGGCGTTCCGGGGTGAATGGGGCTGGTGAGGCGAGAGAAACCGAGCTCGCGGAAGGTCGGTGCGCGGCTCCGGGATAGGCACCAAGCCGGCGACCGGCGCGATTGCTAGGGTGGGGTGGGAACATTCTCGGAGAGTTAAGCCGGAGGCTTCGGCCGGCGTTGGCGTTGAAACTCGGCGCGGCG
>CAMLQS010000097.1 GCA_946482165.1 uncultured Verrucomicrobiota bacterium | reverse complement strand
AACTCGACTCGATCCTCGCCCCATGTTGGCGAGTTGTTTTTTCCTCCGGCGAACCGGGAGGTTGACTCGGCTTCGGCGAAGCCGTCGACCGCGGGCGCTGACGCCTGGGCGGGCATGGACTTGCGAAGTTCGCTCGTGCGCGCGGCGGCGGCTTGAAACTTGGATTCGGATGCCACGCCGAAATGTCCGCCTACGGTAGGGAAAACGACGGCGCCGAGCAGCCCGATCAGGGCGAGGCAGGCGGCGGCGGGGAAGGCCCAGTCTTGCCAGCGGCGCGGGCGGGCGAACGCGATGGGCTCGATCTCCGCGTCGCCGAGTTTGGCGGAATGGGCCGGGCCGGCGTTGAGTTCGGCGAGGAGTTTGGCGCGACGTTCGGGGGCGAGGCGGAAATGGCCGGGCGCGGGCTGAAACGCTTCGGCGGCGAGGCCGTGAAGCTCGACGATGCGGCGGCGGAAGTCGGCGAGCGCCGGGTGCTCGGCGCAGAGGCGGTCGATCTCCGCGATTTCGGCTGGGGACGCTTCGCCGTGGACGCAGGCAATGATGCGCGCCTCGAGCGCGGGATCGAGCGGAGGGCCGGAGGGGGACGGGGGAGGAAGAGAGTCGTCGGAATTCATGGCGGGCGGGGCGCGGCTTGGCGGATCAGCCTTGGCTGCCTTGGACGCCGGCGCGGCGGAGCGAGTCGGCGAGGCCTTTGAGGAGGTGGTGAAGACGATAGCCGACGGTGCCCGGGTTGATGCCGGTGCGACGGCCGATCTCGTCGTATTTCAGGTCCTCGTGGTATTTCAGGCGGATGAGGTCGCGGTCTTCGGGCGGGAGTTCGGAAAGGAGGAGGCGGACTTGGCCGAGGGCTTCGAGGCGGGCGATGGTTTCGGGGGCGAGCTCGGCGTCGGCGGATGTGCTGTCGGTTTCGAGGTCGGTCTCGCGGCGGTGGTCCCGGAGGTGGTTGAGGGCGAGATTGCGGAGGCTGCGGTAGAGCCAGGCGCGGGGGTTATCTATTTCGGCGTAGAGCGGTTGGAGGCGGAGGAAGGCCTCTTGCACGAGATCTTCCGCGACGGAGCGGCGGCGGACTAGGCCGAGGGCGAATTGGAGAAGCGGGCCTTCCTCGGACTCGAAGAGCGCGGCCAGGGATGCGCCTGGCGAGGGGCGCGTCGGAGTTGGGGCGGAGTCTGCGAGCGTGCCGGGGGAGTCAGGCATGGGCCGGGGGGCGAGTCGGCGGCGGGCCGGCGGGAACTGGGCGGGGAGCGGGCATGAATCGGGTGTTCACCGACTATGACACACGGGCGGCGGGGTTCTTGGAAAAAAGCCGAAGATATTTTCTCAGAGTTGAACCACGGAGGACACGGAGGGCACGGAGATCAGAAGAGGTTGGAAGAGCCGGAAAGTGGCAGATAGAAACGTCGGCCTCTGTAACTCGACTCGATCGACTCTGTGTTCGCTGTGTCGGAGCTCTGTGCTCTCTGTGGCAAATATCGGTCAGCGCGTGTCCGCCGGGGGCTTGGCGCGGCGGTAGAAGAGGTATTGGGAGAGGAAGGAGACGCCGGAGAGGCTGGCGAGGGTGCGGACGTTGCTCATGGCGCCGACGACGTGGGTGAGCGGGGTGGCGGCGGGTTCGCGGATGCGGAGGAGCAGCCAGCCGGCGACGATGGCGAGCAGCGGCTGGGCGAGAAAGGCGGCGTGGTAGACCGACAGGGCGTCGTGCCGCGCGAGGAAAAACTCGAGGATGAGTCCGCCGAGGGCGGGGGCGATGGCGGCAAAGAGCGACGTGACGGCGAGGTTGACCCCGAGGGCGAGGTTGCGGGCCGGCACGGGGAGCAGTTTTAGCAGCAGCGTAAACTGCCCGAGGAAAAAGCCGGCGTTGGTCAGGCCGCCCCAGAACCACATCGCGTAGAGCCAGACGGAGGTGTCTGGCGTGAGGAAGGACCAGGCGAAGTTTTGCGCCTGCCAGAGAATGAGGGAGACGACCATCACGCCCTTGTTGCCGTAGCGATCAAGCAGGGCGCCCCAGGCGGGCATGGAAAGCGCGGCGCCGGTCGCGCCACAGACGGAGAGCACGCCCACCTGAAACGCGGACAAGTGCAGCTCCTCGAACATGAACACATGGTAGAACGGGCCGAAGATGTTGGCGGCGAAGGACCAGGCGGCGCCGAAGGCGATGAAGCGCAGGAAGGGTTTGGCCTGCTTCAAAGTGACGAGCTGCGCGGACAAGGTCGCGGCCCGAGCGACGGGGCTCGACCCGCGTTCGGTGGGCATTTCGCGCTGCCAGATGATCGAGAGCAGGCGCATGACGGCCGCGAGCGCGATCACGAGCTGGAAGGCCAACACGGAGTAGTCACGGCTGGCGAGCACCCAGCCGGCAAGCAGGAGAAAGGCGAGGGTCGAGAATTGGAGGAGGCGGTTGCGGTGTCCGAAATATTTTCCGCGCAGCCGGGGCGGCACCCACTCCTGCACCCAGGCGTTCCAGGTGACGCCGGTGAGTGAAAAGAAAAAACTGGAGACGAAGAACCATGCGCCGATCAGAAGGCCGACCTGCTCCGGCCGGTCGTGGGGCAGCAGGCCGAAGCCGAGCATCGCGCACAGGACGACCGAGCAAAGCAGGTGGATCGAGCCGCAGGTGATGCTGATTTGCTTCGCGGGAAACCAGCGCGCGAGCAGGGGAGTGACGAAGACCTGGAGGAAATTGCAGACGAAGGGCAGGGCGGTGATGAGCCCGATCGTGTGCGTGGGCAGGTGAAAGACCTTGGTGAACAGCGCCGCGAGGACGACGTTGACCGGCTGCGCCATGACCACGATGGGCATGGCGGCGAGCCCTTCGCCGGTGCAGAGCCGGAAGCTGCGCGCGATGGCATGCTTTTTCAGCGCATGGTCGGCGCGGCGCTCGATTTCGGGACTGAAAGCGGGCGCGGCTCCATGCGGGCCGGGCGACGTGGTCGTGGTTGCGTTCAAGGCGAGGGAAACGGAGATGTTGTGAGAATGAAGACCGTGGTGGAAGCGAAAGCGTGGGCCAGTCGGGACACGGTAAAACTCGCGCGAGAATTGCTCGGGCATTGGCTGGTGCGTCGGCTGGATGACGGAACGCTGCGCCGTGCGCGCATCACCGAGACCGAGGCCTACAACGGGCCCGAGGACCGCGCCTGCCACGCGAGCAAGGGGCGCACGGCTCGCACCGAGGTGATGTATGGGCCGGCGGGGCGCTGGTATGTCTATCTGTGCTACGGTATTCACGAGATGCTCAATCTGGTGACGGGGCCGGAAGACTGGCCGGCGGCGGTGCTGATCCGCGGCGTCGAAGGGGTGACGGGGCCGGGACGCGTAACGAAAATCTTTGGCATCGGGCGGACACTCAACGGCGCCTCGGCGGAGGATGCGGCGGTCGCGGCGGGCGGACTATGGATCGAGCGCGGTGGCTTGGGCGGAGACGCGGATGATGACGATGACGCGCCGGTCTTGCCTCATGAGGTGTTGGCCGGGCCGCGGATCGGTGTGGACTACGCAGGGCTGGAGTGGGCGGCGAAGCCGTGGCGCTTTCGCTGGATGAAGCGCTGGGCGCCGCCCGGCGGCGCGCGAGTGAAGGATGTGGCATGGGAGTCTCGCCCGTGAAGGATGCGCCCCCGGCCGCGTCGGGGGAGGAGACAGGGCCCAAACCCACGGGCAAGATGCCCGAGCCTCTTCAAAGGCTTGCGTGGGGGGCGGCGGGGCGGAGACGTTCGCGCCCTTTATGGCCACGTCCACGCCGACCAAGCTCATCGTTTTCGACTGCGACAGCACGCTCTCCGCCATCGAGGGGATCGACGAGCTCGGCCGAGCGGGCGGGCCGGAGATGTTCGCCAAAATCGAGGCGATGACGAACGACGCGATGAACGGGAAGATCCCCGTCGAGGCCGTTTTCGGAGAGCGCCTGCGGATCATCCGTCCAAATGCGCAGCATGTGAGCGTCGTGGGGCAAAAATACATCGACACCGTCGAGCCGACGGCGGCCGCGACCTTGGAGAAGCTGCGCGCGGCGGGCTGGACGCCGATCATCCTCAGCGGAGGCTTCCGCAACGCCATCCGTCCGCTCGCCGAGTTTTTGAAGGTCGAGCGCGTGGAGGCGGTGGAT
Organism: uncultured Verrucomicrobiota bacterium; assembly: GCA_946482165.1. Next base: position 11,332 of record CAMLQS010000097.1, on the reverse strand, counting down.
CTGTTTTTCGACGCGACGGGCAACTACACGGGCTTCGACGAAACGTATCCAACGACGCGTTCCGGCGGAAAACCCGAGGTGATCCGCGCGCTCAAGGCCGAGCTGAAGCCCGCCCGCGTGGTGATGGTCGGCGACGGCGTGAGCGATCTCGAGACCAAGCCGGAAGTGGATCTTTTCGTCGGCTTCGGGCGTTACGCGGCGCGTCCGCGAGTGAAAAACGAGGCGGGCGCGTTTGTCTTTTCGCTGCATGAGCTTCTCGATCTGGTGAAATGATCTCCGTTCCCGCTCTCGCCGCCGCGCTTCCCGCAGTCGATTTTCCCCGCGACCTGGCCACCTACCCCACCACGGAGGGCGGGCTTTGGGCCGCGCTGGCGGCGCGCGTGGATGCGGAGCCGTTCAATCTGGTCGCGACCGTGATTTTTCTGCTGGCGATCGTGCATACCTTCCTGGCCGGGAAAATCCGGCACTACGCGCATGTGGTGGAGGAGCGCCATGCGGCGCGTCTCGGCGCGCGGGCGGTCGAGGCGTCCGATTCGGATGACGACGGCGTTCCGGATGAGGTGAGCTTTGGCGGGCAGGTGTTGCATTTTCTCGGCGAGATCGAGGTGGTTTTCGGGCTGTGGGCGCTGGTTCTCGCGGGCGCGCTGGCGATTCGTTTGGGGATGGACGGGACGATTTCGTATTTGTCGCACGTGAACTACACCGAGCCGATGTTCGTGGTCGCGGTGATGGCGATGGCGGCGACGCGGCCGGTGATCGGCTTGGCGGAGGCGTTGCTGCGACGGGTGGCGGCGCTCGGGAAGGGCACTCCCTTCGCGTGGTGGGCCGCGCTGCTCGTGCTGGCGCCGGTGCTCGGATCGTTTATCACGGAACCGGCGGCGATGACGGTCGGCGCGCTGCTCCTGGCGCGGCAGTTTTATGCGTGCGATCCGAGCCCGCGGCTGCGTTATGCGACGCTCGGCCTGCTCTTCGTCAACATCTCGGTCGGCGGCACCCTCACGCATTTCGCGGCGCCGCCGGTGCTCATGGTGGCGGGGCCGTGGGGCTGGGGCTTCGGGCACATGGTGGGCAACTTTGGCTGGAAAGCGTTCGTCGGCGTTTTGCTCACGACGGCGCTCTATGGCTGGGTGTTCCGCAAAGAGCTCCTTTCCTTGCGCGCCAAGCCGGCGACGGATCGAGGGGCGGACGCGGAGGCGAGGCGTCCCGCGGTGCCGGCCTGGGTGACGACGGTGCATCTCGTGTTTCTGGCCTTCACGGTTTGGGCGGCGCATTACCCGGTGCTCTTTGTCGGCGCGTTCTTGTTCTTCGTGGCGTTCATGCAGGCTACGGCGCACCACCAGACACGGCTGGATCTGAAAGGACCCATTCTCGTCGGATTTTTCCTCGCGGGGCTTGTCATTCATGGCGGCCTGCAAGGGTGGTGGATCGAGCCGGTGTTGAAGAGCCTCGGTTCGACCCCGCTTTTCTGGGGCGCGACCATTCTAACCGCGTTTAACGACAACGCGGCGATCACCTATCTGGCCACGCTCGTGCCCGGTTTCTCCGACGCGGCGAAATACGCGGTGGTGGCGGGCGCGGTGACGGGAGGCGGATTGACCGTGATCGCCAATGCGCCGAATCCGGCCGGCCTTTCGATTCTGCAGCGTTTCTTCCCGGCCGGATTCTCGCCGGGCGGCCTTTTCCTCGGCGCCTTGCCGCCGACCCTGATCATGGCCGCGTGTTTCCTGCTTTTGTAAGCGCTTCGCTTGCGATGAGGCGCGCGCATGCTTGCCGCGAGCTCGGCATGTCGCCTGCAGTAGGTCTCGCATGTCCACTCTTCTTCCGCTTGCCGCGGCCGGGTTGATCCCCGCCTGGTTGATGCTTCCGTTCGCGCTGCTGCTCCTGCTCATCGCGGTCATGCCGCTGACGCCGCACGCGATAAAGCACCTCTGGGAAAAGTATTATCCGCATGTGTCGGTCGGCCTGGGCGCGGCCGTGGCGGCCTGGTTTCTCCTGAAAATACCGCACGGCGGCCATGTGGTGGCGCACACCTCGCTGGAGTATGTCTCCTTCATCGCGCTGATCGGCTCCCTTTTCGTAGTTGCCGGCGGGATACACCTGAAGGTGAAGGGCGAGGCCACCCCGTTCGAGAACGTGGTGTTCCTGGCCATCGGCGCGGTGGCGGCGAATTTCATCGGGACGACCGGCGCCTCGATGGTGCTCATCCGGCCGTGGATTCGGATGAACAAGATCCGGATCAGCGCCTACCATGTGGTGTTCTTTATTTTCATCGTCTCGAACTGCGGCGGTTCGCTGACGCCGATCGGCGATCCCCCGCTCTTTCTCGGCTACCTGCGCGGCGTGCCGTTTTTCTGGCTGTTAGGGCATGTCGTGCCCGTTTGGCTCACGGTGATCGGCGCGCTGCTCGCGGTGTTCTTCGTGATCGACAAGCGTTGCTTCCAAAAGGCCGCGCCGATCGTGCAGGCGGAGATCGAGGAGCCGGACACCTTCCGCGTCGACGGAAAGTTGAACCTCCTGTTCCTCGCCGTCGTGGTCGGCGCGGTGTTTATTCCCGGCACGATCCCACTGCTGCGCGAGGCGGTGATGATCGCGGCGGCGACGGCGAGCTACAAGCTGACGCCGAAGCCGGTCCACGACGCCAACGCGTTCAGCTTCGGGCCGATCAAGGAGGTCGGGTTCCTCTTCGTGGGCATTTTTCTCACCATGATGCCGGCGCTGGGCTATATCGCGGAGCACGGGCGTGAGTTCGGAGTCGAGAAGCCGATGCAATACTACGTCGCCTCGGGATCGCTCTCCTCGGTGCTCGACAACGCCCCGACTTACGCGACGTTCTTCGAATTGGCGCAGGTCTCGGCTCGCGAGCGGCGGCCGGATGCGTTTCCGGCGGAGACCGCGCCCCAGGCGGAAAGCACGCTCGCGCTTTTGCTGACGGCGTCGGAGCTGGTCGTCGCGGTGAGCCTCGGCGCGGTGTTTTTCGGCGCGATGACCTACATCGGCAACGGCCCGAACTTCATGGTAAAAGCCATCGCCGACGGAGCGGGGGTGAAAACGCCTAGTTTCTTCGGCTACATCCTTCGCTTTTCGCTGCCCATCCTGCTGCCGATCCTCCTGCTCGCGGGGTTGATATTTCTGTAAAGGATTGGCGCTCGCGAAAGGACGGGAAAAGCGGCTTGCCCGAGAGATGGGCGAGCCGCACACCTTCGCGTTTTATCTATGCAAAAGCTGGCTCTGCTCTCGGTGAGCGACAAACGCGGTCTCGTTGAATTCGCGACCGCCCTGGTCAAAACGCACGGCTTCACGCTGCTCTCCACGGGCGGCACCGCGAAGCTCCTCGCCGAAAAAGGCCTGCCGGTCACCGAGGTGAGCCAGCACACCGGCTTTCCCGAGATGATGGAGGGCCGCGTGAAGACCCTGCACCCGAAGATCCACGGCGGCCTGCTTTGCCGCCGCGACAAAGCCGACCATCTCTCCGCCGCCAAGGAGCACGGCATCGGCCTCATCGATCTCGTGGTCGTGAATCTTTACCCCTTCGAGCAGACGGTCGCGAAGAAGGACGTTCATTTCGAGGAGGCCATCGAGAATATCGACATCGGAGGTCCCTCCATGCTGCGCAGCGCGGCGAAGAACCACGACGCGGTCGCCGTGGTCTGCGATCCCGAGGATTACAACAACGTCCTCGCCGCCTACGCCGAGCCCGCGAAGTTGCCCGCGCTGCGTCGCAAGCTCGCGCTGAAGGTTTTCCAACGCACCGCCAGCTACGACGCCGCGATCGCGCGTTATCTCGAGACCCAGGCCGACGAGCCCGATCTCGACGCGCTGAGCGGCTATCCGAAGCAGTTCTCTCTCTCGCTCAAGAAAGCCCAGAGTCTGCGCTACGGCGAGAACCCGCACCAGAAAGCCGCGCTCTACGGATCCTTCCACGACCATTTCTCGCAGCTCCAAGGCAAGGAGCTCTCGTATAACAACATTCTCGATATCACGTCCGCCACCTACCTGATCGGCGAATTCGAGAAGCCCACCGTCTGCATTCTCAAGCACACCAATCCCTGCGGCGTCGCCTCGGCCGACACGCTCGAGGAGGCCTGGGAAAAGGCCTTCGCCACCGACCGCCAGGCACCCTTTGGCGGCATCATCATTGTCAACCGCACGCTCGAGGCCGGCCTCGCGAAGACGATCGCCGAGATTTTCACCGAGGTGATCATCGCCCCTCGCTTCAGCGACGAGGCGCTCGCGATCTTCGGCAAAAAGAAAAACCTCCGCCTCATGATCGCCAAGGATGGCGTCGGCGCGGAGTCGCTCCTCGACGTTCGCTCGGTGATCGGCGGCCTGCTGGTGCAGGACCGCAACAAGCTCCTCGGCAATCTCGCCGACTTCAAGGTGGTGACCAAGCGCCAGCCCACGCCCGAGGAGTGGGCGGCGATGATGTTCGGCTGGCGCGTCTGCAAGCACGTGAAATCGAACGCCATCGTCTACTGCCGCGGCGAGCAGACGCTCGGCGTCGGCGCCGGCCAGATGGCGCGCGTCGACAGCTCGCGCATCGCGGTCTGGAAGGCGGGAGAGGCCAAGCTCGATCTCAGGGGATCCGTCGTCGTTTCCGAGGCGCTGTTCCCCTTCGCGGACGGCCTCATCGCCGCCGCCGAGGCCGGCGCCACCGCCGCCATTCAGCCCGGCGGCTCGGTGCGTGACGACGAGGTCGTCGCCGCCGCCGACGCGCGCGGCATGGCGATGGTGTTCACGGGCATCCGGCACTTTAAGCACTGAGAATCCGGAGTGGCTGGGCGTCCCGCCCATGACGACCAAACCCACGGGCGGGACGCCCGTGCCACTCCTCAAAATCCCATTTGCCAGAGAGGGGGAGAGAACCGACGGTTCTCTCCCTTTTTCTTTTCCCATGAGCTCCGTCGCCTCCACCCCTGCCTCCGCCGTGCCTGTGCCGCCTGAATCGTTGCCCGACGCGGCGGGACGCTTCGGCGCCTTTGGCGGCTGCTACGTGCCGGAGACGCTCATGACGGCGCTCAAGGAGATCGGCGAGGTTTACGACGCCGCGCGCAAAGATCCGGCCTACCTAGACGAGCTCGCGCGCCATTTGAAGGAGTTCGCCGGCCGTCCGACCGAGCTCTATTTCGCCGAGCGTCTCACGCAGCACTGCGGCGGCGCCAAGATCTACTTCAAGCGCGAGGACCTGCTGCACACCGGAGCGCACAAGATCAACAACGCCATCGGGCAGGTCCTACTCGCGAAACGCATGGGCAAGCCGCGCATCATCGCCGAGACGGGCGCGGGCCAGCACGGCGTCGCGACGGCGGCGGTTTGCGCGAAGTTTGGCTTCCAGTGCCGCGTCTACATGGGGGCGGTCGACATGGAGCGTCAGGCGCTGAACGTTTTCCGCATGCGCCTGATGGGCGCCGAGGTCGTGGGCGTGGAGGCCGGGCAGAAGACGCTCAAGGACGCGGTCAACGAGGCCATGCGCGACTGGGTGACGAACGTCCGCAACACCCACTACATCCTCGGCTCGGCGCTTGGCGCGCATCCGTATCCGATGATGGTGCGCGATTTTCACCGCGTGATCGGCCGCGAGGCTCGCGCGCAGATGCTGGAGCGCGAGGGGCGCCTGCCCGACGAGATCGTCGCCTGCGTCGGCGGCGGATCGAACGCGATGGGCGTGTTTTTCGATTTTCTGAACGATGAAAAGGTCCGCTTGGTGGGTGTCGAGGCCGGCGGTCTCGGTATCAAGCGCGGCGAGCACGCGGCTCGGTTCGAGGGCGGCAAGCTCGGCGTGTTGCAGGGCTGCAAAACCTACATTCTCCAAAATCCGGACGGGCAGATCGAGCTGACGCATTCGGTGTCGGCCGGGCTCGACTACGCGGCGATCGGGCCGGAGCACGCGTTCTATCGCGACACGGGGCGCGTTCGTTACGCCTACGCCTGCGACGACGAGGTCATCGAGACCTTCCAGCTGGTCTCGCGCCTCGAGGGCATTTTGCCCGCCTTGGAGAGCACGCACGCGGTTGTCGAGGGCTTGAAGCGCGCGAAACAGATGCGCAAAGACGAGATCCTCCTCATCAATCTGAGCGGTCGCGGCGACAAGGACGTGAACCAAATCGCGAAGATGCTCGGGGTGACGCTGCGCTGAAGAGCCGCGTGCGTGCGGTGGCGCGGGTTCGCCCGCGTCGAATCGAAAGCCGATTCGTCGCTTTTAAGATTCAGCCGCGGGCGGATTGGGCCTAGATACCTACGCGTGGCTGCAATCGACGAAGGCATCGTTCGGGAATACTTTGAGCAAAACGGCTTCTTCGTGCGCCAAGTCCGCAAGCACGCGGTGCAGGCGCGCAAGAAGACCAGCGACGAGGAGATCGACCTCGTGGTCTTCAACCCCTCGTGGGTGCGCGACGGGCGAAAGCCGGATTTCTTCCTGTTTGCGACCGAGCTGCCTTATCTGCACCGCGCGGTGGTGTCGGTGAAGCCATGGCACACGGACGTGTTTACGCCGGGCATCCTGAAAAGCTCTCCGGAGATATTTCGGTTTCTCGAAGATGAGGTGCAGCGAAAGGCGACGCGCTTCTTTTCACCCGACGAGGGCGAGGACGCCGGCAAGGGGGACGAATTCGCGAAGGTGCTCGTGTTGCCCGCTCTGCCGACGCAGGAGCCGTTTCGCAGCCAAAGCGTGGAATTGCTGAAGGCGCGCGGCATCGACGGGATTATTTCCTTCCGCGCGATCCTCGCCGATTTGATCGAGAAGGTGGAAGTGAATCGCAGCTACCGGAAGAGCGATACGCTTGAGGTGCTGCGCATCCTCAAGAACTACGAACTGCTCCGCGATCCGCAGATGGATCTGCTTCCGTCGCGGCCTTCACGCTGACGGTGTTCCCGCTTGGGGCGAACGGGAGGATGCCGCGGGAGCGGGCTTGAAACCGCCGAGGGGGAGGGCGAGCGTTGGCGTTTTCGATGATCCATCCTTCCGCCATCATAGAACCAGGCGCCCAGCTGGGCGCCGATTGCGAAGTCATGGCCCACGCCGTGGTGACGCGTCACGCGATTCTTGGCGACCGGGTGGTCGTGCATCCCGGCGCGGTTGTGGGCGGGGACCCGCAATTCCTCAAGTTCGACCGTCGTGTTCCCTCGTTCGTTCGGATCGGGGAGGGGACGGTGATCCGCGAAAACGCGACGATCAACCGCTCGATCTACGAGGGGCAGGCGACCGTTGTCGGCGCGCGCTGTTTTTTCATGGCGGGCAGTCACGCGGGGCACGATTGCGCGCTGGCGGACGATGTGGTGCTGGCCAACAACGTCATGCTGGCGGGGCACGTAGCGGTCGGGGCTCTCACGTTCGTGGGAGGCGGCGCGGGCGTGCATCAATTTGTCCGCATCGGCGAAAGCGTGATGGTCGGCGGCCTCGCCCGGATCACCCGGGACCTGGCGCCGTTCACCATCGTGGCGGAGCGCGACGAGGTGAGCGGACTGAATCTCGTGGGGCTCAAGCGCCGCGGTTTCTCGCGCGAAACCATTCGCGAGCTCAAGGAGGCGTTCCGCGCCGTTTACCTGGAGCCGGGCGATATTCGTCAACTCGCCGCGGCCGCGCTGGCCGCCGGCTTGGGCAAGTCCGCCGAAGCGGTGCGATTCCTCGAATTTTTCGCGGGCGGGAAACGCGGCTTCGCGCGGGCGGAACTTCGTGCGCGCGCCGGCGAAGCGGAGGCCGAGGGCGCATGAACGCGCCGCCGGCAATACTCGCGTTCACCTGCGGCGATCCCGCCGGCGTGGGGCCGGAAATCATCGCGAGCTGGCTGGGCGACGCTTCGTCCGCCGAGGCGTCCGCCATCGAAATACACGGTCCGGCCCGCTGGCTCGCGGCCTTGCCCAAGGCGGGCGTTTTTTCGGCCCGTCCCGTTCCGGCCGGCGATGCGAATTTCATGGCCGAGCCCGGCCAGCCATCCGAGGCGGGGGCGCGCGTGGCGGACTCGGCTTTGCGGGCGGCCGCGGCGTCGGCGCGCGAAGGGCGCGTGGCGGGCGTGGTGACCGGACCGGTGGCGAAAAGCTGGATGGCGCGCGTCGGGTGGCGGTTTCCCGGGCAGACCGAGTTTTTCGCGGCGGAGTGGGGCGGCGAGCCCGTCATGGCCTTCGCCGGGGGCCGCCTTCGCGTGGTGCTGGCGACCTGGCATATTCCTCTCTCGGCGGTGCCGGCGGCCCTGAGCGAACCGGTGCTGGCGCGCGCCGTGGCGGCCGCGGCGGAACTTTGCGCCGCGGACGGTGCCGCGGGTTGCGCGGATGCGGCGCCGCGCATCGCGGTATGCGGGCTCAACCCCCACGCGGGCGAGGAGGGCCTGCTGGGCGCGGAGGAGCGCGATCTTATCGACCCGATCCTCGACCGGCTGCGGGCTTCGCACCCGCGACTGTCCCGGACGCTGCCGGGCGACACCGTATTTGGTCGTCAACTACGCGGCGACTTCGACGCGGTGGTCGCGCTTTACCACGACCAGGGGCTGGCGCCGCTCAAGACCCTGGAGTTCGACCAGGCGGTGAATATCACGCTCGGCCTGCCGTGGGTGCGCACCAGCCCCGACCATGGCACGGGCTTCGACATCGCCGGACGCGGGCGGGCGTCCGCGACGAGTTTTGCCAACGCCGTTCGCATGGCGCGCGCCCTGGCCGCGCACCGAGGCCGCTTGCGCGCGGCCGGTTGAGCTCCACATTGGCTGTCTCCACGCATGGACAACACCTCCGCTTCCCCCGCATCGACCGCCGTCGCTTCCGTCCCGTCCGCGGAGGTGGCGACTCCGCGTGTCGGCGACGAGCGCCTGGTGCGCTTGACCGAGGCGGCGGGCCGAAAGGTTTCCGCGTTGATCGCGCGCGAGAAGCAGGGCGATTACCTGCGCGTCGCCATCGCGGGAGGCGGATGCAATGGATTGAGCTACAAACTCCGCTTCACTCCCGACGCGAAGCGCGGAGACATCCTGGTCGATACCGCGGGCGTGAAGGTGCTGGTCGATCCGAAGACCGCGCTTTATCTTAAAGGCACGCATATCGATTATTCCTCGGCGCTGATCGCCGGCGGCTTCAAGTTCAGCAACCCGAACGCCAAGGCCTCGTGCTCCTGCGGCGAGAGCTTTTCCGTCTGACAGCCCGGATTTCGGGAAACGGTGCTTCAGGTCTCCACCGCCCGCTTTGAGGGGAAATCCCCGCATCCCGAGTGCCCTTTTCCTGTTGTCTTTCCCCAACGGCTCGGCGTTCTTGCCAACGTTTTAGCAACCGCACCCAGCATATTTGATGGCCCTCTCAGCACCCTATGGCGGTGGCGCCCGCCGCCCCAATCAGCCTTATCAACGTCGTAACAACGACCCGTTTGCGCATATCAAGCGCAACGATAAGATCCGCTCTCCCGAAATCCGGGTGATCTCCCCCGAAGGCAAGCAGCTCGGCATTTTGCCGACCGACCGCGCGCTCGCCCTCGCACGCCAATTCAATCTCGACCTCGTTGAGATGTCGGCCAACGCCGTGCCCCCGGTGTGCCGCATCATGGACTTCGGCAAATACATCTACGAGGAGCAGAAGAAGAGCAGCCACGCCAAATCCACGGCCAGCAAGCTCAAGGAAGTCGAGTTCACCCCGCGCATCGAGAACAACGATTTTCTCACCAAGATCCGCCATGCCGAGGAGTTCCTCGATCACGGCAACAAGGTGAAGCTTCGCCTCAAGTTCCGCGGCCGCGAGATGGCGCACACCGAGATCGGCTTCAACGTCATGAAGCGCGCGCTCGAGGAGCTCTCCGGCATGGGCCATCCCGACTCCGAGCCCAAGCTCATGGGCAAGCAGATCAACGTGATGCTCACGCCCCACCCGGCGAACAAGCGGAAGCGCAAATACACCCTCCACGCCAACGAGGAGGCCATTGACGATAGCGGCAAGGACGATCACGACGACGACCAAGAGTGATTTTGGACGCCGAGCGTCCGTGTCCAGTCCCCCATCCGAATCCCATTCACGCCGCGTCCCGTCTTCCCGGGGCGCGGTTTTTTTCCGTTCCATGCTTCGGATCCGTTCGCGCTTCGCCCGTTTCGCCAGTTGCACGCTGGCCGCAGTCTTTCTTTGGGCTGGGCTGCCGGTTCTCCAAGCGGCTCCGCTTGCCTCGAATCGACCCGCCACCCGGCCCTCGGGCGTGAGTTCGGTGAAGATCAAGGGAGTTTCCTACACCGAAGCCCGCGCCTGGTTCGCACGCCTCGGCTACAAGGCGGCCTACGACACGGATAAAAAGACGCTCACCCTGAGCTCCGGCGCCGGACGAATCGTGCTTGAGTTGGATTCGCGCGAAATCTCGCTGCACGGCCTGCGCGTGTTTCTCGGCGAGCCGGTGCTCGTGCATAAAGGGGCTATTCATGTCGCCACCATCGACCTCGACCGGTTCATCGGACCGATCCTGCGCCCGGCGCAAGTGCCCGCGCGACCCCTGCGAACGATCGTGATCGACCCCGGTCATGGCGGCAACGACACCGGCACCCAGAACAAGCCTGGCAAACTCGACGAGAAAGTGTTCACGCTCGATGTCGCCAAGCGACTCCAGCGACTCCTCGGCGACTCCGGCTGGAAAGTCGTGCTGACACGCAGCGATGACCGTTTCGTCGCGTTGCCCGCCCGCGCCGAGATCGCGAACAAGGCCGGCGCCGACCTTTTTATCAGCATTCACTTCAACGCGGTGGCCAACAACCCCACCGTGAAGGGCACCGAAACCTACGTGCTCACGCCGCGCTTCCAGCGATCGACTTCGTCCGCGCTTCCCACGGCGGAGGACAAGGTGGAGCAAGTCGGCAACCGCCACGACGCTTGGAGCGCGGTCCTCGGCGCGCAGATGCACCGCCAGCTCCTAGGCAAGTTGAAGTCGGAAGACCGCGGCTTTAAGCGCGCCCGTTTCGCCGTGCTGCGCCTCGTGAACTGCCCGGCCGTGCTCGTCGAGGCCGGCTACCTCTCGAATGACGCCGAGGCCCGCAAGCTCGCTTCCGAATCCTACCGCGGCGACATCGCCGAAGCCCTTGCCTTGGCGATCCGAGGCTACGCCGCTGCGCTGGACACGGCGGCGAAGTAGAGGGGGCGCTCTCGCTCGCCCTCTCGCTTTCACGTTCCCCACAGGCTGCTTCCCTAGGCGGAACAACCTGCGCAAATTTTGCGGCGCGCGCTTCTCCGTAGCTGTTGAGCTTTTGGGAAGAAAGCCGGGTTTTCCCGTCGCCACATCATTGCTTTGCCCGGAGTGGAGGATCAGGTTTTCCCCGATGCCTGCCCGTCGTCTTGTTGCCGTCCTCCTGTCGCTCGTCGTGCCGTCCTTGTCGACCGCGCTTCGCGCCGAACC
>CAMLQS010000096.1 GCA_946482165.1 uncultured Verrucomicrobiota bacterium | reverse complement strand
ATGCCCGGAGTAATACATCGATACCTCGGGATGCTTTTGGAGCGAAGCGGCCGCTTTGGCCAGATGCGCGGGCAGCCAGGTGTCGTCGGCGTCGAGAAACGCGCACCAGTCGCCGGAGGCCAGCTGGATGGCGGTTCGCATGGCGGAGAGCTGGCCGCCGTTGGCTTGCCGGTGGACCCGGAGGGTGGGCAGGCGCTTCTGATAGGCGGCAAGAACCGCCATCGATTCATCGGTGGACCCGTCATCCACCACGATGATCTCGTGGGCGGGATGAGTCTGGGCGGAGACGCTTTCCAGAGCCTCGGGCAGGAAACGCGCGTAGTTGTAGTTGTTTACGAGGACGCTGAACTTCATCACCGGCGTCGGGGGTGTTGGGCTTTTCGCAGGGCTTTTTCGAAGAAATCCATGAGGGCGTCGAGAGGCCGATGGAATCGAAGATCGCGGCGCCCGCGAAGAACATTGTTGGCAACGCGGGGTGAAAAATCGGGGTCGTGCCGTTCCTCGATCAGGCGGGCAAGTTGAGGAAAGGTTGCGTAGTCGTGCAGAACGCGGCGACGCGCCTCAAGGATCGCGGGGAGGCGGCGCTCATATTCGTCGGAGCGAAGGATGCGCTCGATTTCGGCGCGAGCGCGGAGGGGGTCGCGGATGTCGATCCAGATGTAGCTCTCGCGGGGGAAGTAGGCGTCGAGATTGGTGCAGCCGAAATAGAGCGGGAGGCAAAAGCCGAGGTAGGCGTCGGCGAGTTTTTCGGTCCAGTGGTGGTCGCAGGAGTGATTCTCGATCGCGAGGTGATACTTGTAGGCGTCGAGGGCATCGGCCTTGTCGTCGAGTTTGCCCATGCCGTAGCCGAAGACATCGAGCTCCGGGAGCTCGCCCTTGAGCCGCCGGGTAAACTCAAGCCGGAGCGAATGCAGGGTGTGCTTCATCGCCTTGGTGGAGCAGACGGTGGAAAGGAGCTTGGTCTTTTCCGGAGGCCGGGCGGCGGCGAGGGTGTCGTGAGCCCCGCGGTTGCCGGTGCCGCCGTAATACCAGAGCAAGCCCGCCTGCCGGCGAATGGCGCCGGGGTGTCGGAGCGCCCACTCTTCCTGGCTGGTCAGCACATGCGCGAACTGGCGGAGAAAGGCGCGGCCATAGACGGTGATCGAGGAAGGCTCGCCCGTCAGAAGCAACGTATGGCGAGGCGAGCAGGCGAGCGGCTCGGGCGGCAGCCCTTTGCCCAAGCCGTCATAGACGACGAGCCAGTCGTAGTCGCGTGCGGCGCGGTCGAAAATGAAATCGCAGCGGCCGAACGAGGGCGTGCGACCGGGGAAACGGCGCAGGAAGTCGTGGCCGAGATTTCGGTCGGGCAGCTTGATCCGGCTGATGAACTTTACGCGAATGCGGTCGGTGGACGGCATGTGAAAGGGATGTGGACGCTCAGCCCAGCCAGTCGGAGAGCAGGCGGGCGGCGCGGTGGGCGAAGGTATGCTCGCGCAGCGCGCGCGCGCGGCCTGCGGCGGCGATGGCGGCCGCTCGCGCCGGAGTGGCGAGAAGCGCGTCGATTTGCGCCTTGAGGTCGGGCAGGTCGCGGTAGGCCACGATTTCCTCTCCGGGCACGAAGGCGTCGGCGAGATCGGGCACGAGCGGGTAGGTGCCGAGGCCTCCCGCGGCCGCGGCCTCGAAGGCGCGGAGATTGAGGCCGTGGACGGTGTTCGGAGATTGAAGCAGGTTGAGCACCGCGAAGTGGTCCGAGTAAAGACGGGCGAGGCGCGCGGAGTCGAGATGGCGGCGGCGCCAGACGCGAAGGCCGGCGTCGGCAAGCGGGCCGTAGGCCTCGACGCGCCCGCCGGCGGCGCGATAGGCGGCGAGCTGGCGTTTGCGTCCGTCGGAATTTTTCCCCGCGAAGACGAGGGCGCGAACGCGCCGGTCAAAGGGGACGTCCTGCGCCGGGTAGCGGGCGGGATCGACCGCGAGAGGCAGGTGGACGAGGCGTGTTTTCATGCCCGAATGCGCGGTCTCGAGCATCGGGCGGGTGGCGGAGTCGAAATGGCAAACGCCGTCCAGTCCGGGAACGAGCGCGGCGGGCCAGTCGGGAAGATGATCGCAGATCCATCCGACGAAGGGCGCGCGAGGCGCGGCGGCGCGCCAGGCGTCGAGCGCGGCGGAGGGAAGGCCGGGCTGCTTGAGGACGACCACGAGGTCGGGTCGCGACGCGCGAAGCTGGGCGGCGACGCGCGAGATGACGGCGGGGTTCTCGAGCGCGGGAAGGCGGGTGCTCCATTTCGCGCGATACTCGGCCCAGCCGGCCGGGCGTAGTTGGATGGAAACTACGTCGGCGCCGCGGGCGCGAAAGCCGGCCTCGAGGTCGTGGTGCCAGGACAGCACGCCGCCCTGCTTCTCGAGGACGGCGACGCGAGGGGCGGCGGGCATCTTGGCGGGAAATCTCCGGAGACTTCAGCGTTTGTCGCCGTCGAGGATCTGGCGATCGTAGAGCTCGCGGTAGACCGGGCTGGAACTGTAGAGAGTCTCGTGGGGGCCGTCGGCGACGATGCGCCCGTGGTCGAACACGAGGATGCGCGTGGCGTGGCGGATCGAACTGAAGCGGTGCGCGATCATGAAGGTGAGCCGCCCGCGCACGAGTTCACGGAGGGCTTCCTGGATCGCCGCCTCGCTCTCGGAGTCTAGGGCGGAGGTGGCTTCGTCGAGGACGAGGATGGGCGCGTCCTTGAGGAAGGCGCGGGCGATGGCGATGCGTTGGCGCTGGCCGCCGGAAAGGGTGTTGCCGCGCTCGCCGACCATCGTCGCGTAGCCGAGGGGTTGGGAAGCGATGAAGTCGTGGGCGTGGGCGCGACGCGCGGCTTGCTCGACCTCGGCGTCGGTCGCGGAGAGGCGCCCCATGCGGATGTTGTCGGCGAAGGTGGCGTTGAAGAGCAGCGGTTGCTGCGGGACGACCGCGACTTGTTCGCGGAGAGCGGTTTTGTCGATGTCGCGCAGATCCACGCCCCCGAGGGTCAGGCGGCCGGAGGCGGGGTCGTAAAAGCGGGGCACGAGTGTGACGAAGGTGGATTTGCCGGCGCCGCTCGCGCCGACCAGCGCGATGGTTTCGCCGGGGGAGGCCCGCAAATTGAGATCAACGAGCGCGGCGGGCACCCCGGCAGGAGAGACCGTTTCCCCCGGACGGGGGGCGTAGGCGAAGCGGACGTCCTCGAATCGAAGTTCAAGCGGACCGGCGGGCAGGGGGCGAGGCGCGGCGGGCTGTGGGACGGTGTCTTCCGCGTCGAGGATGTATTCCAGGCGGTCGAGGGAGACCTCGCCGGTTTTCATCAAGGCGTGGATGCCGCTGAGTTTTTTGAGCGGCTCGTAGGAGAAGTAGAGGGCGGCGGCGAGCCCGGTGAAGGTGCCGTAGCTCATGCCCTGCCGGGTGCCGAAATAGAGGGCGGCGACGAAGCCGCAGACGGAGACGATCTCGATGACGGGGTTTACCACCGCCTGGTATTTCACCGTCTTGAGCGTGAGCCGGAATATCTCGCGGACGCCGGCGCCGAACAGGTCTTTTTGGCGCTTCTGGAGGTTGTAGGCCTGGATCTCCAGGGGCGATTGCAGGGTTTCGATGGCGACCGATCCGAGCGCGCCTCCTTTCTCGGCGAGTTGCCGGGAGCGTTTGACCAGCTGCCGCGCGGCGAGACGGATCGGGACGACGCAGAGCGGCACGCTCAGCATGGCGACGAGGGCGAACACGGCGCTGCGGTCCTTGATGCAGAGGTAGACGAGGGTGCCGGCCGAGAAAACCAAGGTGAGGGGTTGTTTCACGATCTCCCCCCCGGCGTTCACGATCACGTTGCGCAGCTTTTCCGTGTCGGACATGAGGCGTGCGTTGAGGTCGCCCGCTTTGTTTCGTTGGTAGAAAGCGAGCGGCAGGGAGAGCAGGCGCTCGTAGGCCTCGAGGCGGATGTTTTCCAGGATGATCAGGCCGGATTGATTGATGAGGTAGCGGTTAAACATCGCCGCGACGCCGCGCACGATGAACACCAAGGGCAAACCGATGCAGGCGATCAGAAGCAGGTGATCGAAGTAGTTCTCGCCCAGGTGGCGTTGCACGAAGGCCAGGAACTCCTGGTCGATCTCCTTCGTTTCGTTGAATAGGATCGGGATAAGATACTTCAGCGCCACCGGGATGCCCGCGCCGGTGCTCAGGGCGAAGACGCCTCCGGCCAGCAGGCCCCCGGCGAGATGCCACCGCGCGGGGCGCAGATGATGGAAGTGGCGCCGATAACGTCGGATGCCTGAGGGAACGGGATTTGCGGAACGGGGGGCGGTGGAAGGGCTCACAATCTAAAGGCGGGCCGCCATGCTGCGTCGGCGCGGAAGCATGGGAAGGATTTTATGACCCGGATCGGCTCGGGTGGTTTCCCGGTCGTGGAGGATAAATTCGCCGGAGCCCTTTACGAAAACGGCGTTTTTGGGGCCGGGAAACGGCTTGCCTGTGCGAAAGTCGCCATGAAGCTGGCACGGCCTGTGCCTCCCGCGCAGGTCACTTCCGCCTTTCAGCCCACCCTACGCCCGCCGTCATTCGCGACGCCCGCTTTCACCGCATGGACGAGACGCCCTCCCCGCAAACGCCCGATCAAGGGCTCAACAAGCTAGACCTCTCGCAATTGCAGGGGTTCAGCTTCGGCACTTCCTGGTCCCAGGACAAATCCTCGCCTGGAGGCGGGGGTGGTGCGCGTCATGATCGTCGCGATGAGCGCCCCCGCCGCGATGGCGATGCGCCTCCCCGGCGTGACCGCCGCGATTTCCGCCGTCCCGCCGGCGGTCCCCCCTCGGGCGGAGAAGGCGGCGGAGCCGCGCCCGCGGCGCCGGGCGGCGCTCCGTCTCCGCAGCGTGGTCCCGGAGCCGGGCCCGGCGGCCCCCGCGGTGATCGTCCTCGTTTCGAGGGAGGTCCGCGTGGTGATAATCGCGGTCCGCGCCGCGAAGGCGGCTTCCAAGGCGGCGAGCGTCGCGATTTTCGCGGTCCGCCGCGCGAGCCGGTCGGCCCCTACATCAGCCCTTTCTTCAGCGTCACCTTCTACCCCGAGGACAACAGTTTCAAGGTCCTCGCCGACGCGATTCGCAAGTCCTGCCGCACTTTCGAGCTGTTCTATATCGCCAAGTCGGTGGTCGAGAAAAACGACCGCTTCGTGGCGGTTGTCCAACGCATCGCTCCTGGCGCGCGGCCCGCGGCCCCGGCCGCGGACGGCGCCGAGGCCCCCGCCACGCCTTCGGTGAAGCCCGCTCCCTTCTATATCTCGGTGCCGGACGGCCTGCCCTTCGAGACGGAGGACGCCGCAATCTCGCATGTCTTGGAAAAGCATCTGGGTCTTTTCTTCGACACCGCCGAAGTCGAAGTGGAAGCCCCGAAGGGCAACTTCCAGGTGGTCAATCGTTGCACGATCACCGGAACCCTCCTCGCCCCGCCGAATTATCACCGCTACAACCAAATCGTGGCTCAGCACCATGCGGCTAACATCCGCATGCCGCTGGAGACGTATAAGGCGAAGATCGAGACTGTGCGCGACCCCGAGGTCGTCGCCCAGTGGCTCGAAAAGATGAAGAAGGCCACGCGTTATACCTGGAAGCCCGCGCCCGCCAAAGGCTCGGCCGCGAAGGCGGCGGCCGCCGCCGCGGAAGCCGCGCCGATCCCCGCGCCCGTCGAGGAAATCGAGGCCGCCGTGGAGGCCGCCGCCGAGCAGGCTCCCGTCGCCGCCGAGGCCGCGCCGGCCGGTCCCGCCTTCGACAGCATCGAGGAGGCCCGCCACCACCTGCTCACCACCGCGCGCGAGCGCGTCGTGCGCATCGTGGAGCAACTGCGCTTCCCCGGACGCATTCTGGAGAACATCCCGGCCACGAGCGAGATTCGCCGCGCGGTCGAGGGCGCCCTCGCCGCCCAGCGTCGTTTCCCATTGGATACGGCCAATGCGCTGCGCGGACGTCTGCGCCGCGAGCACTTCACGATCTTCAAGAAAGGATCGAAGGGCATCAGCTACGTTTGCGCCGTTAAGCGCCGTTTCCGCGTGCCGGGCCAAGTCTTCTCCGAGTCGCTCAGCGCCCTGATCACCTTTGTGGAGACCAACCCGATGGTGAAGGAGAGCGAGCTCGCGCAACGCTTGCTCAATCTCGCCCCGCGCCCGGCACCCGTCGAGGGACAGCCTCCCGAGCCGATCTCCGCCGAGGAGCAGGAAAAAATCACCCGCCTAAAGGGGGACCTGCGCTATCTGGTGAAGGAAGGCTATGTGACGGAGTTCGTCGACGGCTCGCTCTTCTGCCCGCCTCCGATGGTCGAGGCGCGCAAGCGCGAGATCGAGGCGTCGGATGTCGACCCGGAAAACTTCCCCGAGGCGCCGAAGCCTGTCGCAGCCGCCGCGGCAGCCGCGGCTTCGGTTCCCGCCGCAGCCGAGCAAGCGCCCGAACAGGCGTCCGAATCCGAGATCGCATCCGCGGAAGCGGCCGACGAGTCGGAGTTGCCGGCTCCCGAGCCGGAGACGCCGCCCGCCGTTTGAGGCGCGCTTAATTTCTTTTTTCGAGCCCCGGCTTAATCCGCCGGGGCTTTTTTCCGCCCGGACAGCACACGGATTCCCAAAGGTGGGCTGGGCGAGTCCCTGCTCACGCGGCCTGGAGGATCGGGCCGCGGGCGGAGAGACCCGCCCGTCCACCAAAATCAAAAGCAACCGGCCGCTGGTGCGCCACAGACGCAAAGCATGATGCGGAGCGGAGGTCGGAAGGAGCGGGCTTTGGGGAATTTGCCGCCGCGGGGGTGGCGCCGTTGCGGGGCATTTTCCCAAAAGAAAAACCCCGGCGTGGCGGCCGGGGTTTTAAGTGGTGGTGCGAGCTGGAGTCGAACCAGCGAACTGCGAGGCAGAATTGATTTACAGTCAACGTCCTTTGGCCACTTGGATATCGCACCAAAACGGGGACGCGGAACTTCGCGAGCGGGCGCGGGGAGTTCAAGGAGTTTTTCGCGGGATTTTTTGCGGTGGTGCCGAGCCGCGCCGGGTTGTTTCACAACAAGCCTCCGCGCCGGAAACTATAATACCCGACCCCGAGGGGGTCGACCGCGGGATCGCCCAGCACGAGGTGGTCGAGGAGGCGCAGGTCGACGATTTCCGTGGCGCTGCGGAGCTGGCGGGTGACGGCGACGTCGGCGGAGCTCGGCTGGGGATCGCCGCTGGGATGGTTGTGCGCAAGGACGAGCGCGCTGGCCCCCTCTCGCACGGCTTCGCGCAGAACCTCGGCGGGCCTCACCAGCGTCTGGCGGCTCGTGCCCGAGGTGAGCTCGGCGCAGCGTAGCACGCGATTGCGGGTGTTGAGCGAGATCACCCAACACTTTTCGACCTCGAGGCCGAGCGTGCGCGGACGAAGGTAGGCGTAGATGTCGTCGGGCGTATTGAGTTCGGGGGGCAACTGCCGCTCGGCGCCGAGGACGCGGCGAGCGACCTCCATCACGGTGCAGAGTTGCAGCGATTTGACCCGGCCGATGCCTTTCAGGCGGCGAAAATCCGCTTCCCTCCACCGGGTGAGCGCGTGAAGGGAGCCGGCCTCGGTGACGAGTCGCGAGGCGAGGCTCATGACATCGTGTCCGCGCGTGCCGCTGCGCAGAAGCAGCGCGAGCAACTCGGCGTCCGTCAGCGTGCCGACGCCGTGGGCGAGCGCGCGTTCCTGGGGGCGTTCGCCCTCGGCGAGGGCGCGGAGACGGTTGGGCGCGAGGAGCGTGGAATCCGCGCCGGGCGAGAGGTTTTCGCTCATGGGCTTCAGCCGGACGGGAACAGGAGCGGGCACGAGGAGTGCAGGAAGGTGCGAGAAACAAAAACGCCGCCAAGGGAATGGCGGCGTCCGGGGAAAAGGATCAGTTGTGGGCGACTCCGGCCTCTTGATAGACGCCGAGGTGACGATAACGCTCGTAGCGCGCGTCGAGGAGCTTGGTGGTGCTGAGGGCGCGGAGGTCGTTCAGGTGCTTCTGAATCGAATATTTCAACGTCGCGGCGGCGTGTGCGGCGTCGTTGTGGGCTCCGCCGAAGGGCTCGGGGATGACCTCGTCGACGACCCCGAGTTTTTCGAGCACGTCGGCGTTGAGCTTCAAGGCTTCCGCGGCCTTCGGCGCGGCGGCGGGGTCTTTCCAGAGGATGGCGGCGCAGCCTTCGGGGGAGATGACGGAGTAGTAGCTGTTGTCGAAGATAAGCACGCGATCGGTGACTCCGATGCCGAGCGCACCGCCGGAGCCGCCTTCGCCGACGACGACGGAGATGGTCGGCACGGCGAGGAGGGCCATTTCGCGAAGATTGACGGCGATCGCCTCGGAAACGTGGCGTTCCTCGGAACCGAGGCCGGGGTAGGCGCCGGGCGTGTCGATAAAGGTGAGGACGGGGATGCTGAATTTTTCAGCCAGCTTCATCAGGCGGAGCGCCTTGCGGTAGCCTTCGGGCTGCGGCATGCCGAAGTTGCGGGCGATCTTCTCCTTTGTGTCACGGCCTTTTTGTTGCGCGATGATCATGACGGGCTGGCCGTCGAAAAACGCCGTGCCGCCGATCAGGGCGCGATCATCGCCGAACTGGCGGTCGCCGTGCAGCTCCTGGAAACCGGTGCACATCAAGGCGACGTAATCGAGAGCGTAGGGACGTTTCGGGTGGCGGGCGATCTGCACGCGCTGCCAAGGCGTGAGGCTCGAGTAGATTTCGCGCTGGGTGGCGGCGATCTTCTTCTCGATCGCGGCGATCTCCTTGCCGAGGTCCAAGTTGTTCTCGAGGGATTGCTTGCGCAGTTGCTCAAGCTGGGCGCTCAAGTCGCGCAAAGGTTTCTCGAACTCGAGCGTATAAATCGTGGCTTCCATGAAAGGCTGGGAGAAACGGCGGAGGCTGGGTGGCGGCCGGGGCGCTGTCAACGGGGCCGGCGCCCGACGGGAAACGCCCTGCCGGTCGGCGCGCGAGGCGTTCCCGGAGCGCGGAGATTCCCCTATTCGCGTGAAAGTCCGTTCGCGTTTTAGCTTCTTCTGTTCCGCCCCTTGGCAAGCGGTAGGCTTTGTGCAACATCCGCGACGATGTTTATCGACGAGTGCGTTATTAAAGTGAAAGCCGGCGACGGCGGGCGCGGCTGCGTGTCCTTCCGCCGCGAGAAATACGAGCCTTGGGGCGGCCCCAACGGAGGTGACGGAGGCAAGGGCGGCGATGTCATTCTCGTCGGCGACGACGACACGAACAACCTCATCGACTACAAATACAAGCCGCACTGGAACGCCGAGAAAGGCGAAAACGGCCAAGGCAAGGACTGCCATGGCCACGTGGGCAAGTCCGCCTTTCTGCGGATGCCGCTTGGCACGATCGTCATCAACGACGAGACCGGCGCGGTCGTGGCCGAGATCACCGAGGACGGGCAGCAAATCGTGCTTTGCGCCGGCGGCAACGGAGGCTGGGGCAACCCGCACTTCAAGTCGTCGATCAATCGCGCCCCGCGCACCGCGTTGCCTGGCAAGCCGGGCGAGGCGGGCAACTTCCGCCTAGTCCTCAAGTCGATCGCGGACGTCGGGCTCGTGGGCTTCCCCAACGCCGGCAAATCCTCGCTCACCCGCGCGATCACCAAGGCCCGGCCCAAGGCCGCCGCCTATCCCTTCACCACGCTCCATCCTCAGATCGGCGTGATCGAGTTTCCGGAAACCTACGACCGCCTTTTGCTCGCGGACGTGCCCGGACTCATCGCCGGAGCGAGCGAGAATCGGGGGCTCGGCCACCGGTTTCTCCGTCACATCGAGCGCTGCACGCTGCTCATGTTCCTCATCGACATGGCCGGCGCGGACGACCGCGATCCCCGTGAAGACTACGCGACGCTGCTCGCGGAGTTGAAGGCCTACGATCCGAAGCTCCTCAAAAAGCCCCGCCTGGTCGTCGCCAACAAGGTCGACCTTCCGGAGGCGAAGAAGAATCTCACCGCCTTCAAGAAGAAGTATAAGGTCGATATTCTCAAAATCTCCTGCCTCACCGGCGAAGGCCTTGAGGAGTTGAAACAAGCGATCCGCGCCCGGGTCATCAAACACGGTGGCAAGCCGCGCGTGATGCCTCGTCCGCGTGCGCTTGCCTGAGTAGCCGGTCGGCGCGCGTTTGGTTCACTTAGTCAGCCCTCTCTCTATCATGGCCGAAACCACCCCTCCCGCCGCTCCCACGTCGCCGACGCCGGCGGAAGTGCGTTCGTTGCTGATGCGTGCGAACCGCCTCCTCGGCGCCAATCTCGTCGAGGCGAATCTCGTCACCGTGGATCAGCTCGAAAGCGCCAACGAAAAACTGCTTGAGCTGATCGCCGGAGGCACGCCTCGCCAATGCACCCTCCTCGGCGTCTTGGCCTACGATCTCAAGGTCGTGAAGGAAGAGGACGTCCTGCAGTATTGCGTGGACGAGCATGGCATCGGGCTGGTCGACCTGCACGTTTACGAAGGCGCGGACGATGTGCGCGCGAAGCTCAACCACGCCGCCTGCTGGGCGACGTGGACCTTGCCCTTCGACCGGGACGAGGATTTCACGCTCGTGGCCTCCGCCTATTACCTGAGTCCCGCGGTCCGCACGTTTTGGGAGAAACAACTCGGCGGGCAGGTGATTTGGTATGGCACGACCTTGGAGGTGATCGCCGACACGCTCGAACGCCTCGCCACGGCCAAACCCTGAGCAGAGCCCAACCTAATCCCACCACGGCCATGCCGCTCGGCAAATTACAGCTCCAGATCGTCCAGCAGCTCGAAAAACAAGGGCGCCTGTCCTCCGACCAGGTGGCTACGCTCGCTTCGCGACCGGAGGAGATTTCGGGCGAGGACTTGGACAAGCTCCTGCGCGACCAGCACGCGATCACGTCAACGCAGCTCTTCGTCGCCAAGGCTCGCGCCTACCACCTGGCGCCGTTTTTTGCGGCCAAGTTCCGCGTGTCGGGCTCGACCTACGAGCGCGTTCCCCAGGAGTTCTGCCAGGAGAATCTCTGTCTTCCCATCGGCTACGCCGGCGAGACCCTGCTGCTGGCGGTGGCCAATCCCTTCGATCTCGCGATCCCGCAGAAGGTGGCCGAGCTCACGGGCAAGCGCGTCGTGCGCCTCCTTGCGCGCGACAAAGAGATTCAGGACAAATTTGCCAAGGAGCAGACTCGCCCCGCGGGCTTTGACGACGTCGTGGGCGCCATCGGCGCCGAATACGGGATCGAGGACGGCGGCGAAAGCGCCGAGGCCGATGTCACGGAAGACTCCGCCCCCATCGTCCAGCTGGCGAACCGCATCATCGAGGACGCCTATTACTCCGGCACCTCCGACATCCACGTCGAACCTTGGGAAAAAGAAATCGTGGTGCGCTACCGCATCGACGGCGTCTGCCAGGAAAAGCTTCGTCTCCCGCACAAGGTCGGCCCGGCCCTCACCGCGCGCCTCAAGATCATGTGCAACCTCGACATCGCCGAGCGGCGCCTCCCGCAGGACGGACGCATCGTCTTCAAGCAATTCACGAAAAAGGGCATCGACGTCGACCTGCGCGTCTCCACCGCGCCGCTCAATTACGGCGAAGGCATCGTCATGCGTATCCTCGACAAGCAGAAGTCGACGCTGCCGCTCACCGCCCTCGGCTTCTCCGAGGAGAACCTGGCCAGATACCGCGAGTGCATCCGCCAGCCCTACGGCATGATCCTCCACTGCGGGCCGACGGGCTCCGGCAAGTCGATGACGCTCTACTCCGCGCTCGGCGAGATCAACGCCCCCGACATCGTCATCCGCACCGCGGAGGACCCGATCGAATACACGCTGCCCGGCATCAATCAAATGCAGATGCACCGGCAGATCGGGCTCACGTTCGCGAGCGCCCTTCGCGCCTATCTCCGTCAAGATCCCGACATCATTCTCGTGGGCGAAATCCGCGACCAGGAGACCGCCAACATCGCCGTCGAGGCGGCGCTCACCGGTCACTTGCTGATCTCCACGCTGCACACCAACGACGCCCCGAGCACCATCGCCCGTCTCACCGACATGGACATCGAGCCGTTCATGATCAGTTCGTCGCTTTTATGCGTCTGCGCCCAGCGCCTCATGCGCCGCGTCTGCAAAACCTGCAAGGTCGCGCACGAGCCGGTCGGCCGGGAAAAAGCGCTTTTGGAAAGCGCGATCGGCTGGTCGGGTCCGATCTTCAAGGCGAGTTCCAAAGGATGCCCCAAATGCAGCGGCACGGGCTACAAAGGCCGTGTGGGTATCCATGAGCTGATGGTGACCAACTC
Organism: uncultured Verrucomicrobiota bacterium; assembly: GCA_946482165.1. The sequence goes on along the minus strand of CAMLQS010000096.1, from coordinate 3,280 downwards.
GGAGTTGATCGAAGGCATCAACAAGGGTCTCGAGTCGGCCGAGTTGAAACGCATCGCGATGCGGGGCGGCATGAAGACCCTTCACCAGGACAGCATGCTCAAGGTGAAGGAAGGCCTGACCACGTTGGAAGAGGCCATCGCCACGGTGCCGCCCGACCTGACCTGATACCGGGCGGCGGCGGTCTTCGAGCCTTGCCCCGGGTTCATCCGTGCTTCCCCGCGATACCCGTGGTTGAAGTATGGATACGTCGAATCTCCGGGCTGGATCGCCGGGGGCGGGCGTTGTCCTCATCGGGCGCCACCCGTGCGCTTCAGCCATTCGCGCGGCGACGCCCCGCACGACGCGGAGAACGCCCGCGACAACGCGCTCGCCTCGCTGTAGCCGAGGTAGTTCGCGATCCGTTCGAGTTTCCAGCCTTCGCCCAGGCATCGTCGCGCCACGGCGATTCGGAGCCGCATGCATTCGGCTTTGGGCGCATCCTTACCCGCCGATGAAAAAAGCCGGCGCAGATGCGCCGGCGAGACGCCCACCGCACGGGCCACGTCCTCGGTCGAAGGATTCTCGCCGACGTTTTCCTCGAACCAGTGCAAAGCGCGTTCCACTCGTCCGAGGTCCCTGCCCGGGGCCGCCTCCGGAGCCGTGCGTCCGAGCACCAGCAGGGCGACTTCGATGAGGACTCGATCAAGTTTCAGGGCGAGCCGCGGATCGCTTTCCTCATGGGCGTTCCGGATCTCGTCAAGGCGCGCCCGGTGTTGCCGCGCCTCGGACTCGCCGAGCCCGAGGATGAGCGTTTTTGCCGGATTCACCGCCGCGGCGAGCTCCTCCGGGACGACGCTGAAATGCAGGACGAACACCTCCGAGGAACGCCCGCCCTCATCCGTCCAGCCATGCGGGGAATCCGGATGCGAAACATAAAGCCGCGGCCCGGCTGTTCGCGACTCGCTATGCTCAAGATTGTCCGGCCGGGCGGTTCCTTTGAGGACCCACTGAAGTTCCCAAAAGCCGCGGGGCCGGCCCAAGATAGGGCGGAGGCCATAGGTGCGCGTTCCGTGTCCGATGTAGGCGAGGTTGGTCGCTGGACGCATAATGCGCGTTTTTGTCAAATCTGTGCGCGCTTCGGCAATGTCCAAAAATGAAGGGCGGGGCTATGTTATCGCTCCCCTGACGCGGCCCTCGGCGTCTGTTCGTTCCCATCCTTCATTCGCCGTCCTCCGCGTGCCCGTCCTTTTTTCCCGCCCATGAAATTTCATGTCTCGTCGTGTTGGCTTACATTCGCGTTTGGCTTCTGCGCCTTTTGGCTGGGCGGCTGCTCAAGCGCTCCGTCGTCTGGCGCATCCGGCTTGGCCGACTTCCGTCTGATCGCCGCGCCCCGGACACTGCGCTCCGATGAGGTCACCCTCGTTTGGGAGAAACCCGAGGGCCGCGCCGGACTCAATTACAAGGTGCTGCGCGACGGCGTGGTGCTTGCCGCCACCAGCAAGACCTATTTCACCGCCACCGGCCTCGCGCCGGAGCGCAAGTATCGCTTCACCGTGCGGACAAGCGACGCGGATAAACCGGCGTTTTCGAGCGATTCCCTTCAAGTGCGCACGCTCGCCAGCGAGCCTGTGGTCTCGGTGCTCGACCATGGCGCCGTCGGCGACGGAAAAACGCTCAACACCCGCGCCCTTCAGGCCGCGATCGACACCTGCCCCAAAGGTGGCGTTGTCCACCTTCCGGAAGGCACGTTTTTGTCCGGCGCGCTTTATCTGAAGAGCGACATGACGCTCGAAATCGCCAAGGGCGGCGTGCTCAAGGGCACCAGCGATCCCAAGGATTATCTGCCCTTTAATCGAAATCGCTTCGAGGGCTGGGAGATGGAGACCCACGCCAGCCTGCTCAACGCGGGCCGTCTCGACCGCGCCGGCCCCGCCAACGTGCGCAACCTCAGCATTCGCGGCGAAGGGACGATCTCCGGCGGCGGCACAAAACTCCACGACGCCGTGCTCCGCCAATATGCCAATCGCGTCGACGGGCTCCGGGCCCGCGGCCGGCTGATTCTTCTCATGAACGCGGAAAACGTCGAGATTTCGGGCCTCTCCATCGACGAGCCCTCGTCCTGGACCCTGCATTACATCTATTCCGAAAACGTCAGTTTGCACGGCTTGAAAATCCGCAGCCGCGTGCACAACGGGGACGGCATCGACCCGGACTCGTCCAACAACTCTTACATCTTCAATTGCACTTTCGACACCGGCGACGACTGCATCGCGATCAAGTCCGGCAAGAACCCCGAGGGCAACGTGGTCAACCGGCCGACCATCGGGGTGCGCGTCTTCGACTGCAATTTCATCCGCGGACACGGCATCTCGATCGGCAGTGAAATGTCGGGCGGCGTGCGCGACGTCCTTGTCGAGGACTGCGTGGCCGGCGCCCTCCTGCACGGCATGCAGATCAAGGGCACCAAGGAGCGCGGCGGCTTCGTCGAGAATATTACCGTGCGCAACTGCGACCTGCAGCAGATCACGATCTACACCGAGCTTCCGTATAACAACGACGGCGAGGGGGCGCCCGTGCAGCCCTTTTTTCGCAATTTCAGTTTCACCGACATCGACCTCGCCAAGGCCGACCCCAAAAAGCCCGTGATCGTGGTCAACGGATTCCCGGCGGAAGGTCACCGCACCCGGAATGTGCGCTTTGAGAATATCAAGCTGCCCGCCGGGGCTCTCGTGAAGATCGACCGCGCCGAGGATCTCGTTCTTTCCAAGATTCGGACGACGGACGGCCAGGCTCCGAACTACGAGATCACCCGTTCCGAACGCGTGACCTATTGAGACGAGCCAGGGTTTCTTCGGCGCACTCCGGGGCTATGCCGGGCGGATGGCTCGCGATATCACGCTCGAAGGCATCGCGCTCCAGTTGGAGGCGCTAGAAATCGATGCGAGCGAGGTGGAGAATTTCCGTATGCGAAATGTTACCATAAACAACGCTCCGGTTGCGCGCTGAGTCTTTGGCGGCGACATGTTCTCACGGTCGCTCCACCTCTCCATCAGCCCCATGTCTGTTCACGGATATCGCCTCAGCGTCGTCTGGTTCTTGCTTGGTTTGTTCCTGCCGCTCGCTCTCGCCGGGGCGACGTCGGCTCCGCCGGCTCTCGTCATATCGCTGGCCGGCGAGTGGGCCTTTCAGCTCGATCCAGACGAGAAGGGTGCGAACGAGCGCTGGTATATGACCACGCCCAAAGAACGCATGGCTTTGCCGGGCACCACGGCCTATCTCGGCGCGGCATGGTATCAGCGC
>CAMLQS010000095.1 GCA_946482165.1 uncultured Verrucomicrobiota bacterium | reverse complement strand
GCGAGCAGCACATCCGCCGCGACAAGGCCACGTCCAACATCTGCACCGCCCAGGTCCTCCTCGCCGTCATGGCGTCGATGTATGCCGTCTACCACGGCCCCGCCGGCCTGCGCCGCATCGCCACGCGTATCCGGGGGCTGACTACGCTCTTCGCCGCCGCCCTCCGCCGAGCCGGCGCCACGGTCAACGAGCGCCCAGTCTTCGACACCCTTACCGTCGGCAAGGTCTCCGCCGCCCGGGTCCACTCCGCCGCCGAGGCAAAAAAGTTCAACCTGCGCGTCATCGACGAGACCACCGTCGGCCTCTCCCTCGACGAAGCCGTCACCGAGGACGAACTCCGCGCCCTCCTCGCCTGCTTCAGCGAATCCGCCGAGCTTCTGCCTGCCGACCTCGTGGGCGCCGATCTCCCCGCCCCGTTCGCCCGCGCCTCCGGCTACCTGTCGGCCAAGGTGTTCAACAGCCATCATACCGAGCACGAGATGCTCCGCTACATCAAGCGGCTCGAGGCCAAGGACATCTCCCTCTGCCACTCCATGGTGTCGCTCGGCTCCTGCACCATGAAGCTGAACGCCGCCTCCGAGATGTATCCCGTCTCCTGGCCCGAATTTTCGAAGCTTCACCCCTTCGCCCCCTCCGAGCAAACCCGCGGCTACCAGCGCCTCGCCCGCGAGCTCGAGGCCTGGCTTTGCGAGATCACCGGCTTCGCCGCCATCTCCCTCCAGCCCAACGCCGGCTCCCAGGGCGAATACGCGGGCCTCCTCGCCATCCGCGCCTACCACGAGGCCCGCGGCGAGGGTCATCGCAACATCTGCCTCATCCCCACCAGCGCCCACGGCACCAACCCCGCCAGCGCCGTGATGGGCGGCTTCACCGTCGTCCCCGTCGCCTGCGACGCCATCGGCAACATCGACCTGGCCGACCTCCGCGCCAAGGCCGACGCCCACGCCAAGGACCTCGCCGCCCTCATGATCACCTACCCCTCCACGCACGGCGTCTTCGAAAGCGCCGTCATGGAGATCACCGCGATCATCCACGAGCGCGGCGGCCAGGTCTACATGGACGGCGCCAACCTCAACGCCCAGGTCGGCCTCACCTCGCCCGCCCGCATCGGCGCCGACGTCTGCCACCTCAACCTCCACAAGACCTTCTGCATCCCGCACGGCGGCGGCGGCCCCGGCGTCGGCCCCGTCTGCGTGGCCAGGCACCTCGTCCCCTACCTCCCCGGCCACCCGGTGAGCGCGCCGCGCCATGTCGTCCGCGGTAGTGGAGAAACCATTACGCCTTCCGCCATCGGCGCCGTCTCCGCCGCCCCCTACGGCAGCGCCTCCATCCTGGTCATTCCGTGGATGTTCATCCGCATGATGGGCGCCGAGGGTCTCACCGACGCGACCAAGGTCGCCATCCTCTCCGCCAACTACGTCGCCGCGCGCCTGGAGAAGTTCTTCCCCGTGCTCTACCGCGGCGAAAACGGCCGCGTCGCCCACGAGTGCATCATCGATCTTCGTGGATGGAAAAAGCACGGCATCGAGGTCGAGGACGCCGCCAAGCGCCTCATGGACTATGGCTACCACGCCCCGACCATGAGCTGGCCCGTCGCCGGCACCCTCATGATCGAGCCCACCGAAAGCGAGGACCTCGCCCAGCTTGACCGCTTCTGCGACGCCCTCGTCGGCATCCACGGCGAGATGCAGGCCGTCGCCGGCGGCGAGGCCGACAAGCTCGACAATCCCCTAAAGAACGCGCCCCACACCTCTCTCGTCGTCTGCGGCGACGAGTGGAAACGTGGATACAGCCGCGAGCTTGCCGCCTTCCCCGCGCCCTGGACCCGGACCGCCAAGTTCTGGCCAAGCGTCGGCCGGGTCGACAACGTCTACGGCGACCGCAACCTCGTCTGCTCCTGCGTCGGCATGGAAGCCTACGCCGCCGCGAAATGATTTTGGAGGGACGCCGTCCCCGGCGTCCGCTTCAGAGTCGTTTGGCGTCCATACGCGAAGAAACAGGCAAGGTCGCAGAGGCGGGCGGCGCCCCCGCCTTTTTCTTCGCGTCCTCCGGTTTGTCCTTCGCGTCTTCGCGTCAAAAATCCGATTTCGCCGTATCCGCGCCCGTCCGCGCAATCCGCGGTTAAAAAACCCGGCGCCCGAAAAATTGCACCGGAAGCCGCCGGTAGACGCACCTCGTCGTCTGCGCTATCGTAGTTGCATCACCCGCACGATGCGCCTTTCCCACGCCACGCTCTACGGCCGGCTCCTCGCGAGCGATCCGACCTTCGACGGCCGCTTTTTCACCGGCGTGCTCACCACCGGCATCTACTGCCTGCCCTCCTGCCGCGCCCGCAAGCCAAAGCCCGAGAACGTCCGCTTCTTTCCCACCTGCGAAGCCACCCGCGCCGCGGGCCTCCGGCCTTGCAAGAAGTGCCACCCCGACGACTACGCGCGCGGCTCCGATCCCGTCCTCGAAACCATCGAGGCCGTCGTCGCCGAGCTCCGCGCCGATCCCGCGCGCTTCGCCGACGCCGCCGCCCTCGTCCGCCGCACCGGCTACGGCGCCACCCGCGCCCACGAACTCTTTCGCCAGCACTTCCACGCCACGCCCGCCGGTCTGATCGCGGAGGCCCGCCTCGCCTTCGTTCGCGAGAATCTTCTCTCCACCGACGCGCCCTTGGCCGAGGTGGCTCTCGCGGCCGGCTATGAGTCGCTGAGCACGTTCAACGACGCCGTCCGCACTCGCACCGGGCTCACCCCGTCCGCCACCCGCGCGCTCCGCACACCCGGGCCGATCACGCTCACGCTTCCCTCCGATTATCCTTTGGAGCGTCTGCTCGCCCAGCTCGGCCGCGACCCGCTCAGCCTCTCCGAGCGCCTCGACGGCGCGACCTATCTCGCCGCCACGCATCTTTTCGGCCGCGCCTTTCGCCTCTCGGTGGATTTCGCGCGGGCTGCGACGCGCCACACCGTCACCGTCGCCTTTCCCGACAGTCTTCCCGCCACACTCCGCGCCGAAGCCGCCGCCCGCGTCGCCCGCCTCCTCGGCTTGGCGCAAGACGCCGCCGGCTTCGCCCGGCTCGCGAAAAAACTCGGCCTTTCCCGCCTCGTCGCGGGCCGCGAGGCGCTCCGACTCCCGCAGTATCTGACGCCTTGGGACGCGCTTCTCTGGGCTGTCCTCGGGCAACAGATAAATCTCCCCTTCGCCTTCCGCCTTCGCCGCGCGCTCACCGAGCTCGCTGGCGAACCCGCGGGCGAGGGACTGTTCGCCCCTCCCGCCCCCGCCGCCGTCGCGGCCCTCGCGCCCTCGGCCCTCGCCTCGCGTCAGTTCTCCCGGCAAAAAATCCGCACCCTGCTCGACACCGCCAAGCTCGTCGCCGACGGCTCTCTCGACCTCGAAAAGCTTGCCAAGGGTTCCGCCACCCGCGCCGAACGCGCCCTCCTCGGAGTCCGCGGTCTCGGACCATGGACGGTGAACTACGTCCTCATGCGCGGCTTCGGCTTCGCCGATTGCACGCCCTACGGCGACACCGGCCTGACCGGCGGCCTTCAAAAGCTCCTCGCCCTCGACCACCGTCCCGACGTCGACGCCACCCGACGTCTCATGCTCCCCTTCGCACCCCACCGCAGCCTCGCCACCGCCCACCTCTGGCAACTCAAAGCCTGATTTGACCGCGGATTTCGCAGATGAACGCGGATACCAAACCATCGCTTTCCGATTCCCTTATCGCATCCGCGCCCATCCGCGCCATCCGCGGTTAAAAACTCCGTCCTCCGATGCCCACTTATCACATCGCCGTCCTCCCCACCCCCGTCGGCGATCTTACCCTCGCGGTGAATAACCAGGGCGCGCTCAGCGCTGCTCTTTTCACCGATGAGCAGTCGCTTTCCTCGCTCCTGGGCTCTGACGCGATCGTCTCGCCTGACACCGCCCCCGCGGCCGCCGCCGTCGCCGAACTCTCCGCCTACTTCGCCGGAAAGCTCCGGTCCTTCGCCCTTCCGCTCGCCCCGACCGTCGGCACGCCCTTTCAACGCCGCGTCTGGCAAGCCCTCATGCGTATTCCGTTTGGAAATACATGGAGCTATGCCCGTCTCGCGGCCGAAACCGGCAGCGTCGCCCGCGCCGTCGGCTCGGCCAATGGCGCCAACCCCATCTGCATCGTCGTGCCCTGCCATCGCGTGATCGGCGCCGACGGCTCGCTCACCGGCTACGCCGGGGGCCTCGAGCGGAAGCGCTGGCTGCTCCGCCACGAGGGCGCGCTGCTGACCTGATCATCCGCCACGGACCGCACTGGTTCACACGGACATTCATCCGTGTCCATCCGTGCTATCCGTGGTTGAATTCCGCCTACTTCAGCACCTCGTCCAGCGTCGCGAGCAGACGCGTGTTCTGCGCCTCGGTCCCGACCGTCACGCGCAGCCACTCGGGCATGCCGTAGGGTTTCATCGGACGCACGATCACGCCGCGCTTCTGCAACTCCACAAAACCGCGCGCGCCGTCGCCCACCTTCACGAGCATGAAGTTCGCGACGCTCGGCACCCACTCCAGCCCGCGCGCGGTGAAACCCGCTTCCAGCTGGCGCAGGCCCGCCGCGTTCGTCTCCCGCGTGCGCCGCACGAATTCCTTGTCGTCGAGCGCCGCGATCGCCGCCGCCTGGCCGATGGCGTTCACGTTAAACGGCTGGCGCACGCGATTGAGCAGCGCGGCCATCTCCGCCGAGGCGTAGCCGTAGCCGACGCGCAGCGAGGCCAGGCCGTAGATCTTCGAGAAGGTCCGCAGACCGATGACCTTTCGCCCTTCCGCGATCAGCGGCCGGATGTCGGGCGGGTTGTCCAAGAACTCCGCGTAGGCCTCGTCGAAGGCGAAGACCACGTGCTCCGGCAGCGCGCGAACAAAGGCCAGAATCTCCGCCTCGGTGTTGGCCGTGCCGGTCGGATTGTTCGGGCTGGGCAAAAAGACGATCTTCGTCCGCGGCGTGATCGCGCGGGCGAGCGCCGCGAGGTCGTGGCGGTGATTCACGAGCGGCACCTCCACGGCGCGGGCGCCGAAAAGCAGAGCGACCAACTTATAAACGATGAATGCGGGGGCGCCCATCACGACCTCGTCGCCGGGACGCAGAAACACGTGACCGAGCAGCTCCAGCAACTCGTTCGAGCCGTTGCCGACCACGAATTGCTCCGGCGCGAGCTGGTGGCGGGCGGCGAGTTTGTGGCGCAATGCCACGACGCCGCCATCCGGATACAGCTCGCTCTGCGCGAGCGCCTTGGTCGCGGCCGCGATCGCGAGCGGCGACGGCCCAAGCGGGTTCTCGTTCGAGGCGAGCTTGATGATCCCGGCGGGATCGAGGCCGAGTTCGCGGGCCACGTCCTCGATCGGCTTGCCCGGCTCGTAAACCGGTTGCGTGAGAACGGTGGGATTGACGAGGGCGGAGAGAGTCATGGAAGCCCCCCAGCCAAGCGTCGCTCGCGGCGCGGGCCAAGCGGTTTTCCGGCTTTCAGCGCAGGGATACCGGGGCGGCCAGAACCTCGCTCAACACGATGGCCCGGCGCAGGGAGCGCGGATCGCGCAATTCGGCGGAGAGCAGGCGCGCATCGACGCCGGCCGCCCTGGCCGTCTGCGCGTTCGCGGCCTTCTGTTCCGTGGAATCGAAGGCGCTTTGCGCGAGGCGGCGCGCCTGGCGGCGCTGTTCTTCAAGCTGTTCGAGCTGCGCCACCATGTGACGCTGGCGCTCCAGCGCCGCGGAATCATCGTATACCTCCGCAAACTCGCGCGCGGCCGCCGGAGCCGGGGAGCGCAGAGGCGGCGGCGCGGGGCGCTCCGCCGGGCGCAATGGCGGCGGCACGGGCGCGGCGGTCTCTTGAAACACAGGGCGGAAGGGATCGATCCGCGGCGGAGCGGGCATGGCGGGCGGCGCTCCTTGGCCGCGGCGCTCGGCGATTTTGCGCTGGATCTCCTCGCGAATGCGGCGGGCGCGCTCCTCTTGATCGACGTCCGTGCCCTGACGGTTTTGGGGAGTGAGCTCGCGCGTCTCCCCGCGGGGTCCGCGGCGGTTCTCCGGGATGCCGTCCTCGTCGTAGTCGGCCTCCTGGCCGGCTTTTTCGCGGGCTCGTTGATTGATCCAGTAGGCGATCGCACCGGCGACCACGATGATGATCTGAAGATGATCCAATATCCAGTTCATGGCGGAGTGTGGTGAGATGTGCGCGGTGAGCGCGGTTCAGGCGGAAGGCTCGTTCTCGTTTAGCACTTCGAGAGCGGCCGCGTAGTCTTCATCGGCCACGTCAACCTTCACCCCGCCCACCGCGAGGGAGGCGAGCCAGTCGAGCGTGACCATGTTCTCGTCGCGCACATACGCCGCGATGCCGCAGCCCTCCAGGCGCATCCGCAAAAGATGCGCCGGATCGGCGTGGGAAAACGAAGCAAGGGTGCGCATGTGGCGGAGGGTTTAAGGATCGTGCCTGATGCCTTGATTCTTAGGTAGGGCGGGACCGCTGGGCCCGCCGTGATCGCTATCTCGAACCGGCGCGCCCAGCGGTCGCGTCCTACCCTCGATCTGTTCCTACTTCTTTTCGTCGCCACCGATCACCTTGCGCATGCCGGTGTCGGCCTGGATGTTCTCCATCTTGTAGTAGTCCATCACGCCGAGACGGCCGGAGCGGAAGGCCTCGGCGAGGGCGAGGGGGACCTCGGCCTGAGCCTCGACGACCTTCGCCTGCATCTCCTGCACCCGCGCCTTCATCTCCTGCTCGAGCGCGACGGCGGCCGCGCGGCGGATTTCGGCCTGCGCCTGCGCGATGCTCTTGTTCGCCTCGGCCTGCGCTTCCTGGAGCTTCGCGCCCACGTTCTCGCCGACGTCGACGTCGGCGATGTCGATCGAAAGAATCTCGAACGCCGAGCCGACATCGAGGCCGCGCTTCAGCACCGTCTTCGAAATCGCGTCGGGAGACTCAAGTACGACCTTGTAGCTCTCGGCCGAACCGATGGTGGAGACGATGCCTTCGCCGACGCGGGCGATGATCGTGTCCTCTTTCGCGCCGCCGACAAAGCGGTCGAGGTTGGTGCGCACCGTCACGCGGGCCTTCACCTTCACCTGGATGCCGTCCTTGGCGACGCCATCGATCGTGGTGCGACCGCCGGAGGGGTTGGGGCAATCGATCACCTTCGGGTCGACCGAGGTGCGCACGGCCTCGACCACGCTTTTGCCCGAGCCCTTGGTCGCGAGGTCGATCGCGCAGGCGCGGTTCCAGTTGAGCTCAATCGCCGCCTTTTGCGCGGCGATCAAGGCCTGCACGGTCGGGACGACGTTGCCGCCCGCGAGGTAGTGCGCCTCGATCTCGTCGATCGTAATGTCGATGCCGGCCTTGCGGGCGGTGATGCGGGCGTCGACGATCAAGCCGTAGGGCACTTGGCGCAGTCGCATGGCGACGAGCGTGACGATGCCGACATAGGCGCCGGCCAGCCAGGCGCGCAGCCAGACGCTGAAGAAGGAGAACACGACGCCTGCGACGACGAGCACGGCGATGACAGCTGCGATTATTCCGATGGTTCCGTAGGGCATGGTTGGGTTTGGTTGAAAAAGAGGTGAGGAAGGCAGCGAGATGGCGGGCCCCGCGTCTAGCTGGATGCGATTACAACGAGCTGGAAGGTTTCGACCCGCGCCACGCGCAGGCGGGCGCCGGCCTCGGCAAAACCCGAATCGCAGCGCGCCTCGTAACGGCGCCCGTCGACCTGCACGATGCCGGTCGGGCCGAGCGCGGTCACCGCGACGGCCTCGCGCCCGACGACCTCGGCCTCGCGCGCCGCGATGGGCGGCTGGCTCGCGCCGTCGATCGCTTTTTCGAGAAACATCCGCCGGCCGATCCGCGTGCGCGGCAACACGCGAAACTCGAAATACAGCAGCGCCAAGCCGCCGAACAAAGCCACGGCCAACGCGAACAACGCGCCCGCGGAACCGTGCTCCATCCACGCGACAACCACGCCGGCGAGGAGCGCGATTATCGCCGCGATGCCGAGCACCGCCCCGGGCACGATCACTTCAACGCCCAGCAGAAGAAGGCCGACCACCAGGAGAGCAATGACCGTCGTGCTCATGCTCCGTCGCGCTCCACGATAAGGACCCGGCCCGTGCGACCGATAACCCGCACCGGCTCGCCGCGCTCCAGCGCGCCGTCCACCGCCCGCGCCTCATGGCGCCGGCCCGCGATCTCCACTTCGCCCATCGGGCGCATGACCGACACGGTGCGACCATGCGAGCCGAGCAAGCTGTCCCCGACCACGCCGGGAGCCTCCGTCGCTGCCCCGACCCCGCCCATGCCGTCCTCCGGCGTGCCGGCGTCGCCGGCCACCGCCGCCTGCAGGATCATCTTGTCCCAAAACCAGCCGCGCGGGAGAAACTTCGCCAGCGCGAGCGCGCCGATCACCGCAATGCCGATCGCCGCGAGGAGGTTGAGCAAGGGGCGGAACAACACGTCGCCGCCGATCGCCGGCATCTCGCCGGGCCACACGTCGAGCATCGACCACACGAGCGCGCCGAGCATCAGCATCACGCCGAGTATCCCCGCCACCAGCGTGCCCGGCACGAGGAAGAGTTCCACCGCCACCAGAGCCACGCCGATTCCGAAAACGATCGCCGCCTCGTGGCCGGACAAACCCGCCGCGTAGTGGCCAAAAAATACGAGCGCGAGCATCGCGCCGCCCGCGATGCCAAAGATGCCGAAGCCCGGCGTCTTGAACTCGATGAACACGCACAGGAGCCCGAGCCCCATCAGAAGCGGCGAGATCGAGGTCAGCCAGGACGCGAGGTCTTCCGACCAGCTCACTTCCATGCGAACGACCTCGTATCCCCCTTTTCCATACTTCGCGATCAACAAGTCCTCGAGCGACTCGTGCGTGCCCGACGAGAGCAGCACGCTCGCGGGTTCGCCATAGCTCTTGGCGGCCTCCTCCGCGGTGAGGGAGAGGAGCTCGCCCTTCGGCTTGATCACCGTGTCCCCGATCTTGAATTCGTAATCCGCGTCCATCATCGCGCGGATGACCTCGGAGCGGTAGCCTTTGCCCGAGCTGAAGGAGCGAACCTTGGCGTTGAGGTAGCTGTTGATCTTCTGCTTCATCGTGGCGGCGATTTCCTCGCCGCCGCCGCTCACCGCCGCCGCCGCGCCGATCACCCCCGAAGGCGCGAAATGAATCTCGTCCGCGACCGACGAGATGATCGCGCCGGCGGAGATCGCCTCCTTGTTCACATAGACGAGCGTCTCGCCATCGAACTTGTCGAGGGCCTCCATGATATCGAGCGTGACGCCGAGTTCGCCGCCCGGCGTCTCCATGTCGAGGACGACGGCGCGCATGCCCTCGGCCTGCGCCTCTTTCAAACCTCGCCGGATCACGTAAAGCACCGGCTTGGCGATAACGTCGCGCACCGGGATGACTTTCACCCGCAGCGTTCCGCCTTCCGGGCGCGCCACTTTCGCGGCAATCGTCGTCGCCGGAGCGGGCGGAGCGATCGGCTCCGCTTCGGGCGGGGCCTCAACCGCCTTTTCAGCAACCGGCGCTGGAGCCGCGGCGGACGACGTTTCCGCAGGGGCGCCGGCGGCGGCCTGTTCCCCCGTCTTTGCCGTCTCGGCGGGTTCCGGCGAGGCGATAGAAGCGGGCGCCGCCACCGAGTCCTCGGCCCGGGCGGTCACGGCCAGCACCGCCACCCAGCACGCCGCGAGAATCCATGAACGAAAGATTTGCATGGTTTTACGCATCAAAATCCCGCGGCGCCGCACAAGCAAGCGCCACTGGTCGGCCGTGCGCGCAAAAACCCTTTGCCCCGCCTCCCGCCCCACCCCATTCCTCCGCGCTCCCTCATGCTCGATACCGTTCCTTTTCTCGGAGAGACGCTGCACCGTTGGCGCATCGGTCGCTCGACCTTTCTCGCCCACCCGGAGCGCGGCGCCCGCCTCATGAACTGGAACCTCGCCCTCGGCGACGGCTCCGTGCGCGACGTCGTCCACTGGCCCGAAATCTCGACCTTCGAGGGCTTTCAATCCGTCCGCGGCGGCAACCCCATCCTCTTTCCCTTCAGCGCCCGCAGCTTCGACGGCGGCGACATCAACCACTGGCGGGCCGAAGATGGCGTGCGCCGCCCCATACCCATGCACGGCTTCGCCCGCCAAGGGCGCTTCGCGCTGGTGCGCGCCGACCACTCGGGCTTCGCCGCCGTGCTTCAGCCCGACGCCGCCGCGCGCGAAGCCTATCCCTTCGATTACGAGTTCACCGTCGTCTACCGCTTCGGGCCCGCCTCGCTCGCCTGCGAATTCATCCTGAAGAACCGCGACACCCGTCCCATTCCCTGGAGCGCCGGCCACCACTTCTATTTCAACGTGCCATGGGAACCGGGCCGCGCGCGCGCCGATTACCGCCTGTCGGTTCCCGCCACGCGCCGCCTCCGCCAGGATGCCACGGGCAAACTCGTCCCCGGCCCCGACCTGCCGCCAAGCGATTCCCTCGCGCGAGCCGAGTGGATCGACACGTTTCATCTCGGGCTCACCTCCCCCACCGCCCTCCTCTCCCCCGTAGGCGGCCGCAGCGGCGCGATCGCGGTCACCATCGGCCTCGACAAAAAAACCGCCCCCGCGCCAGACGCCACTTTCGTAACTTGGTCGCAGACGCCGGAGTCCCCCTTCTTCTGTGTCGAGCCTTGGATGGGACCGCCCAACGCCGCCGAGACTCGCGTCGGCCTCCACCACGTCGCCCCCGGAAAAACCCAAAGCTTCGTCGTCGAGGTCGCGCTCGCCAGCTGAGCCCCGGCCGCTTTGCTTTCGCCATCATGTCCGCCGCCGCCCTCGCCTTCGCCGCTGCCGCGCCCGCGCCCACCCTCGCTTTTCTCGAGGGCATCGGCGCCATGGAGATGGCGCTGGTCGGCATCATCGGCCTCCTCCTTTTCGGCGGCAAAGGCCTGCCCGACATGGCCCGCACGCTCGGCAGAGTGATTCGCGAATTCAAAAAAGCCTCCGCCAACGTCGAGGAGGAGGTGAAGCGCGTGATGAACGAGGAGCCCGCCCCGGCGCCAAAGCCCCGCCCCCGCCCGCAAGCCGCCACCCTGCCGCCCGCCGCGACGACTCCGCCTCCGGCCGCCATCGAGCCTCCCGCCGAGCTGCCTCCGCCCGCGGCTTGACCCGTCCGCCGCGCGCCCGCCGACAGGGTCGATCATAGCCTCGCGGGCGTTTTCACTTCCTCCGTTTGCAGCCAACGCCAACCACCCGCCTTTTTCCGCCCGTGCCTCTCACGCTTCTCTACGGCCTTCTCATCGGTCTCGCCCAGTTCGTCGCCACGCTCGTCGTGTATTTCCTCGGCTTGCACGGCTCGATCGAGGGCCTCGCGAAAGCGCAAAGACCGGAAAGCCTCATCGGCTTCGTCTTGCTCATGGTGCTTCTCGGCCTCGCCCACCGCGCGGCCAAGAAAGCGTCTCTCGCCCGCGGCGAGCCCGAGCTCACTTTCGGGGCCGCCGCCAAGCTCGCTGCTCTCACCGCCGTCGTCGCCGCGCTCGTCGCTGGCGCCGCGCAGTGGATCTACGCCGCCTTGATCAACCCGCGCCTGCCCGAAATCCAGCGCGCCGAAGTGATGGAACGCGCCGCGCCCGAGCTGGCCAAGCTCTCCGCCGCGGAGGTCGCCACCATCACCGAGCGCATCGAATTCGGCACCTCCGCCGCCATGCGCGGAATCGTCTTCGCCGTAAACACCTTCCTTTTCGCCCTCATCCTCGGCCTCGCCTACGCGCTCATTTTCCGTGCGGCCGTGCGCCGAGACGCCACCGCTCCATCCAAGAAGCCCGCCTGAGCCGCGCTATGGCGTCGCCCGGGAAACCCGCGCGCCATAAATCACGCATCCCGTCCGCGCTCGCCGTTTGCGCCGCCGCGCAGGCCGCGCACGCTGCCCCGCATGTCCGTCCCCGCCGCGCCCGACGCCGCTCCACACCATTCCGAGCGCACCATTCTCGTCACGCTCGCGGCGATCCAGTTCACGCACATCCTCGACTACATGATCATGATGCCCCTCGGCGCGGGGCTCATGAAGGAGTTTTCCCTCTCTCCGGCCCAATTCAGCCACCTCGTCGCCGCCTACGGCGGAGCCGCCGCCCTCGCCGGCCTCGTCGGCGGTCTCTTCCTCGACCGGATCGACCGCAAACTCGCCCTCGCCTGGCTCTACGTCGGCTTTGCGCTCTCCACCCTCGCCTGCGCGCTCGCGCCGACCCACCACGCCCTGCTCGCCGCCCGCCTCGCCGCCGGCGCCTTCGGCGGCCTGGCCGGCGCCGTGGTCGTGGCCATGGTCTCCGACGTCGTCCCCCCCGAGCGGCGCGGCCGCGGCATGGCCTTCGTGATGGCGGCCTTCCCCCTCGCCTCCGTCGCCGGCGTCCCGCTCGGTATCGTCCTCTCCAACCACCTCGGCTGGCACGCGCCCTTCTTCCTCCTCGCCGGGCTCGGCATCCCGATCCTTTTCGCGATTTCCCGCTTCATCCCCCGCCGCCCGCCCACCGCCGAGGCCGCCTCCGCTTCGCCGCTCGGCCAGATGCGCGACCTGCTCGCCGAGCCGATCCACTGGAGGGGCTTCGCCGTCACCGCCGCATTGGTCATCGGCGGAGGCTGCATCATCCCCTTCATGGCCCCGAGCCTCGTGGCCAACGCTGGCGTCACCGAAAAACTCCTGCCGCTCGTCTACCTGTTCGGCGGCGCCGCCACCTTCTTTTCCACGCCCTTCGTCGGCCGCCTCACCGATCGCCACGACAAGCTCCATGTCCTCGCCGCCCTCTCGCTTCCGGCCATCGTCGCCGCGCTGCTCGTCACGCACCTCGGCCCCTCGCCTCTGCCCCTGGTGCTGCTCGTCACCACGCTTTTCTTCGTCGGCATGTCCGGCCGCTTCGGCCCCGCCACCACCCTGGTGGCCAACTCCGTCTCGCCGCGCTTCCGCGGCGGCTTCATGAGCGTGAACTCCGCCGTGCAACAAGGCTCCTCCGCCGCCGCCAACCTCCTCGGCGGCGCCCTCATCAGCCGCGACGCCGCCGGACACCTCGTCGGCTACGGGCGCGTCGGCTGGCTCTCCGTCGGCGCATTCCTCCTCACCCTCGTCCTCGCCCACCGCCTCCGCGCCGCCGCCCCCCACGCCGCCATCAACCGCCCGGCCTCGCCCACCCCCTGACCATTCGCCATCCGTCATCCGCCACCGGCCATTGGTCATTCGTCATTGGTCATTGGTCATTGGTCATTCCGCGCCGCGCCCTGCGCGGCGCGGCCCCTTTCCGTTTGCAGCGACGGCTTTTGCAAATAGTCTCCGCCATCATGTTCGACCTCATCAAAAAAACTCTCCTCGCGGGCGTCGGCGCCGCGGTTGTCACCAAGGAAAAGGTCCAGGACGCGCTCGATGACTACGTGCGCCAAGGCAAGCTCAAGGCCGACGACGCCCGCATCATCGCCGAGAAAATCGCCGAGCGCGGCAAACGCGAGTTCGAGGAAATGAGCGCCCAGGCCTCCGCCCGGGCCTCCGAACTCTTCAACCGCCACGATTCCGCCGTCACCGCCCGCCTCGCCGCGCTCGAAGCCCGCGTCTCCGCCCTCGAAAGCGCCGCCAACGCCTCCTCCAATCCCGCGTCCGCCCCCACCCGCAACGGCGAGCCCTAAGCCAAATAGCGCGAGCATCCTGCTCGCGTCCGACGGCGAGGCGCCCCGCCTCGCCGCCCCGCCCTCGCTCGGCCGCCCATCTCGCCATCCGGTTTCCCGCCTCCGGCCTCAGGTCTCAGGTTTCAGGTTTCAAGTCTCAGCCCTCCGGCTCCAGCCCTTCAGCCTGCCTTTCCGGTCTCAGCTCCCGCTCCCCGCCCTCCGTGACTCCCTTCGCCCTCGTCGCCCACGCCGTCCGCGCCAAGGAAATCATCGCGGTCGCCGCGCGCTCCGGCTTCGGCGAAATGCTCGACCAGATCGAGCTGCCGGCCGGCTTCTGGCAGCGCTTCATCCCGCGTCCCGCCCAGCGCCGCCCCGCCTACGTCCGCATCCGCGAGGCCCTCGAAGAGCTCGGCCCCGCCTTCATCAAGGCCGGCCAGCTCCTCAGCATGCGGCCCGACGCCCTGCCGCCCGCGCTCATCATCGAGCTCCGCAAACTGCGCAGCAACGTCGCCCCGCTGCCCTTCGCCGACATGCGCCCCGTGCTCGAGGAGTCGCTCGGCGGTCCGCTCACGGAGTTCTTCACCGAATTCGACGAAAAGCCCAACGCCTCCGCCTCCCTCGCCCAGGTTTACTTCGCCAAACTCCGCGACGGCCGCGAGGTCGCCGTCAAGATCCAGCGCCCCGGCATCACCCGCATCGTCGAGACCGATCTCGCGCTCCTCTCCTTCTTCGCCGGCCAGATGCACTCCCGCGTCGCCGCGCTTCAACCCTACGACCTCCCGGCCGTCGTCGCCGAGGTCAGCGCCGGCGTGCTGCGCGAACTCGATTTCACCCACGAGGCGCGCAACCAGCGTTTCTTCACCGCGACCAACCCCGACCCCGGCGCCGTGTTCGCGCCCGAGGTGTTCGAGGAATTCTCGTCCGAGCGGGTGATCGTCATGCAGCGCATCGTCGGCCGCCCGGTCGACTCGCCCGGCCTGCCGCCCGAAGCCGCGCAAAAACTCGCCCGCGCCGGCGCGGAATCGCTTTTTCACCAGGTCCTCGTCGCCGGCTTTTTTCACGCCGACCCGCACGCCGGCAACGTCCTCGTCACACCCGACGGCCGCCTCTGCTTCCTCGACTGGGGTCTTGCCGGCCACCTTACCCGCCGCCTCCGCCACGGCTTGGCCGACCTTTTCCTCGCCGCCGTCGACCAGGACGCCGAGCGCATCGTCCAGATCGCCGCCGACCTCGGCAGCCCCGCCGGCCGCGCCGACCTCCGCGCCATGGAGCGCGACGTCACCCTCGCCCTGCGCGAGGACTTCAACCGCGCCATCGGCCAGGTGAACATCGGGCGCGCCATGCTGAAGCTCCTCTTCATCTTCGGCCGTAATGGCATTTCCATTACGAGCGATTATTCGCTGATGGCCAAGGCCGTGCTCTCCATCGAGGAGGTGTCAGCGACGCTCGACCCCAAGTTCGACCTGCGCCGCGCCGCCAAGCCGGTCCTCGTCGAGCTCCAGCGCGAGCGCACCGGCCCGCGCGCCGTGCTGCGCGAGACCCGCTCCATGCTCCGCGGCACCCTTGCCAGCCTGCGCGACCTGCCCGCGGAGATCCACCGCATCATCCGCCGCGTCGAGCACGACGAGCTCACGATCAAGTTCCAGCACCAGGGCCTCGAGGATGTGGACGACGCCCTCAAGACATCCGCCAACCGCATCGCGCTGGGCTTCATCAGCGGCTGCCTGGTGATCGGGAGTTCGCTCATCGTCGCCTCCCGCGACGGATTGAACAACGCCCTCAGCGTAGTCGGCTACGTCCTCGCCGCCCTCATCGCCGCCTACGTCGTCTACGGCATCTTCCGCGAAGGCCGCTGACTGGATTGACGTGGCACGGGCGTCCCGCCCGTGGGCTCGAAGCCTTTTCCGTCCCGGCGTCCGCGC
>CAMLQS010000094.1 GCA_946482165.1 uncultured Verrucomicrobiota bacterium | reverse complement strand
ATGGCGCCCACGAATTCCTGCGCCGATCGCCGGGCAGAGCATCGGCGTCGCCGGTGAACTCGGCGGTTCCAGCTCGGGGCTACCGACGGTTTGGGTAAACCCGCCGGCGAACCAGTGGCAGCAGATCACCATCCCGCTGTCCGCGCTCGGCATCGCCAACGCCGCAAACCTCACCGGCTTTCGCATCGGCAACGGCTTCACCACCGGCACGCGTTTCATCGACGACATCCGCCTCGCCTCCCACCTCGGCCTGCAGGCGCGCTACGCCCTCGACGGCAACACGCAGGACTCCGGCGGAAAAGCATACCACGGCACGGGCAGCGCCTTGGCTTACGCCACCGGCACTGTCGGCGCGCAGGCGGGCCAGTTCAACGGAGCCGGCTCCTACGTCACCATCCCGCGTTCGGTCACGACCGACTTCACCGTGACGATGTGGATCAGGACCACCGACAACGCCGCCTGGGCCGGCGCGCAGTGGTGGAACGGCAAGGGCCTCGTCGACGGCGAAGTCGGCGGCGGCGGCGCCGACTGGGGCACGGCCTTGGTGAACGGCAAATTCGTCCTCGGCGTCGGCTCGACCAGCGGCGACGTCACGCTGGCCTCCTCGGTCAATATCAACGACGGCGCGTGGCACCACCTCGCCGCCACGCGCAACAACGCCACCGGCGCGATGCAGGTCTATGTCGATGGCGTCCTGCGCGGCAGCGGCACCGGCCCGACCGGCACGCGCACCTTTCCCCCGGCCCTCCGCATCGGCGGCCTGCAAACCGGCAACAACTTCCTCGCCGGCTCGCTCGACGACGTGCGGCTCTACGACCGCGTGCTCGGCGCCGACGAGATCGCCGCCTTCTTACAATGAACCGTCTGGTGACGCATACGCTCTCGTCGATGCTGGCCCTGGGCGCCGCGATACCGCTCGCGCTCTCGACCGCCCTGGCGCAGGTCAAGGTGGCCTGCGTCGGCGACAGCATCACGGCGGGATACGCTTTGTCGAATCCCTCGCTCGAGAGCTATCCGTCGCAACTACAGACCTTGCTGGGCGCCGGCTACACCGTCGGTAACTTCGGTCTCTCCGGCTCCACGCTGCAGAAGCAGTCGGATTTCACCTACTGGAACTCCTGGCAACACGGCCAAAGCCAGAGTTTCAACCCCGACATCGTCGTCATCATGCTCGGGACCAACGACACCAAATCGTGGAACTGGAAACCGGCCAACTTCGATGCCGACTACCGCGCGCTGATCGCGTTATACAAGGCCTTGGCGAGTCAGCCGAAAATCTACGTCTGCCTCTCGCCCCCGGCATACATTCCCAACGATTTCGGCACCGCGTTTGATCCCGACTTTATCCAGGATACCTTGCTTCTGGCTATCCGGGCCGTCGCCGATACCACGGCGGATGTCACCCTCATCGACAACAACACCCCGCTGCTCGATCAGCCCGGTTTGTTCAGCGACGGCCTCCACCCCTCGGCCTCCGGCGCGGGTGTGATCGCCTCGACGGTCGCCGCCGCCCTGCTCGCCCCTCCCGCCGCCGACCAGCCGCCCTCCCGGCCCTCCGGCTTTGTCGCGATCGCGGCCAACGCGGCCGTATCCTTGAGCTGGAATCCATCCTCCGCCGCGCAAAGTTATATCGTCAAACGCGCCACCACCAGCGGCGGAGCCTACACGACCATCGCGAGCGGCGTGACGACAACCAGCTTCCTGGACACCGGTGTCGCCGCCGGCACGACCTACCACTATGTCGTCGCCGCCGCCAACACCCACGGAGTGAGCGTGGATTCGACCGACTCCAGCGCGGCCGCAGGCGGCCCGCCGCGAGCCCGCTATGCCTTCGAGGGCGACGCGCTGGATTCCAGCGGCGGCGGCTTCCACGGCACGGCCAGCGCGCTGACCTACGTCACCGGCAAGACCGGGGCGCAGGCGGCCCGGTTCGACGGTTCCAGCGGCCATGTGACGATCCCGCGCTCCATCACCGACGACTTCACCATCGCGCTGTGGGTGAAAACCACCGACAACGCCGGCTGGCCCGGCGCGCAATGGTGGGCGGGGAAGGGCCTGGTGGACGGAGAAATCGGCGGCGGCGGAGCCGACTTCGGCACCGCCCTTGTGGATGGCAAGTTCGTGCTCGGCGTAGGCTCCACCGGCGGGGACACCACCGTGGCCTCCTCCGTAAACATCAACGACGGCGCCTGGCACCACGTCGCCGCCACCCGCGCCAACGCCAGCGGCGCGATGAAGGTATATGTGGACGGTGTGTTGCGCGGCAGTGGCACCGGCCCGACCGGGTCGCGCACCTGGCCCACGACTCTTCGCATAGGATCGCTGCAAACCGGCTCCAATTTTCTCAACGGCACCCTTGACGACGTGCGCTTGTATGACCGCGCCCTCGGCCCCGGCGAGGTCCTTGGTTTGCTCGGCACGCCGCCTTCCGCGCCGACCGGTTTTTCGGCGATCGCCGGTGCCGGATCCGTCGCCCTGACATGGTCCTCCGACCCTGCGGCCACGACCTGCTATATCAAGCGTTCCACAGACGGCGGAGTCACCTACACGACCATCGCCACCCCGTCCGGAAACACATTCACCGACACGTCGGTGAACAACGGCACGACCTACCATTACCTCGTCACCGCGGTGAACGCCTCCGGCGAAAGTCCGGCATCAGCCGCGATCGCGGCCACGCCGGACATCGACCTGCTGCGCGCCTGGCGACAGGAGCACTTCGGCACCGGCGACGACTCGGGCGACGCCGCGGATACGGCCGATGTCGACGCCGACGGCTGGCCCAATCTGCTCGAATACGCCCTGGGCTCGGATCCGCTCGTGCTCGATTCCGCGTCTCCCACGAGCGTTTCCACACAACTGGACGGGCACCTCGTGCTCACGTTCAACCGTATCGCCGACCCGGCCCTTGCCTACGAAGTGTGGGGCTGCGCCGACCTCGTCGCCTGGGGCGCCTCGCCCGTCTGGAGCAGCACCGGAACATCCAACCTTGCCGGGCCGGTGAGCGTCCCCGATCCCGAGCCTTTGGCCGCTCACCCGCGCCGTTTCCTTCGACTGCGCGTGAGTCGTTGAGTCCGGCCGACAAAGTTCAATTTCCCTCGATTAAATGCCCTTCCGTCTCCCCCCAAAAAAACTGCTCTTCGCGCTCGGCGTCCTCGGCGTCTCGTCCCTCGTCGCGCCGCTCGCGCAGGCCGCGAATCCGTTTCTCCCCCTCCACGAATACATCCCGGACGCCGAGCCCCGCGTCTTCGGCGACCGGGTCTATATCTACGGCTCGCATGATCGCGCCAACTCGACCCGCTTCTGCGACCACATCCTAAAAGTCTGGTCCGCGCCGCTCTCCGACCTCAACACCTGGACCGATCACGGCGTGGTGCTCACCACGCGCGACATCGAGGGGCGCAAGGACGACATCGACTGGTCCGACAACGAATTTTACGCGCCCGATCTGATCCAGCATCGCGGCAAGTATTACCTCTTCGCCCAGATCGTCGGCTCGCCCTGCGCCGTCGCGGTCGCCGACTCGCCGGTCGGCCCCTTCAAGGTCATCTCCACGATCAAAAAACCCGAGGGCTCGCCCAACGACTTCGGCGGCTGGTCCCAGTATTTCGACCCCGGCGTGCTCGTGGACGACGACGGCAAGGTCTATCTGTATTGGGGTTTCAAGCACGCCCAGATGGCGCAGCTCGATCCCGAGACGATGGTGGACATCCTGCCCGGCACCTACCGCGAAAACATCATCCCGCTCGACGCGCCCTTCCGGTTTTTCGAGGCCTGCTCGCCGCGCAAGATCAACGGCCGCTACTACATCGTCTACGCCAACGGCGGCGAGCTCGCCTACGTCACGAGCGATTCGCCCACCGGCCCCTTCGCCTACGGCGGCATCATCGTCGCCAACGGCGGCGACTCCCATGGCGGCAACATCCACGGCGGTTTGGTCCAACTCAACGGCCGGTGGCATATCACCTACCATCGGCAGACCAACAACACCAACTTCTCCCGACGCACCTGCGTGGAGCCCGTCGTGATCGAGGCCGACGGCGGCATCAAGCGGGTCGAGCAGACCTCCCTCGGCTTCGAGGAAAGCCTCGACCCCTATCGAGTGACTCCGGCCGACATCGCCTGCGTGTTTCGCGGCGGAAGCCATGTCACCGAACAGAACCCCCTGACGCGTTCGGTTAAGGGCAACCGCGACGGCTGCGTGGTCGGTTACAAATACTTCGACTTCGGACCGGCCTCGGCCGGCGGCGCGACGGTGTTCCATGCCGAGGTCCTGGCCCGGGAAGTCCCCGGCCGCATCGAGGTCTGGGCGGGCGATCCGGCCCAGGGCGGCGAGAAGATCGGCGAGGCCCTGGTGGAAAAAGCGGCGGATGGCGACGCGTCCTGGCGGTGCGTCAGCGCCACGGTCCGCGATATCCGCGGACGGCACGACGTGTATCTGAGGTTCGCCTCCGACACGGCGTGGCGGGAGATCGCCGACCTGCGCGCGTTCACCTTTGGTCGCGAGTTCCGCTAAGCGTCGCGCGAACCCCCGAACCACGTATTCATCTTTTCACTTCATTCCCCCTCATGCAAAATATCAATCACACCCGCTCGACCGTGCGTTGGACCAAGGCCCTCGCCGCCCTCTTTGGCGCGCTCGGCGTCGCGTCTATCGCCCAAGCCGCGAACCCCTTCCTTCCCAGCTACGAATACATCCCCGACGGCTCGCCGCGCGTCTTCGGCGACCGCCTCTATCTTTACGGCTCGCACGACAAGGCCGGCTCCGAGCGCTTCTGCGACCATATCCTCAAGGTCTGGTCGGCTCCTCTCAACGACCTCAACACCTGGACCGACCACGGCATCATGCTCGCGACGCGCGACGTGGACGGGCACAAGAAGGACTACCCGCACTCCGACTACGAGTTTTACGCGCCGGATCTGATCAAGGTGAAGGACAAGTATTACTACTTCGCCCAGGTCGTCGGCGCCCCTTGCGTCGTCGCCGTGAGCGACAGCCCCGCCGGCCCCTTCAAGATCATCTCCACCATCAAGGGGCCTCCCGGTTCCGGTGGCGAATTCGGCGGCTGGGGCCAATATTTCGATCCCGGCCTCCTGTTGGACGACGACGGCAAGGTCTACATCTACTGGGGCGGCGGCAGCTCGCACATGGCGCAGCTGAATCCCGAAACGATGGTGGACATCCTGCCGGGCACCTATCGGTCGAACATCCTTCCGAAGGAGGCGCCGTATCATTTCCAGGAGGGCATCGCCCCGCAAAAAATCAACGGGACCTACTATCTCGTCTACGCTCAGGGCGAAAACAAGGCCTACGCCACCAGCGAGTCCCCGAACGGCCCCTTCACCTACCGCGGTGTCATCGTGAGCCATCATGTGGACGCCAACAGCGGCAACATCCACGGCGGCATTTCCCAGATCAACGGCCAGTGGTATGTCTTCTACCACCGCATGACCAACCGCAGCGTCTTCTCGCGCCGCGCCTGCGTCGAACGCATCACCATCAACCCCGACGGCAGCATCCCGCAGGTCGAGCAGACCTCGCTCGGCTTCGAGACCAGCCTCAACCCCTACAAGTGGACGCCCGCCGACATCGCCTGCGTGTTCCGCGGCGGCAGCTACGTCACCGAACTCGACAAGCGCACCCATCCGGTGATGGGCAACAAGAGCGGCAACGTGGTCGGTTATAAATATTTCGATTTCGGCGACACCATCCTGCCCGGCCAGTTCAGCCTCTTCACCCTTCAGTTCCGCAACGCCAAAGCCGCCGGCGAGGTCGAGGTCTGGCTCGGCGACCCGAAGACCGACGGCGAGAAGCTCGGCTCCGTCGTCATCGACCAGCAGGAACCCCGCGAGGGCTCTTGGCGCGAGCTCACGATCCCCGTGCGCAACATCAGCGGACGTCACGCCGTCTATCTGAAGTTCGCCTCCGAGGCCGGCGGCACCGAGATCGCCGACATCCGTTCCTTCGCGTTTACGAAGGACACCCGCTGACCGCTTCGGCAATGTCCTTTGTTTCGCCATCGTTCTCTCCATTGATGAACCAGACCGTTCCCCGCCTCGTGTCATCGCTCAACGACGGCTGGCGTTTCCATCTTGGCGCCTCTCCCGAAGCCGTCGCGCCCGACTACGACGACTCCGCCTGGCGCCGGGTGGACGCGCCGCACGACTACGTGATCGAGGGCTCCTTCGTCCGCGACGATCCCACCGCGACCAAGGGCGGGCGCCCGGACTGGTTTTGGTTGCACGGTTTCCTGCCGGTGCAACCCGCCGTTTATCGCCGCGAGCTGAGCGTCCCCGAGAGCGCGAGGGGCGGGCGCGTATGGCTGGAGTTTGACGGCGTCTTCAACAACGCCCGCTACCTGCTCAACGGCCGCGAAGTTTACAGCCAATACAGCGGCTACACCCGCGCCCGCTTCGACGTCACCGACGCGCTTGTTTTTGGCGGACGCAACGTCCTCGTCGTCGAGGTCGATCCCCGCTACGAGGGCTGGTGGTATGAAGGCGGCGGCATCTACCGCGACGCGCGCATGGTCGTGCTCGCGCCCGTTCACATCGCCTCCGACGGCGTTTTCGTCATGCCGCAGCTTGAGCACCCGGGCGACGGCCTCCGCGCCGATGCGAACCTCAAGATCGAGACCGATCTCGCCAACACCAGCGGCTCGCCCGTCGAGGCGACCGTATCGAGCGAGGTGCTCGACGCCGCCGGCTTCGTCGTCGCGGCCGCGTCCTCCGCCGAGATTCTCGCGGCGGGTGCCGGTGCGAAACTCTCGCAATCCATTCCTCTGCCAGCCGCCGCTCTCTGGTCGATCGAGACACCGCATCTCTACAGACTGCGCAGCACCGTCACCGTGGCCGGCGCGGTCGTGGATCAAGTCACGACCACCTTCGGCGTGCGCCACATCCGCTTCGACGCCGCGCGCGGCCTGTTCCTCAACGGCAGGCACGTCAAACTCAAGGGCGTCAACATCCACCAGGACCACGCCGGCGTCGGTGCCGCCGTGCCCGACCGCCTCTTCACCTGGCGCCTCGAACGGCTGAAGGAGATGGGCTGCAACGCCATTCGCCTCTCCCACAACCCCGTCGCGCCCTTCCTCATCGACGAGTGCGACCGCATGGGTTTCCTCGTCATGGCCGAAAACCGCAACCTCGGGGACGTCTATACCGATCAAGCCCCCACCGACGGGCCGGCGGTGGAGCACCGCGACCTGAGCGCCTTGGTGAAGCGAGATCGCAACCACCCGAGCATCTTCTGCTGGTCGCTCTGCAACGAGCAATGGATCCAGTTCAAGCCCGAGGCCGGCGCCATGATTCGCGCCATGAAACAGCGCGTGTTCGAACTCGATCCCACCCGCCCGGTCACCGCCGCGCTGAACGGCGGCTTCGACACCCCCGAGGGCATCATCGGCCAGATCGATGTCATTGGAATCAACTACAACCCTTGGGTCTATGAGGACGTGCATAAGCGGTTCCCCGACGTGCCCATGATCGCCTCGGAGATCGCGAGCGAGGTCTGCACCCGCGGCGTCTACGCGACGGAGCAATGGAAGGACGACCTCGGCTCCTACCATGGCGACCGGGCGCGCGGCTACGTCCCGGGCTACAGCATCACCGCCGGCCCCTCCGGCCAGACCGTGGAGAACGCCTGGCCGCCCGTCGCCGAGCGCGATTGGATCGCCGGCGGCTTCGTCTGGGCGGGCTTCGACTACAAGGGCGAGCCGCGTCCCTTCGAGTGGCCCGTCGTCAACTGCCACTATGGCTTTTTCGATCTCTGTGGCTTCCCCAAGGACAGTTACTATTATTATAAAGCCTGGTGGAGCGACGAGCCCGTGCTGCACCTCTTCCCGCACTGGAACTGGCCGGGCGGGGAAGGGGAGGAGATCGCCGTTTGGGTCCACAGCAACTGCGACGAGGTGGAGCTCTTCCTCAACGACGTCTCGCTCGGCAAACAGACCGTGAAGCCGCTCCATCACCTGGAGTGGAAGGTCAAATACGCCCCGGGCAAACTCGTCGCCAAGGGCGTCCGCAAGGGCGAACCCCTCGAGACGACCCGCGAGACCACCGGCGCTCCCGCCGCCATCCGCCTGAGCGCCGACCGCTCCGAACTCGCCGCCGACAAGGCCGACCTCGCCGTCGTCACCGTCGAGGTCGTCGACGCCTCCGGCCGGGTCGTGCCCACCGCCGGCGACAAGATCGCGTTCAAGCTCGCCGGCCCCGCCGCCCTCATCGGCGTGGGCAACGGCGATCCGTCCTGCCACGAGCCCGACAAGGCGAGCAGCCGCTCCGCCTTTAACGGCCTGGCCCAGGCCATCGTCCAGACCACCACCGTGGCCGGCGAAATCACCTTGCGCGCCGAGTCCCCCGGCCTGCAAAGCGCCGTCCTCACGCTGCGCAGCCATTGATCCCTTCCGTCCCCCAACGACCAAGCTCCATCCCCTATGCAACTCCGCCCGTTCACCCGGTTCGCTCTGCTCGCTCCCCTCGTGGGCTTCGCTCTGATTCCCGCCGTCTCCGCCCAGGACAAAACCGAACAGGCCACCCCTGATCGCGCGCGGGCCAACTTCGCCCGCCCCGTGGTTCTCGCCGAGGACGACGTGCGCGCCTTCCCCGACGCACCCGTCGGCTTCGACGCCGCGCGCGAGGGCGTCGCGGCGCCGCGCGTCGAGCCCTTGTCCTACGAGTCCACCGTCACCGGAAAAAGCCGCGAGGCCATTGTGTATTTGCCGCCCGACTACAGCCCCGGCCGCAAGTATCCCGTTCTCTACCTGCTCCACGGCTTCGGCGGAAACCAATACGAGTGGACCGGCTGGCTCCACGCCGACCGCATCGCGGACAACCTCATCCGCGACGGCAAGGCGACGCCGATGATCATCGTGATGCCCAACGGCCGCGCGCTGCCCGACGACCGCCCGCCGAGCGGCAACATCTACACCCCGGAACACGCCGCCGGCTTCGCCAAGTTTGAACGCGACCTCCTCGACTGCCTCATCCCCGCAGTCGAGGCCAAGTATTCGACCTACACCGACCGCGAGCACCGCGCCCTCGCCGGTCTCTCGATGGGCGGCGGCCAGACGATCAACTTCGGCCTGGCCCACCTCGACCGCTTCGCCTGGCTCGGCGGCTTTTCCTCCGCGCCGAACACCAAGCCGATGAGCGAACTCATCCCCGATCCCGCGGCCGCGAGCAAGGGGCTGAAATTGTTTTACCTTTCCTGCGGCAACAAGGACGGCCTCATCAACGGTTCCCAGGGCGTCCACCGGTTCCTGAAGGAGAACAAGATTCCCCACATCTGGAACGTGGACGACCACGGCCACGATGGCGCCACCTGGAGCAGCAATTTCTATCACTTCGCTCAGCGACTCTTTCACTGAGCCGCGGCCCTTTGTTTTTTCGAGAGTCCGCCCGCTAGACGTGTCCGCCCGTTTCGCCGGTCCCGCTTTTGAGTCGGGCCGCGCATCCATAACA
This sequence comes from uncultured Verrucomicrobiota bacterium, assembly GCA_946482165.1. Next base: position 6,102 of record CAMLQS010000094.1, on the reverse strand, counting down.
TGACCGCGCCTTGATCCGCTCACCGCGTCGCAAGCGTTTTGTCCCGCCCCGCTTTCTTCACCGCCTCAGGACGGCCTCCGCCTTTCGCCCGGCATCCTCGTCCTCCTCCCTCCCATGCCCAGTTCCGTGTCCTTTGCCGTTTCGTTTTCCGATTCCTCCACGCGCCCGACCGCCGGTCTCTCGACCGCAGCCGTCGCGCCCCTCGACCTGGACGCGATCCGGCGCGCGGAACTCGCGCTCGCCGAGCTGACCCTCGAGGAGAAGGTCGCCCTGCTCGCCGGCAACGGCACCATGAGCATCGCCGCCCAGCCCAAGATCGGCCTCGGCGACGAATTTTGGTTCAGCGACGGCCCGCACACCGTCCGTCCGGAGCTGGATCGGCGGACCTTCAACTCGGCCAACCGCACCGATGACGTCGCCACCGTGCTGCCCACGCTCTCCGCCCTCGCCGCCACCTGGGACGTCGAACTGGCCCGGCGCTTCGGCGAACTCCTCGGCCGCGAGGCGCGGGATCGCGGCAAGGACGTTCTGCTCGGGCCCGGAGTGAATCTCCTGCGCACCCCGCTCAACGGCCGCAACTACGAGTATCTCGGCGAGGACCCCGTGTTGGCCGCTCGCATCGCCACCGCCTACGTGCTCGGCGTGCAGTCGCGGGACGTCGCCGCGTGCGTGAAACATTTCGCCGGAAACGAGCAGGAATGGGAACGCGGCACCGTGGACGTCGTCATGGACGAGCGCACCCTGCGCGAGCTCTACCTCGCGCCCTTCGAGGCCGCGGTGAAGGACGGCGGAGCGCTCACGGTGATGAACGGATACAACCGTTTCCGCGGCGTGTTTTGCAGCCACAGCGACTACCTCAACAACCAGGTGCTGAAGCGCGAGTGGGGGTTCCCCGGCTTCGTGGTGAGCGATTGGAGCGGCCTGCACGACACCGTCGAGGGCGCGCTCGGCGGGCTCGACGTCGAGATGAACGCGGGCGACGCGATCCATTTCTACAAACAACCCCTCATCGACGCGGTCCGCGAGGGACGCGTGTCCGCGGCGGCGGTGGACGACCACGCCCGCCGCGTGCTCTACGTCATGGCCAAGGTTGGCAAGCTGGGCGGCGTGTCTCGCGCGCCCGGCGCCCGCGACACCGAAACACACCGGGCTTTTGCGCGCGAGGTCGCCGAGCAGGCGATCGTATTGCTTAAAAATGACACGCAGGTTCTGCCGCTGGATCGCGCGCGGATACGGCGCCTGCTGCTCGTCGGGCCCAACGCCCACGCCCGCCACACCGGCGGCGGGTGGAGCGCCGAGGGCAAGCCGCCCTACGAAACGACGCCGCTGGAGGGCCTGCGAAAGCTCCTGGGCGAGGGCGTCGAGATCGAGCACCTGCCCGGTCCTTTCGCCGAGTCTTACGAGCCGGTGCCCGAGCTCGCGATCACGACGATCGACGCGAGCGACCTCGCTCAAGGCGCGGCGGTGCGCGGTTGGCGAGCGGAGTATTTCGCCTCGGGCGACCTTGTCGGGGAACCGAGCTCGCGCGGGTTTGAGCGGAAGCCGGGTTCGAACGCCCGCGCCGGCGCGGCGCGTTGGAGCGTCGAGCTGATCGCGCCCGAAACAGGCGAATACCGCCTGGCCGCGACCCATGGTGGTCGCGCGCGAGTGTCGGTGGACGGCAAGCCGGCGATCGACGCCGACGCGGGGACCGCGGTTCGTCGGAGCGAGGGAGTCGCGCGTTTGGAGCAGGGACGGGCCTATGTCGTCGAGATCGAGCACGCGCCGGGGGCGGCGAGCGAACCGGGCCGGACGCTCGAGTTTGGCTGGCGCCCGCCCTCCCGGGAACCGGTCTCGCCGGAGCGCCTGGCGGAGCGGGCTCGCGCCGCGGACGCGGTCGTGTTTTTCACCGGCAATCGTCTGGGGCACGGCCGCGCGCAGGAAGGCGAGGGCGCGGATCGTCCCGACCTGAGATTGCCGGAAGGCGAGGACGCGGCCGTCGCCGCAGTGCTCGCCGAGCGACCCGACGCCGTGATTGTGAACCAGAGCGGCGCTCCGGTGGAGATGCCTTGGGCGGGGCAGGCGGCGACGCTGGTGCAATATTGGTTCTGCGGCATGGATGGGGGCAGCGCCTTGGCGCGCGTGCTCTTCGGCGAGGTCGATCCGTCGGGCCGGCTGCCATTCACCTTTCCCCGTCGTCTGGCCGATTCGCCCGCCCATGCGCTGGGCAACTACGGGCCGGTTCGCGTGGAGTATGCGGAGGGCGTCTTCATCGGCTACCGCTGGCACGACGCGAAGGGGCTCGAGCCGCTGTTCCCCTTCGGCCATGGGCTCGGCTACACGCGCTTCGAGCTCGGCGCGACGGATGTATCCATAAATACGTTACGCATGGGCGACACGTTGACCGTGCGGGTGCCGGTGGCCAATGTCGGCGCGCGGGCCGGGGCCGAGGTGGTTCAGCTCTACGTGGAGGATGTCGCGGCGAGCGTGCCGCGCCCGCCGCGCGAGTTGAAGGGTTTCGCCAAGCTCCGTCTCGACCCGGGGGAGACGGGCGTGGCCGAGTTCACGCTGACGCCGCGCGACTTCGCGTTCTGGGACGATGCGTCCGGAGACTGGAAGGTGGAGCCCGGCGAGTTCGTCCTGCACGCGGGAGTCTCTTCGCGGCGCCTTTCACCCGGCGTGAGGGTGACGATGCTCGGCCAGGCGGGCGGCGAATGACGATTTCTCCGCTTCTTCCGTGGGAGTCGTCCGCCCCGCACCGGTCGGCGTCTCAGTGTCCGCCTGCACCTTGATCAATCAACGGGCCTCGACATGCTCTAACGGCTTCGAAGCTGTTTCCGTATCGAAGAGCGGGAAGGCGCTCGTCGGCTTTTTGCCGATTCAGACCTCTTCGCCCCGCGGGTAAATCTGTCGAGGCCGCATACTCTCTGCCTTGCAGCGGCTGGCGCGTCCGGGCCGGAGCCGCGGCGACCAAAAAAAGCCCCCCGGCGCAGAGCGACGGGGGGCCGGGAAGAGAATGATAACAGGCGATCTGGATGCCCCGAGTGGCGCCGGCCGATCAAACGGAGCTGCGGCGACGACGGCTGGCTGCGAAGGCGAGCCCAAGCGCACCGGCGATGGCGGCGAACGAGGAGGGCTCGGGGATGGCGTTCAGGAACTCGCCCGGGGCGAGCGCCGCGTCGCTGAAGCGAACTTCGTCGATGAAGCCGTTCACCGTATCACCGGGGCTGCCACCATATTGGCCGCGACCGATCGTCCAGCTGCTCGCGATGCTGGAGAAGAGGCCGGTGAAGCCAGTCGTGCTGCCGACCGAGACGCCGTCCACGTAGAGGGTGAGGGTGCCGGCGGTGGCGTCGCCCACGGCGGCGACATGGTTCCAGACGCCGATGGTGGGAATGGAGGTGCTATTGACCGCGATGCTGGTGTTGGACGCGGTGATGAGCTCCACGCGAAACCCGTTGTCGGCTCCACTCTTGGCCAAATAGAAAAGAGAGGTGGCGCCGATGCCGCTGCCGGGATTTCCGATGTCGTCACGGCCGACGAAAGTCTGCCAGCCGCTGAGGTTGTTGAAGTTCACATAGGCCTCGACCGTGAAATCCGTGAAGACCGTGTTGGACAGTGTCGAAGCGGCCGGGTTCTGCTGGTAGAGGTCGTTGCCGCCGGCGAAGGACATCGCGGTGGTGTTGGCATAGGGCGTCGGAGCGACGGTCGACGTCGTGAAGTTGGGCGAAGCGGCCAAGCTCCACGCGACCATGCCGTTGCTGCCATCTCCGCCGCCGTTCACGGTCATGCTCCCGGTGGCGCTGTTTGCACCGGTCGGATTCACTTCCTGACCGTTGGTTCCGTCGGAGAAGTTAAAGTAGGCGATGGTGGCGGCTTGTGCGGACACCGAGGCGAGGCCGAGGGCCGCGCCGACAGAGACCATGGATGCGATGCGATTCATGCTGGTTTTGGGGTTAGTTTCGGGCAAACCCGCCCCTCAAAAGCGGGGGTTTCGGGTAGGGGAAGTCATGATACTTAGTCTCGGTTCAGTCAATCGATCCAGCGAGCGCGGCTTGTGGAATCGACATAAGGTCAAGGGAACGGGACGAGAGCCCAAATCGATGGCCGTCTGTTCAGGAGAACCGATCGGGATCTGATTGGCGCTTCACCGCTATTCCACGTATAAGCTCAGGTCGCGGGCGGATCATGACGCCGGCGTTGGTTCGCGGGCCGTGTTGTTGTCTGTCTCGAGCACGCGCGCCGGGACGGTGCGGTCGCCGAGCGATCAAGAGACCGACCTCCTTCCGTTTGTGGCTTTGGGTTTCGCGGAGGAGCCGTGACCAAGCCGGCGAATCAACAGCTCAAAAATCGACATTTCGTTTTTCGGCGAGCCAGCGGTTTTTCACAGCCTCGGGGAAGTCGGCGCGTTCGAGCCACCGCTTCGCGGATTCGGAATCCCATTCGAGCCACATGGGGAAGCACTCCTGAACAAGCCGCTCGCGCGCGAGATGGTCGGACGCCTGCATGGCCATGCGCGCGGCGGCGCCGGGGTTCCACGGACGCACCGCTCCGACATAGGCTTCGATCGCGCGTTCGCGCAGCGGACCTCGGGCGAGTTGCTCCACGCATCGGCCCGCCGCTTCGGGATCCACCGGGACAAACACGTCCAGGATCCGCGGCACGCCTTGCCGTTGCAGCGCGACGTCGTCCGTCTTGGCGATCCACGACATCGCCTCCCGCGGGTCTTGGGTGGCCCACCGCTCCAAGACCGCCAGAACCGCGCGTTGTCTGGATTCGGCCGGCGTGAGTTTCATCGCGAATTCGGCCGCGGAGACGGGGGCCGCGTCCGCCCACGATTCCGCCACGGTCTCCAGCGCCAGCAGCTTCTCCGCCGGTGTCGGCAGGCTCTCCCCCCAGCGGATCGCTCCGGCGGGGTCCTTGGCCGCCCAGTTCCCCGCGACGTTCATGATGAGGGCGTTTTTGGTCTCGTCGGGGGGAAGCGCATGCACGACGGGCGAGATGGCTTCCGGGTCCAGGTGGACCCAAATGAAGTGGACGTTGCGCAGAGCCCGCTCGCGGGGGAGGCCCTCCGGCAGATCGCCGACCCATCGGAGGGCGGCCTTCACGTCCCGCTTCGCCCACTCCTCGGCCACGAGGAGCGTCGTCTCCGCGCGCGCCCGCCCCGGGGGCATTTTCAAGACGGCGGCGGCCAGGGCGCGGATGTCTTTCGCGGCGTAAACGGGAACGACGGCGCGGAGCGCGCCGACCTTGGTGGCGCCTTCGGGCAGTTCGGAGATGCGAGCGAAGGCTTCGGCGGGGGCGAGTTCGCCCCAGCGCTTGAGCACCGTCTCGGTGAATACCACCCGCTCGCGCAGCTGCGGCAAGCCGTCCGCCCGGGCGAGGGCGTCGGAGATTTCGGGCAAGGAAAGGGCGGCGCCCAGTTCGACCAATGCGCCGAGCCGGTCCTCGATTTTTTTCCCGGTCAGCGCCGCTTCGATCCCGGCGTGGACGCCCGGGGCCGAGGCCGGCGTGTCCGCCCCGAGCCGCGTGGCGGAGGGCGCGAGCGCGAGGGCGAAGAGGAGGGGCAGGCGGAGCAGGCGGCGTGTCATTTTAGGTGGGGGCGGTATGCCAAAGAGCGGCGACGGGCATGCCGTCGCCGCTCGATGCATCCGGGGGCCGTTCTCAGGGCGGACTCAGGGCGTCTGCGGCGACCATTGCTGGCCGGTGCTGCCGCTATACTGCCAGAGATAGACGGTGGCTCCGTCGGCCGTGGAGCCGCTGTTGACGCTCAGGCAGGAGCCGGTCGCGTGGTTGGGCGTGATCCGGTAGAAGCCGCTGTCGGTCGCGGTGAACTTGAAGGTCTGCATCGCGCCCCCCCAGTAGTCCCAGAGCTGGAGCTTGGTGCCGTTGCCGGTGCCGCCGGCGTTGACGTCGAGCGATTTGCCGCTCTGCACGCCGATGATCTTGTAGTTGCCGCCGCCGGTGCCGGTCACGGTCCACTTCTGGTTGTTGCCGCCGCCGTAGGTCCACTGGACGATCTTCGTGCCGTTGGCGGTCTGCGCGCCATACGCGTCCATCGCCTTGCCGCTCTTGCGGTTCATCAGCCTGTAGGTGCCGTTGGCAAGGCCGCCGCTTCCGCCG
>CAMLQS010000093.1 GCA_946482165.1 uncultured Verrucomicrobiota bacterium | reverse complement strand
CAACTCCCACGACCATGGCAGGCGGCGGCACTCGCAGCGGCTCGGGCCCGAAAAAAGCCCGCATCGAGATCATTCCCTTGATCGATGTGATCTTTTTCCTGCTCGCGACCTTCGTTCTCTTCACGCTGTCGCTGAACAAAAGCGGCGGCCTTTCCGTGGCCTTGCCTTCCACGCAAACCAGCGAGCCGCGCGATCCCGGCGAGTCCGTCACGCTCTCCATCCGCGAGGACGGCACCCTCGGCTGGGACAAGGAGCCGATCACCCTCGATCAGTTCCTCATCCGCCTCCAGGCCTACAAACAAACCCAGCCCGACGGCAGAATCCTCATCAACGGCGACGAGAACGCCCTCTTCCAACAGGTGCGCTACGTGGTCGACGAAGTCCGCAAGGCCGGCATCCGCAAGGTGCTCATCGAAACGCGCATCCGCCCGACCGACTGATCCTCCGCCCAGGCCGTCGTTCGCTCCCCTCCGGCCTTCAGGTCTCACGTCTCCTCCCTCATCCCTCCACCGATGTCTCTTTTCGGCAGCCAGCTCCACCTCGCCCCGGCCCGCAAGGCGCGCATCGAGATCATCCCCTTGATCGATGTGATCTTCTTCCTGCTCGCGACCTTCGTCCTCTTCACCCTTTCGCTGAACAAGATCCAGGCCGTGCCCGTCGACCTGCCGCAGGCCAGCGCCAACGCCGCCAAACCCGACGAGGACACGTCCGTAGTGATCCAGCTCTCCGACGGCGACGCCGCCTTCTGGAACAAGGAACCCATCTCCCTCTCCGAAGTCGCGCCGCGCCTCGCCCATTACAAAGCCAACACCGCCGCGCCCAAGGTGCTTGTCACCGGCGACGACCGCGCCCGCTACGGAACCGTCGTCAAGGTCCTCGACGAGGTGCGCCTCGCGGGCATCGCCACCGTCAGCATCGAGACCGCCTACCGCGGCCCGGGCCGCTAGACCCGTCGTATCCGTCATTTCCCTACGCCCGCCATGAGCCGGAATCTCCTAGTCGCCGCCTTCGTCTCCCTCGCGCTTCACGCGGGAATCGCGCTCAGCGGCCGCTTTTTCAAGGAGAAGCCGGCCGGCCCGCCCCCCGAGGTGGAGATTCCCACCATCCCGCTCGACCTGCCGCCGCCGCCCGAGCCCGAGGAACCGGAAGTTTACGAAAACAATGTGTCCGACGCCCCCGCCGCGATCGCCGAGTTCGCTCCGCCGATGCAGAACGACCTGCCCTCCGCCGTCATGGATTCTCCCTTCATGCAGCCGATGCAGGCTCCCCCGCCGCCGGGTCTGACCCGTCCCATCGGCGCAATCACCCTTCCCTCCGGTCCGCCGCGCCCCGCGGGCGGCGGCGGCCTGACCAACATCTTCAACCTCGCCGACCTCGACCAAAAGCCGGAGGCCCGCGTGCAAACGGAGCCGTCCTATCCGTTCGAGATGCGCCGGTCCGGGATGAAGGGCGAGGTCAAGCTACGCTTCGTCGTCGATACCCAAGGCAACGTCCGCGATCTCGAGGTCGTCAGCTCATCGCATCCCGGTTTCGAGCAGGCCGCGCTCGACGCCGCGATCACGTGGAAGTTCAAACCCGGCAGAAAAGCGGGCGTCCCCCAAAATACCCGCGTGAGCCTGCCGGTCACGTTCAACCTCAACGCGAAGTAAACACCGATGCGCCCGCCCGCCCTCGCCCGCCGCCGTCTCGTCGCCCTCGCCTTGGGCTGCCTCGTCTGCGCCGTTTATCCGGAGCTCGCCCTCGCCCAAGCCCCCGCCGCCGAGCTCCCGAAAAAGGAGATCTCCGATGCCGCCTCGGCCGGTTTCGCCAGACTCCAGCCCCTCCTCGACGCGAAAAATTACGCCGGCGCCCTCGCGCTCGTGAAGCAGCTCCTGGCCGCCGCGGAACCCGCGAGCTACGACGCCTTCCTACTTTCGCAGCTCCAGGCCCAAATCCTTCTCAACCAGAACAAATTCACCGAAGCCATCGCCCCGCTCGAACGCTCGCACGCCCTCGCCGAGGGCAACGCCCGCTTTCTTGACGCCTCGACGCACCTGGATCGCATCCACCTCCTCGCCCAGCTCCACTCCCAGGAAGGCTCCGCGCAAAAAACAACCGCCGCGCAGCGGTCCAGCTATGAAAGGGCGCTCGCCTATACGCGCGAGTGGATCAAGCGCTCGCCGAAGCCTTCGGCCGAGATCTCCCATTCCGCCGGCTCCCTCCTTTATCACCTCGCCACCCTCGACAGCGAGCGACCCGATCCCGCCCGACTCCGCGAAGCCGCCGACTTCGCGCGCGAGGCCCTGATCCTTTCGCCAGGCTCCGGCGCTCAAGCCCGGCTTCTCCTCGTCGCCTGCCTTCGCCAGCTGGGCGACAACGCCGCCGCCATCGACCATCTCGAGGTCCTCGCCGCGGCCGACCCGAAGAACGGCCCCGTCTGGTCGCAGCTCCAAGGCCTTTACCAGAACGCCGCCGAAGCGGCCAAGGACCCCGCGGCGGCCCGCGCCGCAAACATCCGCGGCCTTCTCGCCATCGAGCGGGCGCAGGCCGCGGGCCAGCTTCTGTCACCACGCGACCACTACATGAAGGTCGCCATCCACTTCAACCTCGGCCAGTTCGCCCGCGCCGCCGAGCTGCTCGAGACCGGGCTCGCCGACGGCACGCTGGAAAGCTCCAGGCGAAACTGGGATCTGCTCGGCTCCGCCTACCGGCAAACCGGCCGCGAGGATCGCGCCGTCGATGCCGTTCGGCGGGCGGTGACCAAGTTCCCCGAGGACGGCGCGCTCGAGCTCTCCCTCGCCCAGCTCCTCCACGGCGCCGGCAACGCCGAAGAGGCCTATTCCCGCGGCCAGTCGGCGCTCGCCAAACCCGGCCTGGACAAACCCGGCGAGGCACGGCTCTTCCTCGCGTTCCTCGCCTACGAGCTTCAGCGCTACGACGACGCCGCGCGCTGGATCACCGAGGCCCGCGCCGGCGGCGACGTCCCGGCGACTTCGATCGACCCGCTCGACCGCGCGATCGCCGAGGCGATCGCTCAACGCGAGTCCCTGCAAAAATCCTGAGCGCTCCCTCACCTTTCCGCTTTTCTCCCCCCTTCGCTCCTTTCCGTTCGCCCATGAACAAAGTCTATTTCATCGCACCGCTCGCCGCCCTGCTCGTCTTTATCGGCGTCTACTCCGTGCATCGCGGGGAACTGAAAGCGCGCGAGGCCGAAAAAGCGGCGTCAACCCTCGCCGCACAGAAGGCGAAGCTCGAGACGGAGCAAGCCGGGCGCCGGGCCGCGATGGCCGAGGCGATCAAAGCCGCCGAACAGCGAAAAATCGAAAAAACCGCGAGGGAAGCCCTCGAGCAGGCCCGGAAGGAGGCGCGCCAACTTGCCATCGACGCGCGCGACAAAGCCTATCGCGAACAGGAAAAAAGCGCGCGCCAGATCGAGCGCCTCGAAAAAGAAATCGAAGCCGAGCAAGCCGCGCTCGCCAAGGTGGTCGCGGAACGGCGCGCCGCGGAATCCGAGAAAGCGTTTCTCCAAGAGTTCGTCGTGAAGGCCCAGGACAACGTGCAGGCGCTCCAAACCCTTGTCGCCAAGCTCAACGCCCCCGCGCCCGCCCCGGCCGCCATCGCCAAATAAGTCCGCGTCGTCCCCCGCCATGAAGCTCTACCTTATCGTTCCGCTCCTTCTTCTCGTCGCGTTCGGCGGCGTCTACGTGACGCACACGAAAAACGCGGCGTCGAAGGCCGCCGCCGTCGCCGCCGAAGAGGCGAAAACCATCGAGGCCGCCAAAGAGAAAAAGGCCGAGGCCGAACGCCAGGCGAAAGCCGACGCCGACAAGCGAAGCGCCGAGCGCCTCGCCGAGGAAAAACGGAGGGAGGACGAGAAGCGGGCCAAGTGGGAGGCCGCCGGAAAAAAGATCGACGAGGATACCGTCGCCTACCGGTCCCAGGCGGAGAAAAACGCGGCCCGGACAAAGGAGCTGGAGGCGAAGCTCGCCGCGCTCCGCGCCGAAAAGGAGAAGGCGGGCCGGGCCGCGTTCGATCTCGCGAAGGAGGTCGAGGCCGCGCGCATCCGAAAGCGCAACGCCGAGCTCGAAATCCAACGTCTCGTCGAGGCCGTCGCCCGCAAAAACGGCACCACGCTGGGCGCCGTAACCGCCACGCCCTGACCTTGGCGCGGAGTCCGCGATTATCGCGGACTCCGCGCCAAATCATTCCCTGCCCTCCGTGCGCAAACGGCCGGCCGGCCCGTCTGGTCAATCTTTCGGCAGTTTCTCCGCTTCGGCCTCTAGACGAGCGACCAGCTCGTCCATCTGGTTGACCACGGCCTGAACGGTCTCGCGCTGGGCGAGATCCACGCCCGCCTTGCGGAGCTGCTCCATGGGGTGGTCGTTGCCTCCGCTGCGCAGGAGCGTCAGGTAGCGCTCCACCGCGGCCGGCCGGCCTTCCGCGGGCCCCTGGAACATGTCCCGGTAAAGCTTGGCCGAGGAGGCGAAGCAGGTTGCGTATTGATAGACGTAATACGGCGAGTTGTAGAAGTGCGGGATGCGCGTCCAGGTGAGGCGATACTTGTCGTCGATCGTCACCGCGTCGCCGTAGTAGTCCTTCAGCAGCACGCCGTAGATCTCGCTCAGCGCGTCGGCCGTGACCGGCTCGCCCTTTTCGATCCGCTCGTGGGCGCGACGTTCGAAATCCGCGAAGAGAACCTGCGCGTAGAAGGTGCCGACGATGGAATCGATCGCCTGCTGAAGCAGGAGAAAGCGCGCCTTCGGATCCTGCGTCTTCGCGAGCAGATGCTCGAGCATGAGGCGCTCGTTGATGGTGGAGGCCACCTCCGCGACGAAAATGGTGTAGTCGCTCGTGACGAAGGGCTGCGCCTCCTCGGAGAGATAGGTATGCATCGCATGGCCCATCTCGTGCGCGAAGGTGAAGAGGGCGTCCTGCGTGTCGTTGTAGTTCATCAACACGTAGGGGCCGACGCCATACACGCCGGCCGAGTAGGCGCCGGAGCGTTTGCCGTCGTTCTCGTAGACGTCGATGCGGTTTCGCTCGAGGAGCGCGCGCATCTTCACCTGGTAGTCGGCGCCGAGGGGCGCGACCGAGGCGAGCACGAGGTCGCGCGCGGGACGGTAGGGCCAGACGGCGTCGTCCTTCACCAGCGGCACGAACCCGTCGTAGAGGTGGTAGGTCTCCAGCCCCAGGATCTTTTTGCGCAGGCGCAGGTAACGCTGGAGCGGCGCGGTGCCCGCGCGCACGGTCTCGACGAGCGTCGTGTAGACCTCGGTCGGGATCGCGTTGCCATCGAGCGCGCGGTGCAAGGTCGAGGGATAGTCGCGCGCCTGCGAAAGGAACCAGCCGCGCTCGAGGATGCCGCGGTAGATGGCGGCGTAGGTGTTCTTCGTCGTCTCGTAGGTGGCGAGATAGGCCTCGAAGGCCTTCGCGCGCTCGGCCTGGTTCGGGTTCGTGGTGAGAAGCTGCTGGTAGGCGCCGGGGGAAAGTTTCACCTCGCGCCCATCCTCGAGCTTGATGGTGGGGAACTTTATGTCGGAGGTGCTCAGTTCCGAATAAACCGACTGGGGCGTCTCGTTGAAGCGGGTCGCGAACGAGAGGAGTTTCTCGCCCTTCTCGTCGAGGACATGCTTCTGCTGGCGGTAGGCGTCGAGGATCGGGAAGCGGTAGATCGCGAGGTTGGGAGTGGAGTCTATCCAGCCGCGCACGGTCTCCTCCGGCACGGTGAGGAGCTCGGGCGTGAACCACGACGTGGCGGTGCCGAACTCGGCGAACAACGCCTGCACGCGTTGCATGCGACCGCTCACGGCCTGGTCGCGCGTATCGGTGTCGCGCTGGAGCTGCGGATAGCGGTAGACGCGGTATTGCAGGATGCCGATCTCGTCAAAAAGGCGGTAGGCGTTGAGCAGCGCCTGCGGCCCGTCCTTGAGCGTGCCCTTGAGCGCGGCGAACGCATCCATCTTCGTCTTCATTTCCGCCATGCCCGACTCCCAGGCTTCCCACGATGGGTAGATCGGGGAAAAATCCCATTTGAACTCCCGGGAAATCTCGGCGCGGTCGCGCGTGGCGGGCTTCAGATGGGGATTGGCTGCGGGCGTGACGGTGTCGGCGGCGGACATGAGGAGAGGAAGGGCGAACATCAGCGCGGCGATGCGACGCGCGGGGGCGGAGGAGGAACGCATAGCCACACCGCTACGCAAAACCTTCGCGCCGTCCAGCCTGCGCCCAACTGCGGCAAAGCCGGGGCGGACGCCAAACGGCATTTCAGGACCGCCCCTTGACGCCACTCCGTTAAAATTCGCGGAGACGATGTGGTCCGGGGCAGGGCGGACCTCCGGGTCCGCCGTTCGCGGCCCGCCAGGCGCTGTCCTCGGTGACGGGGAAGGAGCCCCGCCCTCCACAAGAACTCAACGAAGTGGCGTCACTGGGAATACTCGACGACCTTGCCGCTTTGCAGCTCGACCCGCAGCGCTTCGTCGGAGCGGAAGCTCAGCCCGGTATAGTCCTCACCCGCGACCGGCCTGAGCTCGCGGATGTATTTTTCAGGCCCCACGAGGTCGGCGTAGGTGCAGGTGGCCTTGCCCGTCTCCAGGAAGTATTGGTCGCGAGCCGCCGCGAGCTGGCGAAGGTTGTTATGGACCGCTTTCTCTTGGGAAACCACCCGAACCTTCGAGTAGGCCGGTATCGCCATGGCGGCCACGAGCCCGGTGCCGACAACAACGACCCCGGGGTTCGCGACCAGCCCCGACTTGAGCGAGGAGTTCCACTTGGAGCGAAACAGAATGCCCTCGGGCAGGTTCTGGCGGACCGAGATCAGCGTCGATCCGGCCTCGGGCAACATCGCCAGCAAACGCTGGATCGCGAGTTCCTGCTCCGCCGGCAGCCCCGGATTCAATTCCGCCAAACGCGCCGCGCGCGCCGATAAGCGGGGGCCGACGTAGGTGAGCCCGTTGCCCGCTTCACCCAGGGACGCCAGCGCGGCGCGGAACGCGGGATCGTCGGCGAGCTTGGCTCCGTCGGGCCCCAGGAAACCCGCCCTGGAAACGACGGTGAACGCATCGCCCGAGATCATTATCTCCGGCCGCCAGCCCAGCACGGGAACCTCCTCCTTCGCGACAAAAGCCGTCACGCCGTCCGCGCGATCCTCGCGTTGCAAAAACGCCACTTCGCTCAGCGCCGCGGCGAGTTTGGCGCCGCCGCGCTCATGGCGGACCGCCAAGTCGAAGGCGGGGGCGGTGAAGTTTGCCGCGCCGGCCTTGAAGTTCTTGGTGTCGTCGATTCGCAGCACCAGCGAAAAACGCCCCTTCGCGGCATTGATCAGCTCCCGCGCCGGAAACGGCATCCCGGACTGGTTCTCGTCCAACTTGGCGTCCATCAGCTTCGCCGCCGGTTCGCCCGCCGCGCGAGCCACCACGGCGCGGATCGCGGCGCAAGCCGCGGGCGTGTCGAGCTCGGTCTCATAAACGAGGTCCGCGTCCGCCGGCGCCAGCCGGGCGACCGCGAAGGGCGCGGGGGCGCCGCCCAGCCCGGAGAGCAAACCGTGGCGGCCGCCGGGCGTGTGAAAGAACACCCGGTTGCGAAAACCACCCTCCTCCGCCGCGACGGAGCTGAACCCGATGGCCTTGACATCGGTGAGTCCGAGATCGGTGAAAAATGGCGCGAAATCGTCCGGCACGAACGCCTTCGCGGTCGGCTGCTTCGCCGCGGCTTGATCCGCCAGGTTCTTCAACACGACGGCCAGCCGCGCCATGTCGCCGTCGATGTCGACGTAGCCATAGAGCGTGCCGCCGAGCTCGAGGTGCTCCGTCACCGCCGCGAAATGCGCGCTGCGTTCGGCGGTTTTCACCAGGGCGACCGCCTCCTCCCCCTTGGACGCGCCCGCCTCGACGGCGTTTTTCTGGCACCCGGCGAACAGCCCAAGCGCCGCGGTCGCGGTGACGGCGCGAAGAAACAATCCCTTGATGGTTGGCATGGTTCCGAAGGACTCCGCTCCCCGGCCGGCCATATGCAAGCCGATTGGGCCTTGCGAAAATCATTCCGGCGCTTGCCCCCGCGCCTCTCGCGCCAAGCGTCCCCTGCTCCCATGCCTTTGCGCGGACTCATCTTCGATTTTGACGGTGTCATCGTGGACACCGAAACGGCCACCCTCGACGCCTGGCGTCAGGTCCATGACGAGGACGGCTTCGCGGCGGACCCGCGCATTCTGCATGCCTTCGTCGGCCACGTGGACATGGCCGCCGACGTCTGGACTGCGTATCCGGAGTCCTATGACAGGAGCTCGCTGTCCGCCCGCTTCCTCGACCATACCCGCCGGCGCTGCCGCGAAGCGCCCGTGCTCCCCGGCGTGATCGCCCTGCTCGACGCCGCGCGCGACGCCGGGCTGGGCCTCGCCGTGGCCTCCAACTCGTCGCATCGCCACGTGGACGGCCACCTGTCCGCGCGAGGCTTGCTCGGGCGTTTTCAAGCCGTCGTCTGCCGCGAGGACGTCCCGCGCGGAAAACCCGAGCCCGATCTCTATCTGGCCGCGCTCGATCGTCTCGGGCTCCCGCCGGCGGAGGCGGTCGCCTTCGAGGACTCGATGCCCGGCCACGAGGCCGCGGCCGCCGCGGGCCTGCGCGTGGTCGTCGTGCCCAATCCTTCCACGGTCGGAGACGCGTTTCCCAAGGCCACCCTCCGGATAAACTCGCTCGCGCGGACCTCCATCGGGCTTTTCGCCGCGCTGCCGCTCCGCGATCAGCCAAGCTCGAAGCTCGTGATCCCGTAGATCCGGTCCAACGGCAGCGCCGGCGCGGGGCCGCGATACATGCGAGCCGTCTCGAACACCGGCCCCAGCCCGCGACGCCGCGCGAGCGACACGGCGGCGGCGTTCGGTTCCGGGGTGTCGAGAAAGACGATCTCGCCCGGAGCAAGCCCCGCCAACGCGCCGAACAACACGTCCGCCGCCGCCTCGTCGTCGGCGAAAAGGGGGCCGATCTTCACGCCTTCGCCGCAACGTCGCGCCACCCCGTAGCCGACGATCGCACCGCCGCGCCGGAGCACCCGCGTCCGGCTCTCCGGCAGCGCCAGCCATGCGCGCAAAAACGTCGCGCGCTCGCAGCCGAAATGCACCGCATCGTAGGCCGCGAGTTCGGCGAAAGACGCCGCTTCCGCCGGGCGCAGGCCCGGCGCGAGGTCCGCCGCCTCGGCCGCTTCTCGCGACGGCGCGAGGCCGCCGTGCCGCACGTTGCGGTGCGCGAGCACGAAGCCCGACTTTGCGTAGTTGGCCTGCTGCGCCAGCACGCCATCGAGCCCGACCGCGCGCCCCTCCAACCGCGACATCGCCGCGCGCCACAACGCCATCCCGTAGCCCTTTCCCCGCTCCTCCGGCGCCACGATGTAGAAGCCGAGAAACCCGAAGCGCGCGCCGGTCTTCACCGCGGAAATCACCCCGACCGGACGCCCGCCAAGCTCCGCGACCAGGAACCCCTCGGGGTCCGCCGCATGAAAAGCCGCCCCGTCGCGCCGCCCCGGATTCCAGCCCTCTTTCGCCGCCCACCGGATGGGCAGATCCATTTCATCGGGACGCAATGCGCGGATTGAGAGTTCGGGGGTCATGACCTGGAGGCGAAGATGTTCAAAACAGCTCGCCCTGACGAAGCCCTTCGCGCCGTCCCGCGTCGAGCGTGCTGTGCTCCAGCAGCCAGCGCAGCGATTTGTCGCCCCAGCCCGGCGTTTCCGCGAGCCGCGCCAGCAGCAGCGCGCCCGCCAGCGCGTCGTAGAGCGCCGCATGAAAATGCCGCCGCCCTTCCGGGCAGATCTCCGCCGCCAGAGCATCGAGGCGGTCCCGCAGGCCTTCCGCGGCCACCAGCTCGCCGAGCTTCACCGGCGCGCCGGCCGCCCGGGCCTGCGGATAAAGCCGGCCGGTATCGATCCACGGCCCCCAATCCGCCGTGGTCGCGCCGTCGTCGCGGGAAAAATCCCGCGCCGTCCGGGCGTAGGGCCAGACCGACTTGATCAACGTGTTCTCCGCGTTGGCGAAATGCGCCGCCAGCGGCGCGCCCTCCCGCAGCGCCGCGAAAACCTCGAAATCCTCGCCGAAAGGCGGCTCTCCCGCCGTAACCGCCGCGTCCAGCCCGTGCACCGCCGTGTCCTCCGCGCGCACGCGCCCGGTCGCGCGGCACAGCCGTCCGCGCGCCGCGACGATCTCGCCGCGGCGGACGGAGACCACGCCGTATTCAAGGATCCCCGACGTGGTGGAGCCTTCGAAATCGACGAAATGGATGAGCTGGTCCGGCCAGGGCATGGGGAAGCCTCGAAACACACGAAACCCGCCAAAAACCCAAGCCCCGACTCCTCGGCTCGTTTTTCGTGTATTTCGTCCCCATCGTGGTTCAAATCGCCGCCCGCCTCCGAACATCCATGGATCTCGCCCCCTACCGCGCCTTCATCGCCGAGCTCGCCGCCGAAAGCGGAGAGTTTATCCGCCCTTTCTTTGGACGCGCCGACCTCGCCGTCGAAGCCAAGGACGACGCCTCGCCCGTCACCGCCGCGGATCGCGGCGCCGAGGAACTGCTTCGTCGCCGCATCCAGGAGCGCTTCCCCTCTCACGGCATCATCGGCGAGGAGTTCGGCAACCTCCGCGAGGACGCCGAGTTCACCTGGGTGCTCGATCCCATCGACGGCACCAAGAGCTTCATCACCGCCGTCCCGCTCTGGGGCACGCTCATCGCGCTGCTCCATCGCGGTCAACCCGTCCTCGGGTGCATCCATCAGCCCGTCTTGGGGCAGCTCATGATCGGCGACGGCACCGCGACCACGCTCAACGGCCGCCCCGTCCGCTGCCGCGCCACCGCCCGCGTCGAGGATTCGACCCTCCTCACCAGCGACCACCTCAACCTCGCCCGCTACCAGGACGGTCCCGCCTGCGATCGCCTCCTTGCCCGCGCCCGGCTCGTGCGCACCTGGGGCGATTGCTACGGCTATCTGCTCCTCGCCGCCGGCCACGCCGACATCTGCCTCGATCCGATCATGAACCCCTGGGACATCGCGGCGCTCGTGCCCATCGTGCGCGGCGCCGGCGGCGTCATCTCCGACTGGCGGGGCGCCGCTCCCTACCCGGCGGACCACATCATCGCCACCGCCAGTCCCGCCCTCCACGCCGAGGTGCTCGCCACCCTGCGGGCCTGAGCCGTAACGATTCAGTCGAAGGCGGAGTAGCGGGGTGATATGGCGAGCGGATTTCAGAGGCGAACGACCAAGGACGGAGCGAAGCGGAGATGGCGCAGCCCGGAGCCGTAGGCGGAGGGTGAGCCCGCAAGGCGAACAATACCCGGAGGGTATTTCGCCGGGAGAAAGCCACTGAAAGGTGCCGTCAGATTACCTCGATACGACCCTCTCGACTGCATCGTTACGGCTGCGCAAACGCGGGACCCGCTGATTTGCTCCGCCCGGGCTTGCCCGCCTCTCCGCAAGCGGCTGGGCTGGCCGCATGCTGGCGCCCCGCCCCCTGCTCGGATTATCGCTCGGACTCGCCTGGGTCCTGGGCTGTCAGGCCCGCACGCTCACCTCGACCGACGGCCGCGCGATCGAGGCCGAGGTCATCGGTTTTGAAGGCACGGACAAAGTCACCATCAAGCGCGCCGACACCGGGAAGACATTCACCGTCGCCATCGATTCCTTTGCCGAGAGCGATCGGGCCGCCCTGGGCGCGGAGGCGACGGAGGCCGCAAAGAAGCCCAAGCCGCTCCCCGCCGGCTCGATCGTGCTGGAATTGGGACGGGTGAAATTCGACACGCGTCGCGAAAAGCAAGACATCACGCTTACCGACGGCAGCACGCGCCACGACGGCATCACCATAACCGAGGAGGACTGGGGCTACTCCGTCACCCTCCGAAACACCACGCTCAAGCCGATCGATAATCTCCGCGGCGAATACATCCTCTTCGTCAAGGTCGACACCACGGCCGAGCAAATCGGCCGCGCCGAGGCCCGGCTCAAGCGCTCCACCGGCGCGCTCGCATTCGAGTCGCTTCCCGCCGGGGGACGCATCACCGCCCGCACCCAGCCCATCATCGCCCGAAAAAGGGAACTCGCCAACGGCATCGTCTGGAATAGCAGGGACGCCAAAACCCGCGACACGCTCCACGGCATCTGGCTGCGCATCTATCAGGGCGAGACGCTCGTGCTCGAATCCGCTTCGCCCGGCACCCTCATCAACACCGAATCCTGGTCCTCCGCCACCACCTCGCCGTGATCATGTCGTCTTTCCCAGCGATGCGCAGCCTCCGCCTGCTCGCCATCCTCCTTCTCGTCTCATCCCTGGTCCACGCCGGCGAGACGCGCAGCCTCACCTCGAAAGACGGCCGCAGCATCGAGGCCGAGATCATCAGTTACAAAGGCGACAACCTGCGCGTGCGCCGCGCCGACACCAAACGCGAGTTCACGCTCCCGATCTCCTCGCTGTCCGACGAAGATCAGAGCTCCGTTCGCGAGTTTCTCCGCGAGCATCCCGAGCTCCGCGAAACCATCCGTCCGAGCGACGTCCGCATCGAGTTCTCGCGCTCCAAATTCGAACGCACCGTCACGACCGATACCTACTGGCGCGACGAGACCGTCGAGAAATGGGGCTACACCATCCAAGTCCTCAACCAAACCAGCCAGCCGCTCGACGGGCTGAGGCTGGAATACATCGTTTTTTCGAGGACCGACCCCGACAACTATCTGCGGAATGCCAAAGCCAACGCAAACGCTCCGCTCGCGCGCGAATCCGGCAGGGAGACCCTCAACGGAATTCAACCCGGCCGCCGCGCCGAGATCCGCACCACGCCGGTCGTGGTGAATCGAGTGACTTACAAGGACAACAACAGCATCGAGAACAGCGACGGCCGACGCCTCACGAATCGCAGCGACCGAGAAATCCAAGGCATCTGGTTTCGCCTCTACGACGGCGACAAGCTCATCCAGGAAGGCGGCGCCCCCGAATCGCTCCGCAAGTCCGAGACCTGGGAAGGGCCGTGATCGGAGGGGCGGCGTTCGTCGCCCGGATTTGGCGCGGGCACCCTCGTCGATCCGGACGCCGAGGACCGCGCCCATCCGGAATCAAACGACCGCCGAATCAGAACCTCGGCTGGCTCTCCCCGAGAACCCATTCCGAACCATCCGCGCCGAAGACCCGTTTCTCCGTCGCGGAGCGCCACCCGCTCCACACGCGGTCGCACTGCCAAGGCAACTCCACCACGCAGGGCATGGAGATCTCCGCGCGGCCCCGCGGACAAATCCACGTCCGCCCCTCGCTCCACGCGAGCGTCATCGCCGGCAGGTCGAGCAACGACACCGCGTCGTTCGAAATTCCGGCTCCTCGCGCCCCGCTCCGCGGTGCTTGCTGCTCGTGCGCTCCCCGCACCAGAAACGGCACGCGCACGCTCTCTTCGTGCGGCCAGCCCTTCCGGAAAAGTCCGTGCGCCCCGTGCATGTCCCCGTGCACCGAGGTGACGACCACCACAGGGCCCGCCCTGCCCCGGGCCGCCGCATCCGCGTCGACCTTCGCGATCAGGCGTCCGATCGCTGTATCCGTGGCCTCGATATGCGCGTAATAGCCGGCCAGCTCGCGCCGCGCCTTGGCTTCAATCTCGCCCCCGCGCGGCACATTCGGCGGCAGGACCAGGCTCTCCGGCCGGGCGCGTTCCCCGCCCGTCGGCGTCGGCGCGTCATACGGCGGATGCGGCGCTTCCAAGCTGGCGAGCGCGAAACTCGGCCGCCCGTCGTCGGCCGCCCGCACGAACCACTCCGTCACCAAGTCCGCGACCACGTCACTTTGATACCCCCGCCGCCGCTCGAAGCCCTCGATGCCGTCGCCGTGCAGCCACGGATCGTTGAGCAAAAACCCGCCCTCGAAACCCACCCAGTGGGCAAAACCACCGCGCGCGTTTGAAGGCACCTCCCAACGAGCGGCCCATTCGCCGACCAAGGGGGCGAAAGGATCGCGCGCGCCCACGCCCCACTTGCCAAAAAACGCTGTCGCGTAGCCGCGTTCGTTCATCGCATGCGCGATGGTGCGAGCGTCGCGCGGAAGCGCATCCCAGTAATCGCGGACGCCATTTTCCGGCGAGGGCTTTCCCGTCAACATGGCCGCGCGCGCGAAAGGTCCAAACGGATGCGGCGTCACCGCCTGCGCGTAGTTCACCGTGCGCAGATCCGCCGCGAGCGCGTCGAGCGCGGGCGTGCGGGCATCGGGATCGCCCGCGTAGCCGCAGGCCTGCGCGCGCCACTGCGTGGTCACGATCCAGAGAATGTCGGGCCGATTCATGCCGGGCCCGCCCGCTTGTTCGCGTTCATTTCACGCCGAACGGCAGCATCTGGTAACGTTTCGCCACCGCCTCCAGCACCGGGCCGGTCGGCGTCGCCTTCACATCGGCGCCCAGCGGGAGTTCGCGCTGAGGGAGAAAATTGTTGATCAGCGCGCAGGTGTCGTTGCTCACCATCACGCCAAGCAGCTCGCCGGTTTTGCTCAGCACGAGATCTCCGCGCGAGGGCGAGAAGTCGCCAAAGAGACGCCGGACCAACCGGTTGTCGACCTTCACGTAGCCCGGGTTCCTGGGGTCGATCTTGAAAGGCAATTCGCCGTAGCCCGCGCCGCCCGCGCTGATAAGCACGGCCTCGGGAAACTTGAAGGGCTCGAGCGCGAGCAGGTAGGGCTCGCCGCCGAGGCGCGTCACCTCCTCCGGCGTCAGGCGGACCATCAGCACCCGCGGATCAAGCGAGGCGAATTCGAGTTTCGCCGGCTGCACCACGCCCCGACCGCGTGTGAGGGAGAGCAACAGCTTCTCCCAGTCGGGTTGGCTCGGAGCGCGCAGGTCGAAGGGCGTGTCGTCGACGTGGATCAGCGCGACCACGTCCTTGCCATCGCTCGCGAGCACGGTCGCCTGCTCGGGCGCTTTGTTGACCTGTC
Source organism: uncultured Verrucomicrobiota bacterium (assembly GCA_946482165.1). The sequence goes on along the minus strand of CAMLQS010000093.1, from coordinate 789 downwards.
CGAGAAAGGTCGAGCGCGAGGCCGTGAAGCGCGAACGCACGCGGCGCTGGAGAAAGCTTTCGAAAAGGGTGTTGGCGTTGATCGGCTGCGCCTCGCGAAATTCGCGCGCGAGCTCGCCGGTCTTTTCCGCGATCTGTCCGGCGGCGGCCGCGATCTGCGTGGTCGTCTCCTGCACGCGCTGGCGCTCCGCGCGCTCGGCCTCCACCGCGGCGCGAAGCGTCTGCGTCTGCTCCTGCAGGATCTGCTTCTCGCGCTCGGCGACACCGACCTTCACCGCCATCTCCTCGGCGCGGGCGCGGGCGGTCGCCTCGGCCGCGGCGGTGCGGGCGAGCTCGGCCTCGCGGCGTTTCGCCTCCGCGTCGCGCGCGGCAAGATCGCGCGCGAGCTGGGCGTTTCGCGCGCGCTCGGCCTCGGCGGCGGCGCGCGAGGCGGAGAGATTCTGATCGAGCTCGGCCGCGGTTTTCTCGGTGCGGGCGAGGTTCTCCGAGAGCTCGGCCTTGGCGCGCTCGGCGGCGAGGCGCTCGGACTCCGTGCGCTCCAGGTTCCGCGTGATTTCGTCGCGCCGCGCCTGCTCATCCTCGAGCGAGAGTCGCATGACCGCGACCATGTCCTGCTCGGCGGTGGCCGCTCCGGAGCCGGCCGCGGGCGTCGTCGCCGCGGAGGGATTTTGCGCGGCGCTCCGCCCGCTCGTCGCGGCGGGTTTCGCGTCTTCCCAGCGCGTGAGCGCAAGCAGCGTCAGCAGCAGGAAGTCGCAGAGGATGAGAAGCAGCGTCTTGTTCATGGCCGGGC
>CAMLQS010000092.1 GCA_946482165.1 uncultured Verrucomicrobiota bacterium | reverse complement strand
ATCTTCCAATCCGCCGCATCCCAGCCGATGAGCATCACCTTGCGTGCCGGCGGAGAGAGCGGTGCGGGGACGGTTCCCATAAAGAGGAGAGACGAAAAATCGAAACGCGCGCCGCCGACTGGCAAGCGCGCGCTCAAGATTGGAAAGAGGTGTTATCCGAAGATCGCCGGCTTTACTCGGCCGATTGCCGGGCCAGGCGCTCACGGCGGCGGCTATGCACCGCGAGGATCGCCGCCGCGCCGGCGGCGAGCGCCGCGGCCGAAGAAGGCTCGGGGACGGGCGCCGGGGTCGTGATGCTGGCCCCCGGAAGGGTGCTGGTCTCGTAGGCCCAATCCAGAATGCGAAAGCCGTAATCTTCGCCAAACCCATGATTCACCGCGCCGGTCGGATGGAAGACCTCCAACTGGATCCACCCCGGTTCTCCGGAGTCGAACACGATGCCGATAAATCCGGTCACGGAGCTGTTTTGCGCCACGGGAGCCCACGCGCCCTTTCCGTTCCAATCGGCGAAAAAGGCCTGGTAGTTGAAGTAGCCCCGCCCATTCAGCATATCGTTGCTGATCACGGCATTGTAGCCGAAACGAATCGCCCGGCCATACACCAGGGTGCCCACGCCGTCGCTGACCACGCCGGCCGGATTGGTCGCGAAGGCCAGATTATATAGGAAGCCTCCCCCGGCGTTGTTCATGTTGAAATGCGGCACCACGGTCGGGCCGCCGAAGAACAAGCCCGCCGCCGGATTGCTCATGTTCAGGAAAACATTCTGCCCGGTGCTCACCAATTCGAGCGGAGTGAAGCCCAGCTCGGAACCGCGGATGACCTCGGCGTCCAAGGTGCCATACGAGCCGAGCAACAGGGTGGCGCCACCGAGCATCCAGGTCGTCGGACGCGCCGCGCACTCGGGCTGATCCAGCTTTTCCTTCGCCCAAGCCAAATAGAGTTCAGTGCGGTTCTGCAGAGAGGTTGTCATGGGAAGCGGAGGGAGGACGGGAGGCGGGAGATGGAAGGGTGAAAGACGCCGGAGATTCACCAAGCCTCGGCGAATAGGAAGTTCGTCTACTTGGGGTGAATTTAAACCTAATGGCAAAACCGTTAAATTTCCGTCAAGCAGGTCAATTTAATTCTCCGGCCAGAACTGCGCCGCCGGACGGCCCCCATCCCTGATCTCGCCGCGCTCAGCCGAAGCGAAGCGCCTGCTCCACCTCGCGCAGCCCGCGCGTCATCGCGAGCTTTCGCCCATCGCGCAACACCACCACATGCTCGCCCTTGAAGCCGGGTTGCAGCTCCTTCACCCGGTCGAGGTTCACGATGGTGGCGCGGCTGATGCGCAGGAACCGCTCCGGCGCGAGTTGCGACTCCAGATTGGCCAACGTGTCGCGCAGGATGTGGCTCTCCTTGCCGGCATGCACCGACACGTAGTTGCCCGCCGCCTCGATGCTGTCGATGTCCTCGGCGCGCAAGACCACCAGCCGGTCGTCGGTCTTGATCGTCAGGCGGGTAAGATAACCCGCGCCCGCCTCGGTCCTCCCCCCGCCGGCAGGCGGCGTCGGACTGGCCGGAGTCTCCGCCGCCGATCCCGTCTGCGCCGCGCCGCCTTGCCGCTCCGCGAGCAGATCGAGCAGGCCGCGCGCCGCCTCGCCCGCCCGGCGCTGCTCGAGGTGCTCGCGCGCCCGCGCCACCGCCGCGCGAAAGCGCTCGGGCGTGAGCGGCTTGAGCAGATAGTCGAGCGCCCGCGCCTCGAACGCCCGCACCGCATGCTGGTCGTAGGCGGTGGTAAAGATGATGACCGGCGCACGCCCGCGCGGCAGTTTCCCCGCCACCCCGAGGCCGTCGAGTCCGGGCATGTTGACATCGAGAAACACGAGGTCCGGCGCGTGCTCCGCGATCGCCGCCAGCGCCTCCGCCCCGTCGCCGCACTCGCCGACAAACTCCAGGTCCGCCTCGTCGGCCGCCAGCTGCCGCACGCGGCGGCGCGCCAGCGGTTCGTCGTCCACGATCAGCGCGCGAATCTTCATGCGGGGGAAACCGACGCGTCCGCGGGCGACCCGGAAGCCGCCGCGCCGCCCAGCGGCAGGATGATCCGCGCCGCGCAACCGCCGCCCTCTCGGGGCAGAATCGCCAGCTCGTGCCGCCCGGGATACAGCTGGGCGAGGCGCGCCCGCGTATTGGCCAGACCGATACCCGATCCGGGCTTCGCGCCGGCCGCCTCGCCCGGCCCAGGGCCGGTGTCGAGCACCTCCAGGCGCAGCCGCCCTCCGTCGCGGGCGGCGACCAGCGTGACGACGCCGGGCCCGCGCACCGCGGAGACTCCGTGCTTGATCGCGTTTTCCACCAGCGGCTGGAGAATAAAAGCCGGCACCGGCGCGTCGAGAACGTCGTCGGAGATGCGTTCCTCGACGCGCAGCCGCTCGCCGAAACGCGCCTGCTCGATGGCGAGATAGCGGCGCACGAAATCCAGCTCGCGACGCAACGGCACCTCTCCGGCGTTCGCGTCGTCGAGCGAGGCGCGCAACAGCTCGCCGAGGTGCCCGAGCATGGCGTCGGCCGCGCGGGGATCGATGTGGATGAGGGTCGCGATCCCGTTGAGCGCGTTGAAAAGGAAATGCGGGTTTATCTGCATGCGCAGGGCCGCCAGCCTCGCCTCCGCGAAGCGCGCCTCGGCCGCCAGCGCGCGCCGCTCGCGCTCCTGCGCGCGCCGCGACCACAGCACCGCCTGGGCCGCGCTCACCAGCAGCGCATAGAACAACAGGTCGATCGTGGCCCGGGCGAGCGGCGGCCGCCCCATCCCGCGCGGCCGCCCGCCCTCCCGCATCGGCGCCCTTTGCGGCCCCGCGCCGGGAGGCATATCGGCCCGAAACCGTCGCCCGAAACCGTCCGGCGCCCCCCGGCGCGGAGAGAAATTCGCGTCCGCCCACTGGCTCGAGGTCAGCAACAGGGCGCAGGCCGCCAAATGCGCGGCCCCGCCCGCCAGCCAACTGCGCCGCTCGAGCGGGAAAAGAAAGGCGAGCGTCACCGCCACCGGGGCGAACAGCCCCCAAACGAGCCACGAAGGGCCCGTCATGCGCAGCGCCGTCTCAAAATCGAGCGAGCCGACGAGCATCGCCTGCGCGATGAAAAACACCCCGAGCGCCAACCACCCGACCAAGCTCAGCAAAAGCGGCGCGCGCCAAGACCCGGGGGCGGGCGAAATGGACGACGACGGCGGCGGCTTCATGGGGAGGGACGAGGAGGGTTTGACGGAAAATCGGACACGAACGGAGCCCAATCTCACGCGGGCCGGACGCACCAAGGCGCGGCGGCGTCCATACGCCGGCCGCGCCCGGGTTCGGTTGTCGATCCTGATCGTCGCGGCGGGAAACCCGCGGCGACGGGTTCTCAGTTTTCGTCGGCGTCGGCGCGGCCGCCAGGGCCGCCGGGGCCGCGTCCGCGTCCCTTGGGGCCTCGTCCGGGCATCGGCAGCTTGCCGCTCTCGACGGCGGTCTTGAGCGCGGCCTGCTCGTCGGCGCCCAGAGCGCCGTCGGCGTTGGCGTCATAGGGCGCCACGGCGGCATACATGCCGGCGATGCGCTCGGCGCGGTTCTCGGCCGACGGAGCGCCGCCCTTCGGCGCGCCCTGCGGAGCATTGCCCGAGGCGCCGCGTCCGCCCCCGGGAGGAGCGAACGAGACCGTGCCCGCGGTGATCGCGGCGGCCAGCGTGCCCTGCTCGGTGGAGTCGAGGTTGCCGTCCTGGTTGGTGTCGAACGACGAGACCTTGCTGTATTCGGAGGTCAGGTGGGCGACGACCGCGGAGGAGTCGGGCTTCTGGCCCTTGCCCTTGCCCTTGCCTCCGGCGGGACGCTCGGGGCGGGTGGAAGTGGAATCGGCGGCGAACGAGGCGCCGGCCAAGACGGCGAACGCGACGGCGGTGGCGGTGGTGACGAGGAGTTTCATGGTGTTTGCTTTCTTTGTTTTGGTTGAGATTGGCCCCTTTCCGACCGCTTGGCCGTCGAGGCATGGGCGCACCTTAGCCGTTCCCCTGAATTTAGTCCCCGCGTCTGAGACCAACCCGCCCCCGGGCTGGATGAACCCGCCGGAAAGCGTGATGAAACGACCTCTTGCTCCGCGTCGACCGTTGATTCCCAGCTGAAGACAGCCTTGCTCGCCGCCCATGAAACACTGGTTCGACGACGCCTTTTACCGCCGCACCGCCGCGCAACTCGCCGCGCTCCACCCGCGCTTTGACCAAGCCCGTTTCCTGTCCCGCGCACTCGACGGCCTCGACGCGCTCGAGCTCATGGCGCGCGTGCAACGCACCGCCGACGCCTTCCATGCCGCGCTGCCCGTCCCTCTCGCCGCACAGCTCGATGTTCTCCGCGCCCACGCCGCCCAGATCGGCCACAACTTCGCCGGCATCTGGCCCTGCGCCCATGTCGCCGCGCAGGGGCTCGATCATCCCGAGCTCTCGCTGCCCGCGCTTCGCGATCTCACGCGCCACGGCTCGGCCGAGTTCGCCATCCGTCCCTTCCTCGTTCGCGACCTCGCCGGCACGCTGGCCGTCATGCGCGAATGGTCCGCCTCCGACGACGAACACGTCCGCCGCCTCGCCAGCGAAGGCTCCCGGCCGCGCCTGCCCTGGGGCCTCCGCCTCCAGTCCCTCGTAGCCGACCCGCGCCCCACCCTCCCCATCCTGGAGCGCTTGCGGGCCGACCCGAGCCTCTACGTCCGGAAATCCGTCGCCAACCACCTCAACGACATCGCCAAGGACCATCCCGATGTCGTCATCGACGTCGTCTCCGCCTGGGACCGGTCCGACGCCCGCACCGCCTGGATCGTCAAACACGCCCTGCGCACGCTCATTAAAAAAGGCCGCCCCCGCGCCCTCGCCCTGCTCGGCGCCGGCTCCGCGCCCAAGGTCCGCGCCACCCTCGCCGTCTCGCCCCGCCGTATCCGACTCGGCGATACGATCGCGTTTTCCGCCAAACTCGTCTCCGACTCCTCCCGCGCCCAGTCGCTCATCGTCGATTACGTCGTCCACTACGCCCGCGCGTCCGGCCGGGCCTCGGCGAAAGTGTTCAAATGGGCCGCGCTCGACCTCGCTCCCGGCGAGTCCGTCGAGCTGACCAAGCGCCAGACGATCCGGGATTTCACCACGCGCCGCCACCACGCCGGCCGCCACCGCGTGGAGTTGCAGATAAACGGCCGGCGGCTCGCGGAAACCGCCTTCACGCTTTGCGTCTGATCCGTTACATTCGCCTGTCCTTTTGTCCTTTCCGCCCTTCGCCATGGTCAATCTCTCCGCACCCGATCTCACCCGGCATCCGCCACGCAGCCCCCGCGTGAAACTCGGCGGCTTTGTCCACCTGCCTCGCCTGCTCGACAAGGCCCGCGCGGCCGCCGCCGGCAAGCTTGGCGAGTTCATCTACCCCTGCCCGCTCGACAACCGATTCTTCGCCTTCACCGGTCTCGACGCCGGCGCCCTCCTTGCCGAAGCAAAACAAGGTCGCTCCGACACCGAGATGCTCGCCTGGGTCATGGCCAACTTGAACCCGAAGCGCCAGCCATGGGAAATCTCCGCCTGGTCCGACTACCTCACCGCGCTTTCGCCCGGAGACATCCAGCGCCACAAGGTCTTCGCCGAGCACATCGAAAAGCTTGGCCCCGGTCGCGATGACATCGTTACCTACTTCGATCGCCTGGATCTCGACGACTACGTAAGCTACGGCGGAAAAGCATAATGGCATGAGTATGGCATTTCATCTTGCATTCGCCTCCCTCACCCATACCACGTATGGCAGATGAAGATGACCATGCACATAGACGAGGCGCTTCTGGAGCGCGTGATGCGCGAATACGGGTTCGCGAGTAAGACTGAGGCGGTCGAGGCGGCGCTCAAGGAAATGGATCGTCAGATGAAGATCCGCGAATTCCGCAAAAACGGTCTTGGGTTTACCCCCGACGAACTGGCCGACGCGGTGGACCCCTATTACGACGAGAAGCTGGGGCACAACGTCTACCCCGCCCGCTCCGCCGCCGAAGAGCCCAAACCCTACGACGCCCATGGATCTGCCGATCCTCGTTGATAGCAGCGTCTATATCCGGCTCATGCGCCAACGGCTCGACCCCGTTGCCGTTCTTTTTGAGCACTACGACACGGTAAACCTCGTCACCTGCGGGATGGTCCGGCTCGAGGTGATTCGCGGCGTGAAACACCCGCGCATTCGCGAGCGCCTCGAGCAGTTCATGTCCGTCATGCAATATGTTCCCGCCGACGAGCGGCTATGGGGCGAGGCGACCGCCCTTGCCTCGCAGTCTGATCGCCTCGGGCTGCCCATCCAAGCCACGGACGCCATCATCGCCGCGTCCGCGCTCCGCCTCGGGGCCTCGGTGCTTACGCTCGACTCCGATTTTAGCCGCGTGCCAGGCCTGCACGTTCTATCACTCCCGCCTCATCTCGAATCCTGATCGCGTGCGCTCCTCCGAACTCGTCCTCGCCTTCGACGCCAACAACCGCTTGGCCATCCGCTTCACGCCCGAAGGCCGCGTCGCCGCCGACGGCTCGACCCTCGCAGGCATCCAGCGCTCCAAAATCGCCTTCGATCTCCCGCTCGAAAACGGCCCGCTGCACCTCGTCCTCGGCAGCCTCCCGTCCGTCCCGGCGCCCAACGACGGCACGGTTTTCTACTCCCTCGATCAACTCTCCGACAGCCCCGGCGCGAACACTCCGCTTCTCGCAAAAATCCTCGCCGCGCTCGAACCTCACCTGGTCGAGCTGCCCTACCTGCATCTCGGCGAAAACGATTTCATCTACAAGTTCCGCCCCGCCCACGAGCGCAATTCCGCCATCTATGCGCAGGACCCACTCTCGCGGGCGCTCTACCAGTCTTCGCTCTGCGCCGCGATCAAGGCCCTCGCCCGCCGCCACGAGCGCTCCGCCGCCGATCCCGTGCCGCTGGATTTCGGCGCGGTGCAATACATCCTCCCCAGTCACTTCGGTTTTTGCCTCGGCGTGAAAAACGCCATCGAGCGCGCTTACGAATCCCTCGCCGAAAATCCCGGCAAACGGGTCTTCATGCTGTCGGAGTTGATCCACAATCCCTTCGTCAACGACGACCTCCTCCGCCGCGGCCTCCGCTACCTGCAATCCGACAAGGGCGTTCCCTTCTCCGTTTCCGGGCGCAAGATCACCCCGGAAACTCCCGCCACCCGCGAGGACCCCGCCCGGTGGGACACGCTCGCCCCGGACGACATCGTTATCATCCCCGCCTTCGGCGCGACCGACGAGGACAAGCGCCGGCTCGTTCGGCGCGGCCTCGCCGTCTGCGACTACGACGCCACCTGCATGCTCGTGGAAAAGGTCTGGAAGGCGGCCCGCGCGTATGGACGGGACGGATACACCGTCGTCATCCACGGCAAGCACGAGCACGAGGAGACAAAAGCCACCTTTTCGAACACCCGCCGCCACGCCCACGCCGTCATCGTGCGCAATCTCGCCGAGGCCGGCGCGCTCGCCGATTTCATCCCCGTTCGCCACGATCCCGGCGCCCAGGCGCGCTTCGAAGCCGCCTTCGCGGGTCGTCACACCGAAGGCTTTTCGGTCTCGCGCGATCTCGAACGAGTCGCGGTCGTCAACCAAACCACCCTCCTCGTCAACGAGACGCGCGAGATCATCGAGCATCTGCGCGCCGCCTACCTCTCCTCCTGCGGTCCCGATGCGCCCGGCGCCCCGGCCCGCGTCGGCGGCAGCGGCCGCAGCGACACCCTGTGCTACGCCACCCAGGTCAATCAGGACGCCCTCGGCCGCGCCCTCGCCCGGCCGCTCGACGCCGCGTTCGTCATCGGTGGAAAAAACTCCTCCAACACCTACCAGCTCTGGCGCGTTTGTGATGAGAAACTCGGGCGCATGGCATTCTTCATCCAAAGCGAAGCCGACATCCATTCGCTCGACGAAGTCGCCCACTACGTCTTCCCGGCCCACGGCCCGACCGCGGCCGGCGGCGGCCACACCGAGGCGCGCCCGCTCTGGCCCGCCCACACTTTGGCGAACTCGGGCGCGCCCGCGGAAGCCGCCGCCCTCCCCCGCCGCGTTCTTATCACCGGTGGCGCCAGCTGTCCGGACGGTCTTATCCAAGCGGTGATCACGCGGCTCAATTCCCTCTTCCCCGCGGAGAAGCTGCGTCCGATCGAGGCGGTTCTGACCGATCTCGGAGATTCGACGTAGCCGCTGCCGCGCCGCCCCGGCGCGGCGCGCTCCTCAACCCGCCGTCGGCGTCAGCTTGCGCTCGGTCAGCGGCAGCATCACGCCGCGACGGAAAAGGGTTACCTGCCCTGTGCTCGACGAAACGACGATGCTGATGCAGTCCGTCGCCACGCTCACGGCGGCGGCCGCCGCGTGGCGGCTGCCCAGGCCGCTCGGCAGCGAGTGCTCGGCGTCGGAGGCCTGCAGGAGGCTTCCCGCGCTCGCCACCACGCCGTCGCCGCGGATCACGAAGGCCCCGTCGATGGACGAAAACTCCTTCACCGTCTCGTCCATGAAGGGATTGAGGATGTTGCGGTCCTCCTCTTTGTATCCGTAAAATGGATTCAAGACCAGCGGCTTGGTCAGTCGCTCCACCCGAGCGGTGTCGCCCACCACGAAGAGGCAGCCGACGGGCTTGCCCTCGCGCCCCTCGACGCCGAGCTCCATCGCGATCCCGAGCACGCGTTCGAGCACCTCGGGTTTGACGTCCTCGGGAAGCAGGTCGGCGTGGCCGCCGAGGAGGGTGTGGAACTCGCGCTCGACATCGAGAATCACCACGGTGTCGAACTGATTGCTCCCCGCGAGGCCGCCCACGCAGCAGAGACGGTCGCTGAACGAGACGATGCCGCGGCTCAGCGCCACGAAGACCGCGCTGCGCAGCTGCGCCATGCGCTGGTTCGAGAAGGAACGCACCTGGATGACCTCGACCGTCTTGTCGGCGTCGGACTCGTCGTCGAGTTCCACGTGGTTGCGCGTGACGAGAATGGTTTTGGCTTTCGGAAACCAGGCGCCCGGCTCGATCCCCCCCACGAAGGTGTCGCCAAAAACCATGATCGCGCGGCATCCCGCGCCGCGCGCCACGCGGTCCGCCTCGCGAATCATGAGGCGGTTGACGCGATTCTGCTGCGCCTGCATCGGCCGGGCGAGGATGCCGCCCACCCCGGCCACCAGCCGGTCGTGCAGATCGTTCAGGGTGTTGGCCCCCACCAGGCTGGCGACCAGCTCGGGCTCTTTCACCAGGCGCGCGACCGTGGCCAGGACTTGCAGGTAGTCGCGAGCCCGGTCGTCGGCCAGCAGCAGGATGATCAAATGGGCGCGTTCGCCCTCGAGCGTCCCCTCATGGACGATGCCGTCGCGGCTGCGCCCGATCACCAGGACATAGCGCCGGGGCATCTTTACCCGCACATGGGGAAGCGCGACGCCGTTGCCCAGGTAGGTCGTCATCGTGCTCTCGCGCTGGAGGAGGCTGCGCAGGAGCGAATCGCGCTTCAAATCGGAGAAGCAGGCCGAGGCGTTGTCCAAGAGCTCGCCAAGCGCGCCTTTCAAGTCGGTCGATTGCAGCTCGATGATACGATTGCGGGCGATGTGGCGTTCGAGACGCATAGGGCTAGGACACCGAGAAAGATTTCGACCGGGAATTAACCGCGGATTGCGCGGATGGTCGCGGATAAAGTGTTGGGCATCCGCGGCTATCTGCGCAATCCGCGGTTAAACAACGCTCACTTCTCCCACTCGAGCGCGCCCTTTTTGATCTCGTAGACGAGGCCGAGGACGAGAACGCCGAAGAAGAAGCCGATGGGGGCGAGAATCGAAATGTGGTTCGCGAGAAAATCGCGGTAGATGAAGGACCACGGGATGAGGAAAACGACCTCGATATCGAAGAGGATGAACAACATCGCCGTCACGTAGAACTTTACCGAAAAGCGCGTGTGCACGCCGCCCTCGGCCTTCACGCCGCACTCGTAAGCGGTATCGGTGATCGCGTTCTTCTTGCGCGCTCGCTGACCGAGCAGATGGCTCGCGCCGACTATGCCTCCCGCGAGGCCGGCGGCCAGGAGGAGCTGAATCAGGATCGGCGCGTAATCGGAAACGGAGTTCATGCGGGCGTAAACGAGAGCGACAAGGGACAAGGCCCGCGGGCGGCGGGCAAGGTGTTTTTACGGGCTGGAGCCGCTCACTTTGCCTCGACCGCGGGAACCACCACCGGCTCGGAGCCGGCGCGCCGGCCGATGCCGAGGGTCTCGGCGAACTCCAAAGTGCGGATCTCGTCCGAGATCGGCTGAAAACCCGTCGCTTTCCGCGCGGCGTTGATGCGCTGCAACATGATCGCGTCCATCCGCACCGGATCGGTGCCGAGCCAGAGCCGGGGCTCGCCGCGGGTGTAGGATGCGTTGTAGGCCGGCCCTCCGACGAATTGCCACTGTTCCAGCGTGGCGAGCGTGAAGGCCCATGTCTGCCGCAACTCGGGAATCGCCGCCATCTCGGCCAGGGCCGCCGAGGCGCTGCGGGTGCTGCGAAAAAAACGCGAGGTGTTGGACGCGTTCCACAGGGTGGCGTTCGCCAGCGCGCCATTTACCCCGAGCGATTCGTGGTCGGTGTAGACCGGAAGGTTGATCCAAAAGTCGGCATCGAGAAAAAGCGGCGTCGCCAGGAAGCTCTTGCGATCCGCCTCCGCGTCGATCTTCGCCATCGGGTCGATCGCCGCCACACCCAGGCGGTCGAGGTCGAAGTTCGGCGCTTTGTCCTGGCGGCCCGACAAGATCGGATCGAAACGCGAGGGCAGCGGGCTGTCGTAAAACCAGACCGGGTCGTAATAGCAGCCCGACTCCAGCACGAAAAACGGGTGGCCCTCGAAGGGAGCGGGAATCCCGGGATCGGTCGGCAGGTAGCCGGTCAGGCGGAGCCGAAGCTGGTTGAGCCCGACCAGGAAGATATTTTCCCGCGCGTAGCCGCGACGGATGAGCGCCTCGATCACCGCGCGCACGAGCGGCTGCGGCGTCGCGAGCCCGGCGCCCGATTCGGCGTAAACCTTCAGCCCTACCTTGCCCTTCTCGCCCGGCGTGAGACGGCGCCCGACCTTCTGCTCAAAAGCCTGGAACAAGGCCTCCACTCCGCCCGCGTAGCGCTCGGAGCCCGCGCTGCTTGGCGCGGTTTCGCCCCCATTTCCCCGCGACGGCAAACGAACCTCCCACAGCTCCGCGGGAGCCGCGCTCGCCGGCGCGGGCGTGGCGGCGCCGCCATCGGCACGGACGCCAGGAACGGCGCACACGAGGGAAACCACGCAGGAGAAGAGAGCTCGGAAGGACATCGGGCGGAACCCTTGACAGAGCATCCTCCGACCCGAAAGTGCAACCCCGTCCCGCTCGATGCCGCGCCTCAAGGAAAGCTGCAAACAAGACCTCAAGCTGCGCATCAACATCGTGGATGTCATTTCGCGCGTGGCCACGCCGCGTCGCGCCGGCGGCAACCGCTTCAAGGCCCTCTGCCCTTTCCACCAGGAGAAATCGCCCTCCTTCCACTTCGATTCCGCCAAGGGCTTCTACAAGTGCTTCGGGTGCGGAAAATCCGGCGACATCTTTACCTTTGTCCAAGAAACCGAGGGCCTGAATTTCACCGAGTCCGTCGAGGCGCTCGCCCAGCGTTTTAACGTCGCTCTGGAATACGAGGAGGGCGGCGGCGGTCCTTCCCGCGAGGAACGTTCGCTCCGGCAGGAACTTTTCGACCTGCACGAGTTCGCCACGGAGCACTTCCACCAAGCCTTCAAGGCCAACGGCGAGCACGGCGCGTGGATGCGCGATTATTGGACGCAAAAACGCCGCTTCACGCCGGAGCTTGCCGACGAGTTCAAGATCGGCCTCGCCGACCCGACCGGCTCGGGCCTCGGCGCGGCGGTGATGCGCAAAAAGTTTTCCGACGACGCGATTCGCAAGTGCGGCCTGTTCTACATCTACGAGGATCAGCTGCTCACCGTCGGCGCGCTCAAACCGCGCTTCCGCGGCCGCCTCATGATTCCGATCCGCGACCATCAGGGCCGCGTAGTCGCATTCACCGCGCGCCAGACGGACCTGACCCCGGAGGACGACAACTCGCGGGAGGCGAAATACGTCAACTCGCCCGAAACGCCGATTTTCTCGAAGAGCAATCTCCTCTTCAACCTCGACCGCGCCCGCGCCCACGTCGGCGAGGGCAAGCCCTTCGTCATGGTCGAAGGCCAGCTCGACGCGCTCCGCTGCTGGTCGGTGGGACTCAAAACCGCCATCGCGCCGCAGGGAACCTCCATCACCGAGGGGCAACTCATCCTCATGCGGCGCTACCACTCGGAGCTCGAGTGCTTCTTCGACAGCGACGGCGCGGGCCAGAAAGCCGCGCGCCGCCTGCTGCCGCTCGCACTCAAGACAGGCATCGAGGTGCGTTTCCTCACCCTCGCCGGGGCGGGCAAAGTAGACCCCGACCTGCTCTTTTTGGAAAAGGGCCTCGCAGGCTACGAAGAGGTAAAGCGCGGCGCCTTCGGCGGCATGCAGTTCATGCGTCGCTTCGTCTTGCCCGATTCGCGCAACGCGACGGCGGAACGCACGCAAGCCGCCGTGAGGGAGATCTACTCCGTCATCGCCTCCGCGGATTCCGAGCTCATGCAGCGCCGTTTGCTCGGCGAAATCGCTCCCGCGCTCGGCGCCCTTCAGGTCACACCCGACGTATTCGAGCGGGATTTCGCCCAGTTCCTCGCCAAGGGCGGCCGAGCCGAGGCCCAAGCATCGAACGCGCCCGCGCAATCGGTCGTCGCCCCCGCGCAAACCTCGGGCTCCCCGGCATCCGCCTTGGCCTCTGGCGCTCCGCCCCAAGACGACCCCAGCGCCCCCGAGCGCGACCTTTTGCTGCTTGTCCTGCATTTCGACCCATCGCTGGGAAAATCGCTCGCCGCCGCCTGCCCGCACGAATGGATCGACGACCGGCTGCCCTCCGGCGCCTTGCTCAACCGCTTTCTCGGCGAGCTCCTTCACGGAGAGTGGCCGGGCCGGGACCATCTCGACCCCCTGCTTGAGACCGACTCAGAACGCGCCTTGGTGGCTTCCTTGCTTTTTGAAACACCGCAGATCGACGATCCGTCCAAAGTCGCCCTTGAAGGGTTGAAGCGGCTCCGAGACCGCAATCTCATGCCGCGGATGCGTCAAATCGACCTGCTTCTTTCCCAAGCCTCGACCGACAACACGATTGACGCCATCACGTTGCTGAAAGAACGCTCCGACCTTCAGCGCCTCCTGCGCTCGCCCCTTGCGCTCTCCGCGGTCGCCTGATAGCGTTTTCCCTTTTCGCCTCTTCACGTCCGCTTTTCTTTTCGCCCTAGTCCCTGTCACCACTCATGCCGCGCAAAGCCAAGTCCGCCTCCGCCGATACTCATTCCGACGCCGTCGAGGCCGCCATCGAGCACACCCAAGGAGCCGAAGTCGGCTCGTCCGAAAATCCGGTCGACAACCTTCCTCCCGGCGGGATCAACGACAAGATTCGCGCGCTGATCCGCCAGTCCAAGGAGCAGGGTTACCTCACCTTCGACGATATCAACGAGGCGCTTCCCGACTCCGTCGAGAACCAGGAGGAGATCGATAACGTCCTCTCCATTCTCCAAAACTTGGAGATCGAGATTCTCGAGCCCGAGCAGGTCGAGGAGTTCAAGCAGCGCCAGACAAAGGAAGAGGAGGACGAGACCCGTTCCTCGCAGAACGACATCCTCGACGATCCGGTTCGCATGTATCTCAAGCAGATGGGCCAGGTCCCGCTGCTGACCCGCGAGCAGGAAGTCGAAATCTCCAAGCGCATCGAGACCGCCGAGCTCACCGCCCAGGAGGTGCTCTTCGAGGTCGCCATCGTTGGCAAATACATCGCCGGCCTCGGCCAGAAGCTCATCGACCGCACCGAGCGCTTCGACCGCATCGTCATCGACAAGAAAATCGAGAGCCGCGACGCCTACTTCAAAAACCTGCCCAAGCTCGTCGAGACCACCGTAAAGAACGAGGAGTCCGTCGCCGAGTCGTGGGATGAATACCAGAAGGCGAAAAACGACGCCGACCGGAAGAAGGTGCTCTCCAAGCACTCGAAGCGCGAGTCCACCCTCCGCTCCAACTTCTCCAAATATTTCTTCAAGCTGAAGGTGTTCGAGGAGTGGCTCGAGACCCTCCAGCCCGTGCTCAGCGAGATCGAGGCCCTTCAAGGCCAGATCGAACGTGCCAAGCATCCCAAGACCAAGAAGGACGCCGCCATCGACACCAAGGCGATCAACGCCCGCCTCAAGCAGATCGAGGCCGAGTGGCGAATCGAGCCCGTGCGTTTCCTCGACGTTGTCCGCCAGACCAACGTCCACGTTCGCGAGGCCCACAAGGCCAAGACCGAGATGGTCGAGGCCAACCTTCGCCTCGTGATCTCGATCGCGAAGAAATACACGAACCGCGGCCTCTCCTTCCTCGACCTCATCCAGGAGGGCAACATGGGCCTCATGAAGGCCGTCGAGAAGTTCGAGTATCGCCGCGGCTACAAGTTCTCCACCTACGCCACGTGGTGGATACGCCAGGCCATCACCCGCTCCATCGCCGACCAGGCCCGCACCATCCGCATCCCGGTCCACATGATCGAGACGCTGAACAAGGTGATGCAGGTCCAGAAGCAGCTCCTTCAGGAATTCGGCCACGAGCCGAGCCCCGAGGAGGTCGCCGACGAGATGAATCTCCCCGTCGAGCGCGTGCAGCAGATCATGAAGATGGCGCAACAGCCGATCTCCCTGCAAAGCCCCGTCGGCGACGGCGACGACACCAGCTTCGGCGACTTCATCGAGGACAAGAGCGCCGAAAACCCCTACGACATGACGGCCTATTCGCTCCTCCGCGAAAAGATCGTCGACGTGCTCGACTCGCTCACCGAGCGCGAGCGTCGCGTGCTCTCCCTCCGCTTCGGTCTCGTCGACGGTTACAGCCGCACGCTCGAAGAGGTCGGCAAACAATTCAAGGTCACCCGCGAGCGCATCCGCCAGATCGAGGCCAAGGCCCTGCGCAAGATGCGCCACCCGACGCGCCTCCGCCAGCTCACCGGCTTCTTCGACGCCGAGCAGCCCGACAACGCGCAAAACCTCATCAAGCAGGTCCAGGCCAACAAGCCCGTCTTCCCGAAGCTGTGAGCACATCGTAGCGGAACGGCGGAGGCCGTTTCGCCGTCCGCGCGCCGCTCGCCTCGCTCCCATGCCCACGCCCCGCCGTCGCCCACACTTCGCGACCGGGGCGTTTTTGTTGCCCGCCTGCCTCGCGGCGCTCTTCGCCTTGGCCTCTTCCGGCTGCTCCGTGCTGCCAAAGAAAAAGCGGGCCTCGCTCCCCGAGCCCGTCCTCGTCGCGCCCAAGCACCTAGAGATCGGACGAATCTACAGCTATGACGCGGACGACTCCACCGCGGTGATTGAGTTTCTGCCGCACTTCCGGTCCGCGATTCCCGACGCCGGCACGCCGCTTATCGCCCGCACGCTCGACACGCTCGAGACCACCGCGCGCCTCACCGCCGCCCCCTATCGCAACAATCGGACCCTCGGCGCCTACGTCGTCTCCGGCCGTCCCGGCGTCGACGACGAAGTCGTGATCGATCCGGCGCCAGCCGGATCTGCTTCGTCCTCCGAGCCAAACAGCGCCCAGCCGGCCGCCGCTTTACGGTCCCCTAACGAATAGCTCTCGACCGTTTCAGCGCCTGCGGCTAGCCCAAGCCATGACGGCTGCGCAGTCCCCGACCTCAGCCA
>CAMLQS010000091.1 GCA_946482165.1 uncultured Verrucomicrobiota bacterium | reverse complement strand
GGTCCGCGTCTGGCCCGAATACCGCGCCGGCTCGTCGTTCGTGCGCATAGCGGAGTATTTCGGCGGCAAGGAAGCGGCGCCCGAGCTTGTCGTCCGCACGCGCCCCGAATCTCGCGACGGCTACTATTTCCTCGCGCGTTTCAAGAGCGACGAAGCGCTTCCCGGCTCGATCATCGCGCTCGAATATTTTCTCCCCGGCGAGGACCAGGCGCGCGTGCAATTTTTTTCGGTCGACGTGCCGCGCGGCTCCCGCGCCATCCTGGCCGGGCTGACCGGTCCCGATTGGCCCGGCGTCGATGTCGAGCCCACCGCCTGGCGACTCCGTCTGCTCGGCCCCGCCGGCGCCGAGGTCGCCCGTCAACAGAGTTTCCTCTGGTCGATGCCCGCCAGCGCCGCGGCCCCCCAAACCGCACCCGACGCGCCCGCCGCGCCGACGGGAAGCTGACCCGCCACGCCCCCTCCGCACCACTGGTCATTGGACATTGGTCATTGGTCATTCCCGCTTTCCCTTCCCCATGTCCGACCTGTTCGCCGCTTACGACACCGACAAATTCTACGACGAGATGTTCGCCGCCCCCGGGCGGCCCCGTCCGCATTATCAGCGCCTCTTCGACCGTTTCGGCCAGATGGAGGGTATCTCCGACCTCCTCGCCCGCCAGCGCACCGCCGATCAGACCTTTATCAACCGCGGCGTCACCTTCACCGTCTACTCCGACAACAAGGGCACGGAGAAGATTTTCCCGTTCGACCTCATCCCGCGCATCATCCCGCCCGAAGAGTGGGCGCTCCTCGAGGCCGGCCTCCGCCAGCGCATGGAGGCGCTGAACCTCTTCCTCGCCGACATCTACGGCCCGCAGAAAATCCTCAACGAGGGCATCGTCCCCCGCGAGATGGTGGAAAGCTCGAAGAACTTCCGCCCCGAGCTCGTCGGCGTTCCGATCGCCCGCGATCTCTACGTCCACATCAACGGCACCGACCTCGTCCGCGACCAGCACGGCGTGTATCGGGTTCTTGAGGACAACCTCCGCACCCCCTCCGGCGTCTCCTACGTCCTCGAGGACCGGCAGGTGATGAAGCGCGTCTTCCCCAATCTCCTCCGCGACTACCGCGTCCGCCCGGTCGAGACCTACCCGAGCGATCTTCTCTCGCTTCTCGTCCACCTCGCCCCCGCGCACGTTCACGAGCCCACCGTCGTGCTCCTCACGCCCGGCGTCTACAACAGCGCCTACTTCGAGCACAGCTTCCTCGCGCGCCAGATGGGCATCGAGATCGTGGAGGGCTCCGATCTCGTCGTCGAAAACGACCGGGTCTACATGAAGCGCACCGACGGCCTGGCGCCCGTGCATGTCATTTATCGCCGCATCGACGACGACTATCTCGACCCCACCGCCTTCAATCCGGATTCGCTCCTCGGCGTCCCCGGACTCTTCGACGCCTACCGCAAGGGCAACGTCGCGCTCTGCAACCCCATCGGCACCGGCGTGGCCGACGACAAGGCGATGTATTACTACGTGCCGCGGATGATAAAGTTCTACCTCGGCCAAGACCCGCTCCTGCCCAACGTGGACACCTTTCTCTCCGGAGACGCGAAAGACCTCTCCTACATCCTGGCGAACCTCGAGCAACTGGTCGTGAAGTCCGTAGACGAGGCGGGCGGCTACGGCATGCTCGTCGGCCCGCACAGCACCCGCGCGCAGATCGAGGAGTTCCGCGCCAAGATCGT
The DNA here is from genome assembly GCA_946482165.1 of uncultured Verrucomicrobiota bacterium. Next base: position 14,207 of record CAMLQS010000091.1, on the reverse strand, counting down.
CGCCAACCCGCGCAAGTTCGTCGCCCAGCCCACGCTGGGACTTTCGCGCTGCCCGGCGGTCTGCGGCGACGTCATCGAAGGCCGGCACATCGACCTGCGTCCCTACATTCTCAACGGCTCCTCGATCAAAATCATGCCCGGCGGCCTCACTCGCGTCGCCCTCCGCAAAGGCAGCCTCGTGGTCAACAGCTCCCAAGGCGGCGGCTCGAAAGACACCTGGGTCCTCGCCGCCGAACACGAGGACGCGACGCCCGCCGTCCCCGAAAAACTCATCGTCTGAGGCTCCTCCGCGGAGGAATGACCAATGTCCAATGCCCAAGGACCAATGAAGAAGACGCCTGCATCCCCCGCACCTGTATTTGATCTATTCGAGCGCACCGCCGTCTTCGGCGAAAACGTAATCGTGTTCTGCCTCGCGCTGCCCACCACGCCGATCACCTCCCCCTTGATCACGCAGTTCGTGAAATCCGCCACCAGTCTCGGCGCCAACTATGGTGAGGCCGACGAAGCCGAAACAAAAACCGACTTCCGTCACAAAATCGCATTGTGCCGCAAAGAGGCGAAAGAAACGAAGCATTGGTGCCGTATGCTCGCGAAGGCCTGCGCGACCAAAGCCGATTCACTTCGGGACCTCTGGAAAGAGACCCACGAACTGCACCTGATTTTCTGCAAGATCATCCGCACGACCGACGCGAATCTGCGTCGCGAACGCGCGGCCAGGAAACCCACCACTCGCTAACACGCCACATCCTCGCGCCGACATTGGTCATTGGACATTGGTCATTGGTCATTCGCGCAGCCGCACCATGCTTTCCCGAGTCGCAAACCTCATCTACTGGATCGCCCGCTATCTCGAGCGCGCGGAAAACACCGCGCGCATCGTGGAGGTGAATTCCCAGCTCGTCCTCGACCTGCAGGCCCGCCAGGCCGCCGACGATCCCCGCGCGTGGGAACCGCTCGTTTTCGTGACCGGTTCCGACGACAAGTTTCACGAGCTTTACGGCGAAAAGGCCACCGAGCGCGCGGTCGTGGAGTTCATGCTCTTCGACAAACGCAATCCGTCCTCCGTCCTCTCCTGCGTCGCCTTCGCCCGCGAAAACGCCCGCTGCATCCGCGACCAGCTCGCGGCCGAGCTATGGGAGACGCTCAACACGTTCTATCTCCGGCTCAAGGACGACGATTTCACCCGTTACGCGCAGCTCGGCGCGGCCGACTACCTCGCCTGGATCAAGTGTCAGACGCAGCTTTTCCACGGCGTCGCCGACGCCATGATCCCCCGCGACGACGGCTGGAGCTTCTACGAACTCGGCCGCCACCTCGAGCGCGCCGACAACACCTCGCGCATCCTCGACATCAAATACTTCATGATCCTGCCCGGCATGCAGGCCGTCGGCTCCGCCCTCGACATCGTCCAGTGGGCCTCCGTCCTCCGCTCCTGCTCCGCCTTCGAGGCCTTCCGCCGCGCCCGGCGCGGCGACCTCGATCTCCCGCGCGTAGTGGATTACTTGCTACGTGATCGCGCCTTCCCCCGCAGCGTCCTCCACGCGGTCGGCCAGATCGAGAAGTCCCTGCTCCGCATCGATGGCGACGGACGCCCCGCCGTCGCCAAGGCGCAAGAACTCGTCCACGGTCTGTTCGAGGACCTCGAGGCGGCCGACGCCAAGGCGATCATCGCCGAGGGTCTTCACGAATACCTCGACGCCCTCCAGCTCCGCATCGAACAGATCCATCACGCCATCCAGCGCGCCTACGTCACCCACGGCGCGAGTTCCCTGCAAAGCCAGTCCCAAGGCTAAGCCACCCGGCGGCCTCTCGCGGAACCGAAGGACGCCACGCCGGGGCGACGCCGGCCCGGCGTGGTTTCCGCCTGCGCCGAAGCCTGGAAACGGCGGTCCGGCGGCGGCGTATCGCGCAAGATATCGAGTCGAACGCCGCTCGCGAAATCCCGACGTGCATCCGGTGCGACCAGGGCAACCGGAGGCCGCTTGGGTCATTCAGATTCGGCAACGCGCGCGGAAGTCCCGCGAATAACGTGCGCTTAACAAAGCAACCGCTTGCCTTTTCACCTCGGCCCTTTGTTACGTATTAACACCCACCTATACATACTCCTCAGCCCTGCGCTTCCTTCAACGTCCACCGCCCATGCCATCCTGCTCGAGTCATCGCCCGGCCCTCGTCGTATCGGCGCTTGGCCTGCTTTCCGGCTTGGGATTGATCGAAGCCTGTTCGCGTTCCGCCGCGGAAAGCTCCGCTCCGCTGGGAATTTATAGCTCCCGAACCGGGTTCGTCTCCCCGCCCGCCGAGGTGCCGCGGCCCGCCCCTGAGCAGCTCCCGGTTCTCAAGCCGGATCTGCCGCACGACCTTCCGCCCGCGGCCTTCGCTTTCGACCCCGAGGAGGCCCGTCGTGCCGCCGACACCTTTGCTTGGCAAAGTTTCCTCGCCTTGGGTTGGCCCACCCGCCCCGACGGAACTCCCGATCCCGAGATGCCCATCGGTCACATCGGCGACAATTCCACCATTTGGGAAACGTGGCCCGAGGCCTCGCAAATTTTCCTGCCGTCCGGCAAACAGCCGCCTCCCTGGGGCTCGGTCGCCGCGCCGCCGCTGCCCGCTGTTTTCTCCCACCTCCCGCCCGGGGCGCGCGTGATGATTCGCGGAAGCAAGGGCCTTGCCGAATTCGCATCCGACACGCCGCATGGACCTCTCGTCGACCAACACGGCCGTCACATTCGCACGGAGATCCGGGTGAACCGCCCGGTCTTTGAAACCATCCTCGCCCAAGGTCTCCATAGCCGCGCCATCCAATCCGCCTCCGGCCCCATTTCATTCCCCGACCACGGCAAGACCACGTTCCCGACCGACTCCGGCTCGATTCGAGTTCAGGCCGCCTGGAAGGTCCTTTCTCCCGCCGAAGCCGCCGCCGGCCGGTTTCACAGCGTGAGCGCCTACCTTTACACCCCCTCCGCCGGCGGGCTGCCAGGCCCGGGCTCCCTAGAGCAAGCGGTCGTCGGCCTCGTCGGCCTCCACATCGCCCGGAAAACCCCGTCCTCGCCCGATTGGGTGTGGTTTACCTTCGAACACGTCGACAACTGCCCGACCGTTGGCGAGCCCGCCGACCGCGCCGCCTACAACTTCTACGACAAAACCAAGCCCGACCTGCCCGCCAACGTGCCTCCGCCCCCGCCGTGGAATCCGGCCCTCGTGGAGCCCCCCGACCGTCGTCCGCAAATCGTGCGCCAGACTCCGATCCCGCTCTCCACGCGTGCGATCAACCTCGCCTACCAAGCCGCCCTGCGCGCCATAAATCCCGCCTCCGTCTGGCAATACTACGAGCTCGTCGGCACCGAACACCGCGCCCCCGGCGGCCAGCCCGTCCCCGCTCCCACGCGGCTGGCCAACACCACCCTGGAGACCTATCTCGCCGCCGACCCGCATGCCGCCCCGAGCTGCATCGGGTGCCATGCCAAAGCCGAATCCGCCGCCCGGCTTCCCTCGGATTATTCCTTCCTTTTTCGACTCGCCCGATGAACGCCCCGGCTCACGCCTCCCCATCCGCCTCCCGCTTTGCCTTCACGCCGGCTGTTTTCCTCGCGCTTAGCTCCGGCCTCACGGGCGTATCCGCCGCACGGCTTCATTCGTCGGGCTCCACGGATTTCACCGAGCGCTTCCACTCCGCGATTCTCGCCGACCTCCCGCCCGGCGATCTCGAACGCCTGGCCGATATATTCCTCGCCTCCCAAACCGTCACCGAAGGCGCGGCCGAAGTGCTCGTCGACCCGAACCTCTCGCCTGTCGGCCGCAATATCATCCGGCTCTGGCTCACCGGCCTGTGGCACCATCCCGCGGATCTTTCCCGCCCGCCCCGAAACGTCGGGGGGGAAGAGTATCGCCAAAGCGGCGTCTGGCGCTTTTTGCGGTCGCACGCGATCACCGATCATCCGTTCGATCCGGCCAACGGCCACCGAGGCGCTTCGGCCTGACAACCTTGTTCCCGCCTGTCTCGCGGGAGTCCTCCGACTCGGCGCACGCTCCTTCGCGCCGCCATTGCGCCGAGTTCGCGCACCCTCTTTCGCCCGACGCACTGAGCTTCGCCTTGCCTGCCATCAATCCGGGGCTTTGATCCGCCGCCTGCCCCATGCGCCCGCCTCGCCAGATCATTTCGCTCTGCCGCGCCGCCACCGCGGGCTTCTTGGCGATCCTGGTTTTCGCGGTCGCCAACCTTGTCCATCTGCCGGCGCTCCATGACGCCCTGCACGCGCAGGAGAGCGATCACTCCGCCTCCGGCCACGGCCACTTTCCCGGTTCGGACGAAAATCATGCCGAAGGCGCCTGCGCCATAGCCTTCTTCGCCCAAGGCATCGCCACCCCGGCCTTCGATACCCTCGCCTGTCGGCCCGACGAAAAACCCGCCGAGCCCCTTCGGCTCCTCGCCTCCGCCGCCCCCCGCTTCGCCCCCGCCCGCAGCCTGCCCCCGAGCCAGGCGCCTCCCGCGGAAGCCTCGGTCTAGTCGCCGTCTTCCTCCTTCCCCCGACCCGCGTCGGGCGGTTTCGCCGTATCCGTCGTAGCACGACACCCGGCGCTTTCGTTCACACCTGGCCGCGCGCCCCTGTCCCGGCGTCGCGCCTGCGCGCCTTTGGCCGGACGCGCATTCCTTCCATTTCCGGCCCCACTGCCTATGAAACCATCTCTCGTCTCCGCACTTTCCCTGTCCCTGCTTCCGCTCGCGACGCCCTTGCTCCGCGCCCAGTCCTTGCCGTCTCAGACCGACGCGCCCCCCCGCGCCCACGAACACGACTCCGAAACAGTCGTGCTGGAAGCGCTGGTCGTCAGCGCCTCTCCCATCGCCCGCACCCAAGCCGACCTCATCGGCTCCACGAGCGTGCTTTCCGGCGACGCGCTCGCCGAGGTCCGCCAGCCCTCGCTTGGCGAAACCCTCTCCGCGCTTCCGGGCGTCTCCAGCACCTGGTTCGGGCCCGGCGCCAGCCGCCCCGTCCTGCGCGGCCTCGGCGCCAACCGCGTGCGCGTGCTCGCCAACTCCACCGATACGCTCGACGCCTCCAACACCTCGCCCGACCACGCCGTCTCGGTGGAGCCCTTCCTCGTGAAACGCATCGAGGTCGTGCGCGGGCCCGCGTCCCTCCTCTACGGCGCCTCCGCCATGGGCGGCGTGGTGAATGTCATCGACCACCGCATCGAATCCGACCTCCCCGATCGCGCCTTCGCCGGTCTCGTCGACAGCTCCGTCACCGACAACGGCGCCGGCTACGCCGCCGGCGGCTCGCTCGACGTCGCCCTCGCGGCGAACCGGGAAGACCAGTCCGGCTTCGTCCTTCACCTCGACGGCTTCCGACGCGAGGCCGACGATCTCGAGGTGCCCGGATTTTCCGGCCAGCCCGGCGCGCCAAAGGGCGAGTTGGTCAACACCGACCTCGCCTCCAAGGGCGCCTCGGCCGGCCTGAGCTATGTCAGCGAAACCCTTGACGCCGGCCTCAACTACAACGGCTTCGACACCCGCTACGGCGTTCCCAACGAGGAGGCGGTCGAGATCGCGCTTCGCCAGCGCCGGCTCGACGCTTCCGCCGACTACGCCGGGGACTTCGGCGTCTTCAGCGGCGCCCGCGCCAAGTTCGGCTATTCCGACTACGAGCACCGCGAACTCGAGGGCTCCGAAATCGGCACGCTTCTCGGCCAGGAGGGCTTCGACAGCCGCCTGGAACTCCTCCACGGCGACGCCTCCGATTGGAGCGGCGCCCTCGGCGCGCAGTTCGGACGCACCGACCTCTCCGCGCTGGGCGACGAAGCCTTCCTGCCCACGCACCTGACCGAAAACGCCGCGCTCTTCGTCTTCCAGGAAATCGCCCGGGAAAGCGTCACCTGGCAGGCCGGCGCCCGGATCGAACACCGGCGCATCGACGCCGACGCGTTCGCCAGCCCGGGCGGAACCGCGTCGGGTCCGCGTAGCGACGAACGCACTACGTTTTCCGGCTCCCTCGGCGCCATCCACACGGTCGGCCCGGTCTACAAGCTCGCCTGGAGCCTCAGCGCCACCGAGCGCGCCCCCACCGGGCAGGAGCTCTACGCCGACGGGCCGCACATCGGCACCGCCGCCTACGAGATCGGCGACGCCGGCTTCGACGACGAGCGCAGCCTCGGCGGCGAGATCTCCCTGCGTAAAGTGAGCGGCTTTGTCACCGGTTCGCTCACCGGCTTCGCCAACGCCTTCGACGGCTATATCTTCGAGGAGGGCACCGGCGTCTTGGTCGACGACGCCAACACGCCCGATCCCTCCGGCGGGCTCGAGCGCACGACCTTCGTGCAACGCGACGCGCTCTTCTACGGCGCCGAGGCCGAAGCCGTGTGGCATCTCCACCAGGCGCCTCGCCACGTCTTGGATCTCACCACCGCGGTCGACTATGTGCGGGCGCAGGAGGAGGGCGGCCGCGACTTGCCTCGCGTTTCACCGGTCAAGGCCCGCCTCGCCCTCGACTGGCGTCGCGCTTCGTGGAACGCCGGCGCCGACCTCGTCGCGGTTCTCAAGCAGAACGATGTCGCTCCCGGGGAAACCGACACCAGGGGCCACGCCCTCCTCGGCCTCCACGCCGGATACTGCCTGCGCACCACGCTCGCGACCTATGACTTTTTCGTGCGCGTGAGCAACCTGACCGACGAGGAGGCCCGCGTTCACGCGTCCTTCCTCAAGGAAATCGCTCCGCTTCCCGGCCGCGCCTTCACCGCCGGCGTCCGCGCCAGCTTCTGACGGTAGTCCTCGCAGGCCGGCGGGATGCCGCCGGCCGGACCCCGCGCGTTTGCCTCGGGCCCCGCTCTTTTTGGCGGGGCCTTTCTTATGCCCGCATCCGAAGCCCTTCCCCGAGGCCTCAGGGATTTCTCATCCCGGAAGGCCGAGGTTCCCCTGCCCCGCGGTGCGTCGGGTCCTCTGGTTTCGCGGTTCCCCGGGTTGAAATATTCTCCCGGGGCACCTCCCAAACGAACACATGAAACTGCCCTATCTCGCCCCCGCACTGCTCCTCCACGCGCTCCTGGCACCCTTCGCCTTCGCGCAAACCGTCGTGACAAGCCTCCCCGGCAATGTCTCGACCCTCAACCTCAACCTCACCGTCGCCGAGACGATCGGCGGATGGAAGATCACGGACGCAAAGAAGGCCTCCGACGCCACGAGGGACATCACCTATCCCGACACGATCCGCTACGACGCCGTCTTCTTCCCCAGCGACCCGGCCCCCGCGCTTCTCAACCCCTACGGCTGGAACGCCGCCGGGACCAACAACTACGTCGAGCGCGTCACCTCCAAGACCCCCCCGGGCGGCACCCTCACCGTCACCGCCGAGGGCTCCAACCTCATCCACCGCACCCGCTACACCAACGCCACCCTGCTCGCCGAGCTCGTCGCCGCCGGCAAGATCTCCTCCGTGAAGGGCTACCGCCTCGTGGCCGTGCGCTTCGACACCGTCACCGACGGCAACGATGTCTTCGACAACACCGCCGGCGGCTACCTCACGCTCGTGAAGCGCGGCCTCTACTTCTTCGCGGAACGCGGCCCCAACGACGCCGCCCCCGTTTATCTCGGCGCCGAGGACAACGTCTATGACTTCCCCCAGCTCATCGATTTCGCCTCCTTCGAGACCGCCCAAGCCGGCAAATACAAGGACATCTTCACCGGCCGCACCGAAGAGCAAGGCGGCGGCTTTGCCTACACTCTGGTGTCCGACGCCTACAACGGCATCTCCCTCGCCGAGTTCGCGATCTACCGCCGTCCCGCCACGAGCACCAACTACTACGAACTCCGCGCCGGCGGCGTGTTCAACTGGAAGGAAACCTACGACAACAGGGGTGGCCGCAACACCTACAACCGCGGCGCCGTCATCGGCACAAACCTGACCGGCCCCGCCACCCTCTACTCCGCCCCCGACACCGCTCTGACCGCCAACAGCGGCATCGTCCGGGGTAGCATCACCCTCCCGGCCGCGACCTATCAGTCCAGCCTGCTCAAATACATGCTCCAGATCCCGCGCATCGCCGCCGACTAAGTCCCTTTCGAGCGCCGCATCCGCATCACCCCGCTCGCGACCGCACCGGCCCCGCCCCAGGCCGGTGTTTTTAGGGAGGCCCTAAAATCTCCGGCAGACTCCGCCGGAGATTTCAGGACCTCCCTTAATTTTTCACCCATGAATCAGACCCTTCGCCTCCTCCCTCTCTGCACGCTTTGTCTCGGCCTCGGACTGGGCCTCGCCTGGTTCGGCTCCCGCACCGACGCGCCGTCGACCGCCGCGACGCCGCCTTCCGCGTCCTTGCCCGCTTCCCACGCCTCACCGCTCGCACCGGCTGCCCCCGCTACTCAACTTCAGTCGCCGGCCGCTCCACCCGCCGAGGCAGTGCCGGAAAAAACATCGGGCTCGCCCGACACCGGCCGAGACTCCGCACCGCTGCTCGCCGACGAAGCTCGCGCCCGGCTGTTCGCCGACATCGAGGCCGCCTACACCACCTACGACGCCGCCGCGTTGCCGCGCCTGACGCCCCTCCTCCGCCATTCCGACCCCGAGGTTCGCGCCTACGCTCGCGAGGGCATCGTGCAGCTCGGCCATGCCGCCGGCGCCGCCGCCCTTCGCGCCGCGGCTCGATCCGCGCGAGATCCCAAAGAGGCGGTGGCGCTCCAGGAGGCGGCGGAATTTCTCGAGCTTCCCCCCGCCCCTCCCGTCGCGTCCATGCCCGTTACGCCCGACGCCAACCACGCCCCGGGGCGCAAACGCGGTCTTTAGAATCTTCGTCCGGGAGCCGGCCTGCCGGCGCGTTTTCTCGCGCCGCCGAATTGGGAACTTTTCCCCAACGCCGCCTCCCTGCCCTCCGCTCACTCAGTCCTCCGCCCGCCCGGTCCCGCCGGCTGCCGTGTTCGGGCAATCTTCGCACGCAATAACCCACTATGAAAGCACCCTACCTCCTGCCGGCCCTGCTTCTCCCCTGTATCGTCCTTGCCAATCACGAGTCCATCACCGACGCCGCCGGCTCGGTCGCCCCGCTCACCATCACCCTCGCGCTGAGCGAGACCGTCGGCGGCCACACCGTCTCCGCGGCCAAGAAGGAGGCCGACGCGGCCCGGGGCATCACTTATTCCGACGCCACCACCTTCTCCACCACCTACACCCCCGACGAGTTGGTCCCCGCGATCGACAATCCCTTCGGATGGACCCACCCAGCCGTCACCAACTACGTCGAGCGCGTCACCACCAACGCCCGGAACCCGGAGCGCCCCGTCGTCACCGCCGCCGGCGAGCACAAGCTCTCCCGCAGCCGCTACACCAACGCCACGCTTCTCTCCGACTTGGTGACCGCGGGGAAAATCCCTTCCGTCGAAGGCTACCGCATCGTCGCCGTCCGCTTCGAACTGGACCACGAGGTCCACTACATGACGGCCGGGGGATACAACACCCACGTCAACGACCACTACTACTTCTACGCGGAGAAGGGCGCCGCCGACCCCGCCCCCGTTTTCCTCGGCGCCGAATACAACGACGTCTACGTCTACAACCAAATCGTCGGCCTCACCCGCGTGACCGAAGTCAAAGCGGGCAAATACTCCGACACCTTCACCGGCGACCCCGACGAGGGCGGTTTCGATTACGCCCTCGCTTCCCAAAACTACATGCACACCGCGGCCGGGGAGTTCTTCTTCTTCCGCCCCACGCCCAGCGCCGACTCCTTCTACAAAATCACCGCCCACGGCCTCTACAGGTGGAACGAGCGCTACGACAAAAGATCCGCCACCTTCCGGACCGGCGGGATCACCGGCGCCGGCTTGGTCGGCCCCGCCCAAGGCTACTTTGGCGTGGTCGACCCGGACCATCCCGGCACCTTCCACGAATACACGGCCAACGGCGGCAACCAGGCCGTCGTCACCGGTTCCATCCGGACCGCCGCCGCCACTCGTTTCGACAGCATGCTCAAATACCTCAACCAGATCCCGAGCGTGATGCCGCACTAGTGCCGCACTAGGCGCCGGTAACACGGATATTTTCGGGCTACCTCCGCATTCCGAGCGATGATTTTTCGTCACGGAGGACACAGAGCTCTGACACGGAGAGCACAGAGCCAATCCGTATTTCAGAAATCCTGATCGATCTTTCCTCCGTGACCTCCGTGTCCGCGCTCCGGCTCGGCTCTGTGGATAATCCGAAAAAAACACCCGATTTAGGCTACTAGGCGCCCAACGCCATCGCTCCCCGTTCTCCCGCTGCTCCCCGCCCGCGCCCTCATCCGGCGCGGGCTTTTTTTGTTCATCCTTCCTCGTCCGCGCTTTCCCCCTTTCCGCCGGCTCCCTCTTTCCCTTATTCCCGATCCTCACTCCCTTCATGAGCACGCCCGCCCGCCCGAAAAAAGTCGCCCTCCTCACCGCCGGTGGCCTCGCGCCCTGCCTTAGCTCCGCCGTCGGCGGCCTCATTGAGCGCTACACCGAGATCGCGCCCGACATCGAGATCATCGCCTACCACGGCGGCTACAAGGGCCTCCTCCTCGGCGACAGCTACAAGATCGGCCCCGCCGAGCGCGCCGCCGCCCCCATCCTCCACAAGCACGGCGGCTCCCCCATCGGCAACAGCCGCGTCAAATTGACCAACGTCAAAGACTGCGTGAAGCGCGGCCTCGTGAAGGAAGGCCAGGACCCGCAAAAAGTCGCCGCCGACCAGCTCGTGAAAGACGGCGTCGACATCCTCCACACCATCGGCGGAGACGACACCAACACCGCCGCCGCCGACCTCGCCGCCTTCCTCGCGCGCAACAACTACGGCCTCACCGTCATCGGCCTGCCCAAGACCATCGACAACGACGTCTTCCCCATCCGCCAGTCCCTCGGCGCCTGGACCGCCGCCGAACACGGCGCCCGCTACTTCCGCAACGTCGTCTCCGAGCACAACGCCAACCCGCGCATGCTCATCATCCACGAGGTCATGGGCCGCAACTGCGGCTGGCTCACCGCCGCCACCGCCGCCGACTACCGCAAGATTCTCGACCGCGAGGAATTCGTCCCCGGCCTCGGCCTCTCCCGTGCGAACCTCGACGTCCACGCCGTCTACATTCCCGAGATGGCCATCGACCTCGCCGCCGAGGCCGCGCGCCTCAAGGCTGTAATGGAAAAGTACGACAACGTGAACATCTTCATCTCCGAAGGCGCCGGCGTGGAGGCCATCGTCGCCGAAATGCAGGCCAAGGGACAGGAAGTCCCCCGCGACGCCTTCGGCCACATCAAGCTCGACGCCGTCAACCCCGGCAAATGGTTCGGCGAACAGTTCGCCAAGCAGCTCGGCGCCGAAAAAGTGCTCGTCCAAAAATCCGGCTACTACGCCCGCGCCGCCGCCGCCAACACCGACGACCTCCGCCTCATCAAGAGCTGCACCGACCTTGCCGTGGAATGCGCGCTCCGCCGCGAAAGCGGCGTCATCGGCCACGACGAGGACAAGGGCGGCGTGCTCCGCGCCATCGAGTTCCCCCGCATCAAGGGCGGCAAACCCTTCGACATCGCCACGCCTTGGTTCGCCGAGCTGCTCTCCGGCATCGGCCAGCCCAAGGGCGAAAAAGTCCACGTCGCGCACTGAGATTCGCACCCCGCCTGTAGCGGAACGGCGGAGCCGTTTCGTTCCGAGCCCGCCCGACGCCCCCCCCAGAGCTCGCGCTTTTCATCCTTGAGGGACGCCGTCCCCGGCGTCCGCGTCCGCGCGTCCCGCTTCGCCATGAAGCGGGACGTCTCATTTTCGCGGGTCCGCCGCAAATCGCTTGGCGGCCCGTGCCGGGCGGCGCAGCCTCCGCGCCAGTCCCGCTTCCACCATGGCTTCCGTTCTCTTCCGCACCTTCGCTTTCCTCATCATCCTCTTCTTGGTCGTCTACATCGGCACCGAGAACACCCACCAGATCGCGTTTCATTTCGGTCTGCTGCTCGACAAGCCCGCGCAAACCTCCGCCGCCCTCGTCTACTTCGCCGTGTTCTCCGTGGGAGTCATCGGCGGCACCCTCCTCAACGCCGGCCGCGGCTCCGGCGGCGAGAAACGCTCCGGCTCCGACCGCGACAGCGGCTCCCGCTCGAAGAAAAAGTAAGCCGGACAGCCCGGCGTCGGCTCATCGGGTAAGGCGCGACGCTCGGCGCGCCGTCGTTGAGAAATTCGGCTACGTTCGCAATTCGCGGCGGGCCCAGCGCCCGCGCCCAGCCAGGCCCTTTGCTACCTCGGATCGTCCCTCGCGTCTTCGCGTTAAAGGCCGAGCCCCCGGTGCGATTTGGCCGCTTCAGATCCCGAAAAACGCAGATGCTCCACGTCGTTGCGCCCTCCCATCCCCCTGCCTGCGTGATGTCGCTATTTATCGATTACGCAACGTCGGAGCGTATGCCTCATAGTTAGGGGTAAGCCGGTCGTCGAGATGCTCGGCGGTAGCCGATCTTCCTGCGTGCCGTCGACGCGAAGCTACAGGTCAGACAAGAACCTTAAATCGAGTTAGGCAACGGCGAGCACGCAGCACTGCGACATTTTGATGCCCGCTCTTTTGCAGGACAGCACGCACCTCGTCTTCAGTGACTCTACATTCTATTCCGAGAACTACCTCAACTAGGTAGTCGGGTGGGATTCGATGAAAATAGTGGCCCTCATCAGCGCGCGATCTTGCCAAATCTATAAATACCCGGTGCTCCTTTTCGTAGCCCCAGCTCGGAGCTTTCGCAGCGAGGATTCTATGCACCATTTCCTTCGCTTCCCGCTCTGTCATAGAGGGAAAGTGCTTCGCGTCAAATGTTGGACGCTCCGCAGGGTAAATCATGGGCCAGAGGTGATCATCACACACGACATCGAAGCCAAGCGCTATACCGCGATGAGAATCAGCATAGTGACTCCAAATCACCGGGTCTGAGATTTCCTCAGAAAAACAGATGATCCCCATCGTGGAATCGAAGTCTCGAACCAAGAAGCCGAGGAACTCATCCACAACCTGATGGGAGAACACAGGATTCACGTAAGGCAGGGCCGGCCGGAATTCGAATGGATCATTGAGCCCGGAAAGACGACTGACTCGGAGTTCGCCGGTTTCCAAGGCCGTCAGCGCCCAGCGCGCTTGCAGGTATCGGTAAAGCCGCACGGAGCCAACGGCGGGGGAACCGGCCTTGGAAATATTCGGATTCAATATTGGTTACCTCTCAACTTTTCCTCATTCGGAATCGATGTCGCTGATGCCATGGGTAAGCATGCGATCGATGGTATCGAGGCATCGCTCGCGGACCGCGTCATCCGCGGTTTGCCGATACAAACGCAGGACTAGCTCAGGCAGCCGATAACAGTCACGCCGATGGCAGGCATCACCGTCCGCGGGATCTTGAAGTTCAATCAATCGCTCGGGAATCCCACAGATGATGTCCGGAAGCAACGCCGTAGCCTCGTCCAAAGCGAACATAAGCTGGCTGGCGTCGTCGGCGAAGGATTGGCTCCTAATATAGGCCCCGATCAATTCAGACTCAGCGGTCAGCGTTTCGCTATCCAATCCGTGGAAGCAATCACCAGCCGCGTCGCGGACCAGTTTCTCCGGATCATCGAAGAACGCCTTCAGCTTTTCACGACAAGTATCTCGCACCGATAAGTCACGCAGGTTGAAAGCATAAACACCGGCACAGGCGGCACGCGATTCGGGGCCTGAGCAGAGCGCCTGCGAAAGGTCATCGCTGCCATAGACTGGGTCGAGCGATGCCACGGTAATCTGTTGAGCCGCAGTAGCACGAACCTCCTTGTCCGGGTCACTGAGCATCCGTAGCAACAGGGGGCGCAATTTATCGTAATGCGAATAGATAGCGTGATGAATGAAGTTGTCGATTTCTCCCGTGCCGAGAACCGGATCGGCGCCTTCAACGATTTTAAGGAAGAGATCGACGGCAAGGGCTCGATCAATGTTGAGCAATGCCAGCAAGCAACGCACTCCGCAGGCGCGCACCCCGTGGGATGGATCTCTCACTATTGAGCGAACGGCAGGCTCCAGCTTGGGCCAAGTCGCCGGATCTGTGAACAGCACAGTGCCAATGGCCCACGCAGCTGCGCCCCGCCCGGTATTCATCCCCGAGAATAGAGGGTCGCCTCCATACATCGGCGCGCCGCCATCGTCTCGGGGAAGCCAGTTCTCCGTAACAGGATCGGGGTCGTGCATTGCATACTCACTGACCATCACAAGCAACTCGT
>CAMLQS010000090.1 GCA_946482165.1 uncultured Verrucomicrobiota bacterium | reverse complement strand
GAGCGGGAAATCACGCTGGGCCTGCGTTGCCCGAGGTGGCTCGGACCTCTGGTCCGCCTCCACCTCGGCCGCTTGGGCCGAGCATAATTTCCCGCTCACGGAGCGCTGGTTTATTCCGAAGACAGCGCCTCGCGCCCAGACGACGGAGGAAATAAGCCGTTGCAGAGAAGTGCGTGGCCGAAGCGGGGAACGCGTTATAAAGGAGGTTTTGCCGGCAGGCTTCGGGGCCTCTCGATAGCCTCCACTATCGTGCTCCTTTAAACTCGGGGATATCGCCTTCTTCTCGGGCGGGCCGCGTTCGGCAAATTGAGGTTCAACCTCTGGCGCCAAAGCGGGCGTTGTGCATGGAGTTTCCCCGCACTGCAAAAAACTGGAGCCGATGGACGGGATCGAACCGTCGACCAGCGGTTTACGATACCGCTGCTCTACCACTGAGCTACATCGGCTAACATTTAAACGCTTGGACTCTTCTATCGGTCCGCCGTCCGCAACGGTCTCACGGTTTCACAAGGTGAAATCGTGGCACGAAGGAGAAACAGAAGACCTAGGAACAGAACCAAAGCCCCCGACCGTTTAGGTATAAGGGAGCGGGTTACTAGGGGCGCTTTTCAATGGGCGGCAAGACAAAGTTTGTCCCATTCAACTCCACGTTTGTTGGCGGTGGCGAAAATCCGTTTTGCAGAGGCAACGCCGATCAAATTTCGCCGTCCAGCCAGCCGGACTAACACCGTGGGTGAGACGGAAACCAAGCTGGGCCGGCGCTGACTTCGGCGGCACGGGTCTGCTGGCAATCCGAGAAGCTGGCTGCGGCAGGCTTTAGTCGGGGAAAATCGACAAACTCGACCTCGGCGGCTCTTTAGGAGAACCTCTAACGAGGTGCCTAAAAATTAAGAGGCCGGACGCCTACCCCTAGGCGTCCGGCCATTGCTTTCTTAGTTACCCCAAAATCCTCTGCTAAGCAGAGGAACGAGAAAGAACATCGAGAGGGCGGTGGTCGTGTTCAAGCGCTTGTTTTTGTTGAAATATAAGAGTCTGAAAAATCGAGGGATGCCGCATGTTTTTGTCTGTTTTTTAGCGGACAAAAAGAAACCGCACTCGATTTTCGGGTGCGGTTTCGGCGGAGGAGGTTGATGGCTTGGCGCTTAGGCGACGTGGCGGCTGATCGCCGTGATCGTGTAGGACTCTTCCATGGAGCCGATCTTCACTTTGACCGTGTCTCCCACCTTCTTGCCGAGGAGCGCTTGGCCCAGCGGCGTTTTATAGGCGATGATGTTCTGCTCCGGGACTCCGTCCCAGGCGCCGAGGAGGGTGTAGCGAGCGGTTTTTCCTGAGGAAACGAGCTTGGTTTCGACGACGCTCCCGACGCCGATGATTTCGTTGGTCACTTCTTTGAAGTCGGTGATGCGGGCGCGTCCGAGATCCTTCTCCAGCTGGCCCTTTTGCGCCATGAGGACGGCTTGGTCTTGCTTGGCCATCTTGTATTCCGAGTTTTCCTTCAGATCGCCGTGTTCGCGGGCGGTGGCGATGGCCTTGGAGTTGTCGGGAATCTTTTTGGAGATGATGAGCTCAAGTTCCTCGCGCTTGCGCTCGTAGCTGTCGCGGGAGACCAGCAATTGCTCTTCCTTCGACTCGTTTTCGCCGGAGAGGACGGTCTGGATCGAGGGGAACAGCTTGATGAACCGTGCCAGGAGCGACTTTTTCGTGAGGTCCTCAAAGCCTTGGTTGAGAAGAAGGGCGTGGGCGAGATCGCGGGCGGTCTCGGCCGAGGCGGCGGAGAGGAGATCCGGGATGAGCTCGGTGTCCTCGCTGAGGGAGTCGGCGAGCGGAATGCGACGGGCGGAGGCGGATTGGAGCGCCTCGTAGTCGATCGCGTAGAAAATCGCCGAAAGGAGGCGCGGCGAGATCATGTCGCCGAGGAGCTTCGCGAATTTCTTCGAGTTGCGGTTCTTTACTATCCAGTGGAGCACCGGAGCGCGGAGATTTTGCTCGGCCATCCATCGCTTGAACGTTGCGGCGAGTTCTTCGCCGTGGCCGTTTTCGACGAGGAAATTGATGCACTCGGTGGTGAACTTGCCCTGCGAGGTCTTGAGGAGTGAAATGACGATGTCGCGATACTCGACCGGATGAGCCTCCTTAACGAGCTCGAGGAAGGCGCCTTGGAAGTTGACCGGCAGTTTTTCCACGATGGCGGGAAGGTCGCGGACGTTGGAGACCAAGGAAACCTGCGAGGGCTCGAGCGAAGCGATGTCGGAGCCGGCGAGGTTGGCGAGGCGGTCGCGGATGGAGGCGCCATAAAGCCGCTCGGCGGCGTCGAGCTGGTTGGAGGTTTTAACCGCGTCGGCGAGGCCGGCGAGGATGGCGGGGAGGTCGGCCTTCGCGTTGCCTTTTTCCGAGGCGGCGAGGAGCTGCTCCACAACTTGAATGCGACGGCGGGCGGAGCGGGTGGAGTTGAATGCCTCGGCCAGCTCGTCTTCGGCGGAGACGGGCGTCTCGCGAAGGAAGAAGCATTCGGTTTTCTTGACGGGAGAGGCGAGGCGGGGGTCCTTTGCGATGGCCTTCTTGGCGCCCGCCCACCATTTCTTGAATTTCTCTTCGCCGAGGACTTGGGCGAGGACGATTTCGACTTCGATCTGAGTGGCGGCGGAGTTCGGGTAGGCGGCAAGCGCCTCGAGCAAAAGCTGGGCGGGATTTTCGGATGCCAGCTTGGCGATCACCGCCGGCTCGGTTTCCTTGCGAACGAGGAGGTGATTGGACGGGAGGATGTCCAAGGTGTTAACGCAGAACGCCGGATCCATTGCGTGGCCGGGCTTGGTTTTAAAATCGATAACAAGCCTACCCGCCGCCTCGTCGTATTTTTTGATCTGCCCGAATCCCCAGCTCTTATGGATGCAGTAAGCGCCCGGCTCCATCGCCTCCAGCTTGGCTTTGGCCGTCTTGAGGGACGGGTTTTTGGCTAGGAGTGCGGCGATGGCTTCGGAATTCATGGCAGAGAGGTTACGGGACAGGATTGGTCAGCAAAGCGGATGGCCTGCCCGGGTGTCAACCGCTGTGGCGGCATCGATTTCGGGGGAGGGAATCGCAAGGGGCGATCCTAAGACGCCCGTTATTTTGGCGTCATCCGATAAAATGAGCCCCCCTTCTTGCGAAGGGGGGAAACTGGCGGAGAGAGGGGGATTCGAACCCCCGATAGGCTTTTACACCTATAACGCTTTAGCAAAGCGCCGCTTTCGGCCACTCAGCCATCTCTCCGAAGCAGGTGGCGAAAAAGGGTGGCCGCCGCGCAAAGCGCAAGGTCGATTTTGCACGACCGCAAATTGAGCGCGGCTTCAGCTTTTTCGGGCGAGCATCCGATTTGCGAGGAACAGCAAAAAGGCCGTATCGCCCGGCAAGGATCCGAGCGCGTCGTTGGCGCGGGCGGTTTCCTCGGCGGCGAGCCGTCGAGCGGCCTCGAGCCCATGGAGGCTGACATAGGTGCTTTTGCCCGCCCGCGCGTCTTTTCCGGCGGTTTTGCCGAGCGCGACCGTGTCCGCGGTTGCGTCGAGCACGTCGTCGACGATTTGAAATGCGAGGCCGAGGTGGCGGCCGGCGTCGCGCAGGGTCTCCACCGACGCGGCGTTCAAACCGCCTGCGATCGCGCCGCATACCAATGATGCCTCCAGCATGGCGGCGGTCTTGCTCAGATGGATGAACTCAAGTTCGGCGGCGGTGGCGGGCGGCCGCCCCTGACTCTTCGCTTTCTCGGCAAGGAGGTCCTGCATCTGGCCTCCGACGAGGCGGCGGCCGGAGGCGGCGTCGGCAAGTTCCCGCACGAGATCCGCGATGACGGCGGGGCGCCCGGGATAGGCTTGGGCGAGGATGAGGAAGGCTTGGTTTAGCAGGGCGTCCCCGGCGAGAAGCGCGGTGGCTTCGTCGAACGCCCGGTGGCAGGTGGGCCGGCCCCGGCGCAGATCATCGTCATCCATGCAGGGCAGATCGTCATGAATAAGTGAATACGTGTGGACGCACTCGACGGCGGCCGCCGCGGCGAGGGCCGACGAGAGGCCCTTTTCGCCGCCCGCGAGCTCGCCCGCGGCGAGCGCCAGGACCGGGCGAAGTCTTTTGCCGCCGGCCCGGAGGCTGTAGCGCATGGCTTCGTGGATGCGGGCCGGGCCGGCGGGGGATCCCGGGGGCAGGGCGGGCACGAAGGCGTCGAGCGCCGCTTCGGCATGCGCAATCAAGGCGTTTAATTTAGTTGAGAAGTCCATCGACGCGCGGAGGATTCGGGCGAAAATTCCGCGCTGCAATGCCCACGCTCGAACTTGTTTGCAAACGTCTCTTCTCGGACTCCGCGTGGATCCTGAAGTGTTTGCTTGGCGCCGTGCTGCTTGCGGTGCCGGGCGCCCACTTCTTTGCCTGCGGCTATCTTTACGAGTTGTTGAATCGTGCGCGCCGCGGCGAGCCCGTAGAATTTCCAGACTGGGAGGACTGGGGCCGATTGTTCAGCCAGGGGGTGCCCGTTTTTGTGATTTTCCTGGTTTTTACGGCGGCCCCTCTGGCGGTCGCGTGGTTGCTTACCTGGCCCTTGCACCGCCTTGGAGCCGGGTGGTTTAGCTATACGCCGATGATGCCGGTGCTTCTGTTTTGTTTTCCCCTGACCGCGGCGAGCATCTACCTTTATCAGAAACGCGAGGACTATCAGGATGCGTTTCGCGTGTGGGTTCTCCTCCGCATGGTGCGTTCGACGGGGCTTCCCTTGCTTGTTCCGACCTTGGCCTTTATCGGCTTCCTTGTGGTGGGTTTGCCTTTCATGACGTTCACCGTCTTCGCGGGCGTCGCCCTTTTCGGTGCGACCTTCGCCTCGGTATTCCATCATGTGGAAACGTCCTTGCGCGCGGGAAGCAGGGGCTGACGCAAAATTCCCCCCCCCACTTTAATCTCTTTTCCCACATGGCTTCTCCCTCCGATCGCAAAGCTCCCGGCGTAATCAGCGTTTTCATCGGCGCCGTCCTGAGCGTGGTTTTGGGTTCTTTGCTGGCCTTCGTGCATCTGGCCTCCCAGCCGGTGGAGGTGATGAAGACCGCTCCGAAGGAAAAACCTCCGGCGGACAAACTTTACTACGTGCTCGGGGCTCCGGGCGGGGGCGCCGGGAAAAGCTGGGAGATGAAGAGCGAGCTACTCGGCGCGGCGGGAACGGGAAGCGTGACCTTGACCGAGGCGGAATTGAACGCCTGGTCGGAATCGACCTTGGAGCCGAAGAAACTGTCCGAAGAGGAGAAAAGCTCCGCGATGGCCATTCTCGGAGGCGTTCCGAATTTCCGCATCGAGGGGTCGTCTTTGCACATCGGGCTCGTGAACACGGCGATCTTTTTTGGCATGGAGGCACCCTTGGTCATGCACGCCCAGGGCGGGTTTGCGCGATCGGGCAACGGCTGGCGGTTTGTGCCCACCGAAGCCCGGCTTGGGGCTCTTCCGCTGCACAAGGTTCCTGCGTTGCTTTCGGTGATCGCCGACCGTTTTGGCGCGTCCCAACCGCCCGCCGTGGTGGAAAAGATCCCCCGTGACGCGAACGACATCAGCATCCGCGACGGGTCCTTGGTAATCTCGCTTCGATGATTTGAATGCGCCCCTTCGCACAAAAGGCGTGGCGGGCCGCGGCGGGCCTTGCGGTGGGCCTCTCGCTGAGCGGCGGGCATGTCCGAGCCCAAGCCGAATCGGGTGTTCCCGGCGTTTCCCGTGTTTCCGCAAAGCCGGCGGTTCGCCTCCATTCCGAAGGCAGCGGGCGTTTTGAGGTGATGGCGCTGCCCGGCGCGGAGGGCGTTCGACTGGCTGAACTCGCCGAAGCCGCCTGGGCGGAGTGGGCGGGGCCTTTCAGTCTGCCCGCCCGGCTGCCGGCGGCCATAACGGTTCGCCTGGTCCCCGGGGCGGAATGGCTCTTCGGCGAGGCTCCGGCACGCGTCGCCGCGGATCCGGCCGGAGTAGTGAGCGTGTGGATACGGGAGGACGAAAAGGCCGGGGTCCGCCGAGAGCGACTTTGGTTGACGGCGCTGGCGGAGGGCGTTCTGCGCCGCAAGGCGTTCCTGCTTGGTCTGGACCCGGCGAAGGCGCACGCCCCGCCATGGCTGACGGCGGGCGCGGCCGAAGCGGTTATCGTGGCCGAGCAACCCTCGATGCTGGATGCCTGGCAGCTGGAGTTTGGCCGGTCGGCGCGGCCGGCAAAGCTTCGCGACGTTTTGCTGTGGAGCGCCCGTGGCGGCGCCGAAGCCGAGGGGCAGGAGCGTGCCGCTTATGGCGTGTGGCTTTGGTTGCGTGAAGAAGGCGGCAAGAGTGGTGCGTGGGGACGATTTGTTGGCGCTCTGCTTGCGGGGGAATCTCCGGGAGCGGCCTTGGCGCGAGAGTTCGCGACGCTGACCCCCAAGCCAGCCGAGGCGCGTGAGTGGGAACTGGCTTGGAAAGTCGCGGCGGCCCGTCTGGTGATCGCGCGCACCACGCCGATCCTGGGCGCGGAGGAATCGCGGCGGCGTTTGGAGCGATTGTCTCGTATCGTCGTGATGGACGCTCGGGACGGCCGGGAGCGCGTGCTGCCCGCCTGGGGCGAGTGGGCGTCCCGCGGAGAGTCGTGGCCGGCCATGGTTCGCTTGGAACGGGCTTCGATCATCGAGGCGGAGTTTACCCGCATACACCCATTCTATCGTAACGCCGCGGGATCGCTGGGACGCGCCTGGGGCGCCTTGGCGGCGGGCGAGGAAGAAGCATGGCGCGAGGCGAGCGTCGAATGGTCGCGCGATACGGCGGATGGACAGATATTGGAGAATGCGAGCCGGGCGCTGTTGGACGCGGCGGAACGCCGATAACCCTGAAAATCGCAGTTCAGGCCGACCGCGGATTACGCAGATTGGCACGGATCAATACAGATGCAGACACCAGAGAAGGCATTTGCCGCAAGCCGGGCGACTTCAGGGAGACTCTGAAATTTCCGACCGCGCCGCCCTGCCGGAACTTGCAGGACCTCCCTTGGCTGACCGCGTTCGAAGGCGAACCGACTGAAAGGCTGCGGCTAAGGTCGCGACCGGCAGGCGCAGGCTGGTCTACCAGGTGTCGAGGACGGCGGATTTGGCTTTGGCCGCGAGCTCTTCACCCAGTGTTGGCACGATGGTGTATTCGGCCTGGGTTTGCTGGAGCGGCGCGAGGTAGGGGCCGCTCGTCGTGGCGATGGCGGTTCCGTCGTTGGTGAAAATCTGGCGTTCGACGCGCAAGGAGCGATCCGAGAACCAAGTTTTTTCGCCCTTCACATCGCGAAGAGTAGCGGAGGCGTCGAGAACGAGGCCGAAGGTGCGCGCGAGGCCGGCGTCGGACGGAAGCGAGGTCAGCGCATCTCGGCGAAGGCCCTTCAGGCTGATCGTGAGGATGGCATCGGCCTCGTCAGGCGTATTCACGACACGAAGGCGAGCATCCCGAATGAATGCCTCGCGAATCTGTGTGGTGAGCAAGCCGGCGGATTGGGGAACGACGGCGTTGGTGTCCACCGGAGCGATGAAAATCGAGTCGAAGTCGCGCGAGACTCCGGTGCCAAGGCGGTAGTGGGAGCAGGCGGCTCCGAGGACGGCGAAGGCGAGGAGGGCGGAGGCGGCGAGGCGGCGAAACATGTGAAAGAGATGCGCGGGGCGGGCCTTGGAAGGCGAGGGAAAGCGGGGGATTTCTTACCCGCCTAGAACAACCAGAAACGTTTGCCGCGAGGACCGGGACGGCCGTCGAGAGCGGCAGGTTCTTCACCGGCCTCGATTTTCTCGATGTTGGCGAGGAGACCGCGCGCGCGGTCCGCTACGGGCGAATCAGGATAGACGGTGATCGCCTCGTTGTAGAAGATCTTGGCCGCCTTGTAGTTGGAGCGATATTTATAGTAGAAGTCGCCCATGGACATCTTGCTCTCGGCAAGCATCGTGCGCGCGTCGTTGAAGCCCTTGTTGGCCACGGCGGCTTCGGACGATCCCGGGTAGAGAATCAGGTAGTCTTGGAAATAGGTGAGGGCCAGCTGCGTGGAGGCCTGATCGTAGGGCGGGCCTTGCGTGATGGAGGCTTGGGACGAGGCCAGATCGAGGTAGGCGTCGGGGGTGAGGAAGCTCTCCGGATAATTGTTGATCATGCGGTCGAGCGCATCGATCGAGGCGTCGCGGTCGCCGGCCTTCGTGTAGGCCTGCGCGGCGTTCATCAGCGAGATCGGCGCGTATTCGCCGTAGGGCGCATTGGTGACGACCTGCTCGAGATATTCGATGCCTTTTTCGCGCTGGCGGAAGCCGGGGATAAGGCCGAAGTAGAGCGGGCGCGCGCCTCCGACGAGTTTTTCGGCGATGCGGTATTCGGCGCCGAGGACATCGTTGAACCGGGGGTAGGAGGGGTGCTCCGCGATAATGCGCTGGAGGTTGCGGAAGGCTTTCGTGTAGCGCCTGCGTTGTTCGTAGTGCTTGGCGGTGCGGAACAGGGCTTCGGGGGCGAAGACCGAGGCGCCATACTTCTTGATGACCTTGTTGTAGGTCTTGATCGCCTTCGAAGTCTGGCCGGCGTCCTCGGCGCGCCGGGCGGCATCCATGAGCGATTTGGCATTCTTGCCATCCTCGCTGGAGAGAAAGGTCGAAAGCACGCCGCCTTCGGCGCGCCAGCCGGTGGCGGGCTCCCAGACCAGATCGGCGCGCGCGACTGCGCCGGCGACGAAGGCCCACGCGAGAAGAACGGTAGTGAAAATTCCGATACGGCGGGCGGCGGCAAACATGGTGTAAATCACCAGCGAACCAGCGCCCCCCCGTAGGTCAAGCCCGCCCCGAACGCGACAAGGAGCAGAAGATCGCCGGATTTGAGCCGGCCCGAGCGCCGGGCTTCGTCCAGCGCGATGGGAATCGAGGCGGCGGACGTGTTGCCGTAGCGGTCGACGTTGATGAGCACCCGCTCGTAAGGAAGCTCAAGATATTGGGCCAAGGCGTGGATAATGCGCAGGTTTGCCTGGTGGGGGACGACCAGCGCGAGGTCCGAGGCCGCGAGATTGTTGCGAGCGAGCAGATCGCGGGCGACTTCCTCCATGCCGCGGACCGCGAACTTGAAGACTTCCTTGCCCTTCATCGCCACCCAGCGAGGGGCTTCGGGGCTCGCGGGGGAGGAGCCACCTCCAGGGACGCTGAGCAGTTCGGCGGTGCCGGGAATGGCTCCAAGTTGCGCGTCGATGATGCGCGAAGGGCTGCCGGGCCGGGCGGGGCCGAGGACGACCGCGCCTGCGCCGTCGCCGAAAAGCACGCAGGTGGTTCGGTCACTCCAATCGACGAGCGTGGAAATCTTTTCCGCGCCGATGACGAGAGCATGGCGGTAGCGCCCCGAGGAAAGAAGAGCCCAGGCGTGGTCGATGGCGTAGACGAAACCGGTGCAGGCCGCGTTGAGATCGACGCAGGCGGTGCGTTCGCCGAGGCCGAGCGCGGTCTGCACGAGGCAGGCGGTCGAGGGCATCGGCATGTCCGGCGTGCAGGTGGCGACGATGAGAAGATCGATATCGCGAGGTTGCAGGCCCGCGTCGGCCAGTGCGGCCTTGGCGGCGGCGGTCGCCAGCACGGAGGTTGATTCGCCCGGCCCGGAGATACGGCGTTCGCGGATGCCGGTGCGGGTGAGAATCCACTCGTCGGATGTATCGACTTGCCGGGAAAGCTCTTCGTTGGTCAGGACCTTGGCGGGGGCGTGGGCGCCGGTGCCAAGGATGGCGATGGGTGCGGAGAGCGGCGTGGACACTGGACGCGGTAAGAGGGTGAACGTGCGCGGGCGTCGCCTGGCGGCGACTAAGAGGCGGAAGTCGGCGCGGGAGTGGCGGCGACGGGAGCGGGCGCCTCGATGAGGGCGTTAAGCGCCGCCGTGTCCTGGGCCACGTGGCCCAGGAAATCGGCGCGGACGACCTTGTCGGCGGCGATGATGGCGGCGTGGAGGGCGTGCCGGTTGCTGGAGCCGTGGGCCTTGAGCACGTTGCCGCGCAGGCCGAGGAGCGGGGCGCCGCCGTAAACGTCGGGGTTCATGCGCGCCTTGAGGGCCTTGAAGGCGCCGTTCGAGAGCGTCGCGCCGGCGATGCGGAGGGGATTGGCTTTGAGCTCCGATTTGAGCGTGTTGCTGAAAAATTTGGCGAGCGACTCCCAGCTCTTGAGAAGAAGGTTGCCGACGAAACCGTCGCATACGGCGACATCGCAATGGTCGGTGAAAACCTGGAATCCCTCGGTCGGGCCGGCGTAGTTGATCAGATTGGCGGCGCCGACGCGTTTCAGAATTTCGTGGGTGGCGGTCGAGAGGGCATTGCCCTTGCCTTCCTCGGTGCCGATGGTGAGCAGGCCGACGCGGGGGCGTTCGCAGCCAAACATGACCCGCGCGTAATGGCTGCCGACCAACGCGCTATGGACCAAATGACGCGGCTCGGCCTCGGGATTGGCGCCGGCGTCGATGAGAATAAAATAACCGTTCGCGCGCGGGATTACTGCGGCGAGGGCGGGGCGGTCGATGCCGTTGATCGTGCGAAGACGGAGCGTCCCGCCGGCCATGAGCGCGCCGGTGTTGCCGCAGCTCACCACGGCGCCGGCTTCCCCGGTCTTGATGAGCTCAATGGCGCGCACCATCGAGGAGTCTTTCTTGGTGCGGAGAGCCTTGAGCGGCTTGTCCTCCATCGTGATCACTTCGGAGGTGGCGTGGATGCGGACACGCGGATGCGAAGCGAGCCCGTGCTGGTTAAGCAGGGGCTCGAGAATGGCGGGCTGGCCCACGAGGGTCAGATCGTTGGCCAGCCGGGAATCGGCTAGGGCGAGTTGCGCGGCGGCAACCACCTCGGCAGGGCCGAGATCGCCGCCCATGGCGTCGATGGCGATGCGTCCCGCAGGAGCGGTGGGCGTGCCCATCGGAGACAGAAAAACTCGGGAGAGTTTGTGGACGGAAAAGGCCTCAGACGGAGACGTCGAGAACCTGACGGCCGCGATACATGCCGTTCTTGGGGTTCACGCGATGGGGGCGGAAGGTGCTGCCATCGACGGGGTCTTTTGCGAACTCGGGAGCTTGGAAGGCGTTGGCGGCGCGGCGGTTGGCGCTGCGGCGTTTGGACTGCTTGCGTTTCGGATTAGCCATGGTGAGGAAGGTTTGGAGGTGAGGGCGGGGCGAAGGCCACGCGGGTTTTAGGTGGAAAAAGTTGATTGAAATGAGTGTCGCGCGCGACGCGGTCAAGCGCGATGTCGGCACTTGTTTAACGGTGGCGATTTCAGTTCACGAGCGGAGTCAGAAGGACGACCCCGAGGATGACCCGGTAGAGGGCAAACGGAGCAAGCCCGTGACGGGTAAGAAAGCCTACGAAGAGACGCACCGCGAGCGCCGCGCTGATGAAGGCGACCACCAAGCCGACGAGAACATTGAGCCAGCCGAACGCGGCGATCACCGCAGGGCCGCCGTCCAAGGCGTCTTTGGCCGCGGCGGCGCCGAGCAAGGGCAGGCCGAGGAGAAAACTGAATTCCGCGGCGCGCACCGGACGCAGGCCCACGAAGTATCCGCCGACCATCGCGGTCATCGAGCGGCTCATGCCTGGCCAGAGAGCGAGGCATTGGACGAGGCCGATCAGCAGGGCCTGAACGGGGGATAGATCGGCGGCGCTCAGCTCGGTCGCGTATGCCCCGACCGGGGCGGAAGCGTCGCGGCGACGGCGCCAGCGCTCGACAAACCACATCAGGCCGGCTCCGAAGAGCAGCGCCCACGCGACGGTCGTGACGGAAAAGAGGTGGTGCTTGATGAAGCCCTTGAACGCTAGCGCGGTGGCGACGGGTGGAATGCAGGCGAGGATCAAATTGCGCAGAAGGCGAAGGCCGGCGGGGTCGCGGCCGACGAGCCCGGCGATCACTCGTGAGAGTTGGCTCCAGTAAAGAATCGCGACGGCGGCGATGGCCCCGACCTGGATGACGACGGCATAGGTGTCGGATGCCTCTTTCAGCGTGACGAGCGCCCCGTCCTTGTCGGTGTGGACCGGCGTGGCCGAATCGAGGCCCAGTGCGTGGTTGGCAATGACGAGATGGCCCGTCGACGAAATGGGAAGAAACTCGGTAACCCCTTCGACCAGCCCGAGCACGATCGCGTCGGCGAGCGTCGGCGCATCGGTCTTTTCCGTCACAAGCGTAGGGCGAACGGGCGCGGGAGCCTCCTCTGCGCGCAGCGGGCAGGTCAAAGCGAGCAACACGGCGGCGAAGGGGACGACGAGGAAGCGGCGCATGCCCGCATGGCTTCACGGAGGAGCCCCGGTTGTCGAGTTTATGCTTTCCCTTCGAGGCAGGGCTCGGGCAATTCTCCGGACCACTCTATGCCCGAGCTCCACGAACTCACCCCGCGTCTGCGTCAAGGTCTCGAACTCAGCGCGGCGGAGGTATCCGCCGCGGCCGCCGCGCTGACGGAGGCGATGGACGACTCGGGCGACGCCGTGAAAGTCGAGTTCCTGCGGGCGCTCTCCGACAAGGGCGAGACCGCGGCGGAGATCGCGGCTTTCGCGGAGGCGTTTCGGGGCCGGGCGCTCGATCCGGGCGTGTCGGAGTATGCGCCGCGGGCGATCGACGTCGTGGGCACGGGAGGCGACCACACGGGCGCGTTCAACATTTCGAGCCTGGTCGTGCTGACCTTGGCCTGCGCGGGCGTTCCGGTCATGAAGCACGGCAACCGCGGCGTCACCTCGAAGTGCGGCAGCGCGGACCTTCTTGCCGGCCTGGGGTTCAAGATCGACGCGTCGCCCGAGAAACTTCGCGAGGCGTTGCGCGAACTCGGCTACGTTTTCTTTTTCGCGCCCGGGTTTCACCCGGCTTTCAAGCATATCGCCCCCGCCCGCAAGCGGCTCGCGGCGGAGGGACGCCGTTCCATTTTCAATGTTCTCGGACCGCTCATCAATCCGGGGCGCCCGGCGCACGTGTTGATGGGGGTGTTCTCCGAGGCGTGGACGCCGAAGCTGGCCGAAACGCTTCACCGGCTCGGCGCGACCGGCGGGCTGGCGGCCCACGGTCGCATCGACGCCGAGCGCGGGGTGGACGAACTCACGAGCGCGACCGATACGCGCGTGTGCGGTTTTGGGCGCAACCGCGATCTCGACACGGTGTGGCGGCCCGAGGAACTGGGCGTCCGTCGCGCGAACTTCTCCGAACTGCTCGGGGGCGATCTCGCCGCCAACCTCGAGATTGTGGACGCCCTGCTTAGCGGACACGGTCCGGCGGGCCTGGCCGACACGGTGGCGATCAACGCCTCCGTGGGGCTTTGGATTTGCGGACTCGCGGCGACGCCGGCCGAGGCGGTGGGCCATGCGCGCGAGTTGCTTGTCGGCGGCGCGGTGAAGGCGAAGATCGCGGCGACGCGCGAGTTTTTCGCGCAGGCCTGACCGAAGCGCATTTTTCCAACATGAAGCGTCAATATTTTGGCACCGACGGCGTCCGCGGCCCCTATGGCGGCCCCGTGATCAACGAAAATTTCGCCGCCCGCCTGGGCTGCGCGGCGGCCCGCTGGGCGATCGGGAAAGGCGCCTCGCGGGGCGAGGAGGTGTTGATCGGTCGCGACACGCGCGCCTCGGGCTCCGGGCTCGTCGCGGCGGTGGCGGCGGGGTTGCGCGCGGGCGGACTGACGCCCGTTTCCCTCGGCGTGACGCCGACGCCCGCGGTGGCGCGCGCGGTGCGGGCCCGCGGCACCGGGCTGGGCGTGGTCGTGACGGCTTCGCACAATCCGGCGGCCGACAATGGTATCAAGTTTTTCGCTACAGGCGGGCTGAAGCTCTCCGATGCCGACGAGGCCGGGATCGAGTCCTTGCTGCCGGCTCCCGAGGAGACGCCCGACTGGCGCGCCGCCGCCGCGCCGGCCGAGGAGAACGGCACGGCCGCCTACGTGGCGGATCTCGCCGCGGCGCTTCCCCCGGGCGCCCTCGCGGGCTGGCGAATTGTCGTCGACACCGCCAACGGCGCGACCTTCGGCACGACGCCCGAGGTGCTGCGCCGCCTCGGCGCCGACGTGTTCGCGCTCGGTGCATCGCCGGACGGGCTCAACATCAACGCCGGCGTCGGCAGCGAGCACCCGGAGCAGCTTGGGCGCGAGGTTCTCGCGCGAGGCGCGCGGCTGGGCGTGGCGCACGATGGCGACGGGGACCGGTGCATTCTTTGCGACGAGACCGGCGCCGTTCTCGACGGAGACGAAATCCTGGCGATTCTGGCTCTCGACGCGCTCCGTCGGGATGTCCTGCCCGCCAAAACGCTCGTGGTCACGGTGCAGAGCAATCTGGGACTGGACGCCGCGGTCGCCGCCGCCGGGGGACGGGTGGAGCGCACCGACGTCGGCGACCGCCATGTTTTGGCGAAACTCCTGTCGGCTGGCGCGACGCTGGGCGGCGAATCGAGCGGACACATCATCGATTTGAACGTTTCCCCCACCGGGGATGGTTTGGCTGCCGCGATGGGGATTATCTCGGTGATGCGGTCGACCGGGCGGCCCCTGTCCCAGCTCCGCGGCGTGTTGAAAAAATTCCCGCAAGGCACCCGCAATCTTCGGGTAGCGGCGAAGAAGCCGCTGGCAGACTGCACCTCGCTCGTGGCGGAGCTCGCCGCGGTGGAGCGGGAACTCGGCTCCGGGGGACGCGCGATGGTGCGGTTCTCCGGCACCGAGGCCAAATTGCGTCTCTTGGTCGAAGCGGGCGATGAAGCGCTTGTGATGAGTGCGCTTAATCGGCTGGAAAGCGCCGCACGTAGCGACCTGCCGCCGCCACTCTAGCGTTGACCGGCGGGGGGCCGCCGCGCTCTTTTCAAGATTCCCCTATGCAGGAAGTTCCCCTTACCTCCCTCGACGTTCGTTTGCAAAAACAGGTCGAGACCGCTCAAGTGGCGCTGCAGCGCGGCAACTTCGACTACGTGATCGAGGTCACCGGCCAGGTTCTCAAGCACGCGCCGGGCTGCCTCCCTGTTCGCCGCCTCCAGCGCGCCGCGCTAATGAAGCGCTTGGAGAGCAAGAACAAGATCCTCTCCAAGGCCTTGGGCTCGGTCACGATGGCCGGCTTCATGTTCGCCGGGAAAAAAGATCCCACGAAGACCTTCGAGAACGCGGAAAAGATGATCCAGGCCGACCCGACCAACATCGCGGCGCTGAAGAGTCTGGCCGAGTCTTCCACCGCGCTCGGCTTGATGGAGACAGCCGCTTTCGCCTGGGAGTGCATTCGCGATCTTCAGCCGAAGGATCACGATACGCTGGTCCGCCTCGCCGAGGCCTACATCGCCGCGAAGATGCACAAGGACGCGGTTCGTGTCGCGGACGAGCTGTTGAAAATTCGCCCGCAGGACGGCGACGCCCTCGCGCTCATGCGCAAGGCCTCCGTCGCCCAGACCATGGACAAGGGCAACTGGGAGTCGCAGAGCTCGTTCCGGGCCAAGCTCAAGGACGAGAACCTTGCGACCTCTCTCGAGCAGGCGAACAAGGTCGTCACCTCGACGGAGATGACCGAGCGCCTCATCGCCGAGGCCAAGGAGCGCCTTGCCCAGCAGCCGGAGAACCTGAATCACTATCGCTCGGTCATCGAGGGCTATCGACGCCTGGACAATCCGGCCGCCGCGTTGGAATACGTGAAGATCGCCCGCCAGCTGCCGACCGCGCAGGGCGACGCCACGCTCGAAAAGCTCCAAAGCGATCTCGCCGTTGCCGTGCTGGACGGGAAGGTGAAAGAAGCCGCCGCCGCTCTTGCGGCCCGTCCGAATGACGAAGCCGCGAAGAAGGCTTTGGCGGACGCTCAGACGCAGTTGAGCAAGGTAAAGCTGGAGGACGCCAAGTCCTACGTGGATCGTTACCCGAACGACTACGCGGCTCGCTACACTCTCGCGAACCTCCTCTTCGACACCGGCGACTATCAAGCCGCGATCGGCAACTATCAGCAGGCCCAAAAATCTCCCAAGGTGCGCATCTCCGCCCTCGCCGGCATGGGCCGAGCGCTCAAGGCGCGCAAAATGTATGATCTGGCCGTGCAGCAGTTCCAGACCGCCAAGGCCGAGCTGCCGACGATGGACGACCTCAAGAAGGACATCGTTTATGAGCTCGCCGAGTGCTACGAGGGCATGGGCCGCCGGGAAGAGGCGATCAACGAGTTCAAGCTGATCTACAGCGAGGACATCGGTTTCCGCGACGTGGCGGACAAGATCAACGCGTTCTACTCTAGCCGCTGA
>CAMLQS010000089.1 GCA_946482165.1 uncultured Verrucomicrobiota bacterium | reverse complement strand
GACAGAATTTGTTGCACGACCACCATCTCGAGTTTGGCACTCCGGCCGCGCGGGGCGCGATCCAGCGCAGCGTTTATCTGAAGCTGGCGTGGGAGCTGTGATCGCGAGCCGCGCGGATCGTATCAACGCGGGCGTGCCTGCCGGTCGCGTTGTTCGGGAATAGGCGCGGCGACCGCGGCCGGCGCGCGGGGCGTCAGGGCGTGGAGACTTCGAGGCGGACGAAGACGGGTGCGGCGCCGAGGGCGGGGTTGATGCGGACGGAAACGGTTTCGGTCAGGCCGTCGGCGTTGGGCGCAGTGGTCAGTAGTTCCGGACGCGACGCGGGAGCGGCCCAGGTCGAGAGATCGGCCGAGGTCTGGAGCGTGTAGGCAAGGGAGCCGGGGGTGATCAGGCGGCGGTAAGTGAAGGTGAGGTGTTGAGCGCCGGTGACGGGATGAATGGTGGAGGTGGAAACGCAGGGGTTGGCGTCGAAGGCGAGAGGATCGAGGCCGAAGGCGTATTCGAGGAGGTTGGGCAGGCCGTCGCCGTCGGGATCGCCGAGGCGGCCCTGGGTCGTCGACGAGGAGGCGGGGTCGAGGCCGTGGGCGGTTTCCCAGGCGTCGGGGAGGCCGTCGGAGTCGGTGTCGGGTTTGGAAGCCGCCACGATTTCGAACGAATTCGAAACGCCGGAGGCGGTGCCGGACGTGGCGTGGATGGCGATGTTCAGGCCGGCGGCGGAGGGGGTGAGCTCGCCGCTCCAGACTCCGTTGACGAAGGCGTCGGTCGTGGCGGGGGAAATGGTGACGGTGTCGTGATCGAGGGAGAGCCGGAGGTTGGGGACGAGTGAAGAGAGGTAGGGCTGGGGGGAGGAACCCGACCAACCGAGCGGACTGGGCTGTCCGCTGAGGGAACGGTAAAGCATGCGGTTGGATGTGGTTGAAAAGCACCTCGGAGGGCCTTGCAGGGAGGCGGTCCCGCTGTGGCTGAAGTCGACGAGGAGGTTGGAGACGCCGTCGTAGACGAAGGGGGTGGTGAATCTGAAATGGCACCAGCCGGCGGCGGGGATGAGCGGGGAGCCTTGGTAGACGGTCGTCCAGCCGGTGGGTTCCCAGACGCCTGGGGAGGGGTAGGCGGAAAGGCTTGTGGTCTTCATCCGGAGGGTGAAGTTCGCCGCGGCGGCGCCGGGCGGAGTGCCCAGTTGGAGCGCGAGACCGGAGAGTCGCCCGGGGCCGCCGAGCTCGCTGGCGAGGTAGATCGTCTGGGCGCGAGCCTGGATACCGTTCAAGGGGGCGCTGCCGCTATAGGAATCTGTGCCGATAGTGCGCATGGGGCCGACGGCGGAGAGCGTGGCGGAGCCGTTGAACGAGCTCACCCGGTTGCCCGCCGCGTCGACGGCCGTGATGGTGACGCCGAAGGGGGATGTCGCCGTCTGCGGCGAGGCAATGGTGGAGAACGCGAAGCGATCGAGCGCCCCGATGACGACGTCGAAGGAACTGCTGACGGCGGTGTGGCCGGCGCCGTCGTCGACGCGCAAGGTGACACCATTGGCGGTGGCGTTGACGCTGACCTGACCAGACCATTCCGGACCGGCGAAGGGGATCGTGCCCAGGCTGAGCGGAAGGGAGGCCGAGCCGGCGACGGCGCTCAGCGCGAGGCCGCCGGAGAAGGGCGCGGGCGTATTGTCGATGGTGCGCGCGTAGACCTGGACGAGGAAGGCGCTGTTGGCGAGTTGGGGCGTCGATGGCGAGGCCTGGATGGCGAAGTGATGGAATTCGTTGTCGAGGGCGTTGATCGACTGGGTCCTGGAGGGGAACCCGGTCGCGCTGGCAGTGATGGGCACGGCGATGGTTCCGTCGGTGGCGGAGTCGTCGACGGCGGTGAGCGTGAAACTCGCCGATCTGGAGCCGGCGGGGATGATGACGCTGGCCGGGACGGCGAGCTGGGCTGGGTTTGCGGAAACGAGTTCGACGGTAAGCGGAGTAGGGAGTGTTCCGCCTATCACCACTTGGCCGGTGCCGGGGACGCCTTCGGTGGCGCCGGCCGAGGAGATCGAGAGGACGGCGGTTTCGTTGTCGGTGACGGTGCACGCGGAGCCGGCGCTGGCGGAGCCGAGGGTCGCGGTGAGGGTGGTGGTCTGAGGGCCGTCGAGTTTGGTGTCGTCGACCGGGTTAACGTAGAAGGTGGCGGTGGTCTTGCCGGCCTCGACGTAGACTATGGCGGGGACGGTCGCGGCGGTGGGATCGGAGGAGGAAAGAGCCACGGGGAGCGGACCGTCCGGCGGGGCGCCGAGGGTCAGGGTGCCGGTGGTGGTGGCGGCGGTTTCGGAGACGCTCGTCGGGGAGACGGAGAGCGCGAGGGTGGTCGTCTCGTCGTCGTCGATGCGCAGCGTGGCGGAGCCACGGAAGAGGTTCGAGCCGTCGGGGGGCTGGGCGGTGACGACGACTTGGCGAGGGCCGTCGAGCAGGCTGTCGTCGATGGGCCCCGCCGCGAAGCCGACGCTGGTCTGGCCGGCGGGAAGAGTGAGGGTGGCGGGCAGGGCGAGTTTGGCGGGGGCGGAGGAGGAAAGGGTGAAGACGAGGTCGGAAGCCGCCGGCGTGGCGATGCTCAGGGTGCCGGAGACGGGGGCGTCGGATTCGAGCGCGGACGCGGGCAGGGAGAGCGTCGGGGCGGCCAGGCTCGCGGTCGTGATCGAGATGTCATCGATGGCGATAGCGTCGGTCGGAGCGCTTCGGTAGCCGAAACGGTTGAAGCGAATGCGGAAGGAGCCGGTGTAGGACCACCCGCGCGCGGCGATGACTGGGTCGAGGTTGACCGTAAACTGCTGCCAAGTGGAGGTAAGCTCCGGGTGGCGGAGTGCTTGGACCTCATACCACGTCACTCCGTCGGGGCTGATGGCCACGCCGTCGAAATCCGCGCTCCCGGTGAAGGGGTTGGATGGGGGCGGGAAGGGGAGCGGACTGCTGCCGAGGCGCTTGGCCCAGAAGGAGAGGACGACTTCAGTGCGGCTCGCGAGATCGAGGGTGAGCGTGGCCTCGTTGCGGGCGAATACCGATGTAGATGTGTCGAGGACGAGATGGCGCGTGCCGGACCGGGGCGAAAGGTCGGTTCGGATCACGGATCGGTGATAGTTGGTGCCGGTGATGGTCCAGATCGGGGAAAACACGCCAGATTCGAAGGTTTCCTCGTAGGGCAGGACGAGGGGAGGCGGGGCGGCAGGTGTCGCGGTGAACGGATTGCTGTCTCCCTGAACGGAGGGGCTGGCGGAGAGGGCGTGGAGTTGCACGGACTCGCCGGGGGCGGACAAGGAGACGGAGCCGCTCCATGCGCCATTCGCCAAAGTTACCGAGCCAGGGCGGACGGCGACGGGGACGGGCGACTGGGCGGTGAAGCGAATGATGGGCGGGTAGGCGTCGGCGGTGCCGGAAACAAAGCCCGCGGGATCGGCGGCGGCATCGGAACCGTGGGACCAGATCGTGCGTTTGGTGGAATCGTGGGCGTAGTGCGCGTAGATCGAATTCGAGGCGGAGGTGCCGCGATAGCTGAAATCGACGAGCAGCGCGCTGGAGCCGTCGTAGTCGAAGGCGGTGGAGAAGGGGAAACTGATCCAGCCGGTCGAGGAGACGCGGGCGTCGGAGGAATGGACGGTGGTCCAACCGGTGTTGTCGAAGCGGCCGTCGGCGAGGTCGGTCCGCGAGCTGTGTTTGAGGCGGACGGTCCACTGGTTGAAGGTGGTCGCGGAGCCGAGGGAGGACACATTGAGGCCGAGGCCGACGAGGCGGCGGGCGCCGCCGAGGAGCGAGGCGGGGTAGAGGGATTGCTGGCGAAGCACCGGGCCGTAGGTGGAGCCGAAGGGGAGCGTGCGAGCGCTGTAGTTGGTGCCGATCTGGGGAAGCGTTTGCGGCAGGAGCGCGGAGAGGGCGGCGGTGCCGTTGAAGGAGTCGAGGAGGTTGCCGCCGGCGTCTTGGGCTTGCAGGGTGACGGGGAAGGGGGTGTCCACCGCCTGGGGCGAAGGCACAGTGCTCCAGGCGAGGCTGGCGAGCGGCCCGGTGCCGACGACGAAAGCGGAGCTAACCCCGGAGACGCCGCCATCGCTAACGGAGAGCGTCGCGGCGGCGGAAAAGGCGGCGGGCGTGATTTGGCCGGTCCAGACTCCGTTGATCCAGTCGGAGGCGACGACGGGAGCGGCGAGGGTGGCGCCGTTGGCGACCAGGGTGAGCGGGCGGTCGAAGGTGACGACCGGCAGGCCGACTTCGTCGACGGCGCGGAGGCGAACGGTCTGGCTGGCTCCGCGCGTGAGGGTGGCGGGCAGGGGATCGAACTCGAAGTGGTGAAGGACGCGGTCCTGAACCGTAAGGCTGACGGGTATGGCGAGGCGGGGCTGGCCGGCGGAGTCGGAGCCGAGGCGAAGTTCGCGGCGATAGACGCCCGGGGGGATGCCGGTGGCGTCGAAGGCGACCTCGACATTCTGAGCTGCCGAGGCGACGAGGCTGCCGGAGAGCGGGGAGACTTTAACGAAATCAGGCACGTCCACGGCGTCGAGAAATGCGTAAAAAATCGCGGCGGCGGCGGTGTCGTCGATGCAGGCGCCCGAGGCGCCGGCGTAAAGGAGGTAGTAGATCCGGGTGATGCCGGAGAGGTTTGAAACGCGGTGATCGTCGTCTCCGGTGTAGGCGGAGGCGGAGTGGGTGACCGAGCCGTTGTCCGCGACGATGACGAGGTGGTTCACCGAGGGCGCGCTGGTGCCGTAGACACGTTTGACGAAGCCCTTGTAGGTGGCGGAGCCGCGGGTCTGAGTGAGAAGAGCGGTGTCGGCGAAGCCTTGGCCGAAGGTGCCAAGGTAGAAGGTGCCAAGGTAGCCGGAGATATCGAAATAGGAGAGCCCGGAAACGTCGGCGGCGAAAACGAAGAGGCCGTCGAGTTTGCGAGTGAAGTAACGTCCTCCGGGACCGAGCGCGGAGGAATTCGCGACAATGGCGTTGTCCGAATAGTTCAGGTAGATCGAGGGCGCACGGCTGGTGGAGAGCATGTTGCCGCCATAATAAGTATACATGCCACCTCCGGTGACGATGGAAGTGCCGGAGACTCCCTCGGGGAAGGCGTAACGTGACGGAATCGCCGCGCGAATGGCGTCATGGGCGCCGTTGAGATTGGCGAGAATCATCTCGAGGGAAGGCGGGGTGCCGGCCGACGCGGGGACGGGACCGCTGGCGGTGGGGCCGCCGGGCATGCCGACGGCGATGGTCCAGTTGATCGGGGAGGAGCCGTCGTTTTTAAGGGTGAGCGTGCGGGTGCCGGTTTCTGACGTGAACAGAGAGATGTCGACGCTCGTCGGCGAGACGGAGAGGGCGCCGGACTCGTTGTCCGAGATCTGGATCGGAAGGGATGCGTCCGGCCAACCGGGGACGGAGGCGGATAGTGTGACGGAACGCGTGCCGTTGACGAAGAAATCGTCGACGGGGGTGGCGCGGAACTCCGCCTGGGTGGCGCCGAGTGGGACGAGCACGGTCGACGGGACCGGGAGCGACGCGGGGACGGAGGATGCGAGCTTCAAGGTGATGTTGCCTAGGACGGGGGCGCCCAAGGTGGCGGTGAACCTCGCGGGGTCGGCGTTTTCCGCGATGGTGGCGGGCCCGGAGAGGACGAGCGTGGTGGTTTCATTGTCCGTGAGGAGCACGTCGTCCCGCGCGTCGGCGAGTCCGGGGGCGGAGGCGATCACGGCGATCGCGCGAGGCCCGTCTACAAAGGCGTCGTCCGGGCAGGAGAATGTGAAGGACGCGGAGGTCTGTCCGGCGGGGAGGATCACGGAGGCGGGGAGCGCGATCTTCGCCGACGGATAGGCGACGAGTGCGACGGCGAGATCGCCCGTCGGCGCGACGGGGACGGAGACCGAGCCGGAGAGTCCCGAGGCTCCTTCCGCTGCTTGCGCGGGCAGGGAGAGCGTGAGGGCGGCGCCGGAGGTATCGCCGGTCGGCGGGGTGGCCGCGACGACGCCGAAGGTCGAACTGGCGGCCGTCGCGCCGAAAGAGGCGGTGGCGACCAGGTGGGCGGAGCCGGCTTCGAAGGGAATGGCGATGGAGCCGGTCCACGCGCCGTTTACCAGCGCGGCCGGGGCGGAGCGGACGGGGAGCGAGGCGCCGCCGGCGCCGCCGGCGGACGCCACTGCGTTGGCGATCACCCGGTCCATGCCCGTGCCGAGCCTGTTGAAATCGGTGCCGATCAGAATGACGCGCCCGGACCCGATGGAGCGGGAGAGCACGACCGCCGCGCCGTTTGGAGCGACGCGCAGGGATACGACGGCGTCCGCAGGCGCGGCGAACCCGGCGATGTTGGCGCCGTCGAAAGGGGTGGCGACGCCGGCGTTGAGCGCGGTGTCGGCGGATCTCGTCACCTTGGCCGCGTTGGAGGCACCGGAGCGGGCGGCGGAGAGAAGCCCGGCGCCGGAGAGGAGGTGCTCGTCAGTGGCGTTGGTGGCGTAGGAGCAGGCGATGACGATGCCGCCGCGGGCGACGAAGGCTTGGAGAACGGAGGCGAAGGTCGCGCCTTGTGTTCCGATGACACCCGGGGTGGCGGTTCGCTGCTCGGGGACGAGGAACACGTGCTTGCCGATGAGCGCGGCCTCCAGCGCGGCGGCGGTGGTGGCGTTGGTCGCGGTCTCGCGGAAGGCGGTGAAGCCGGAGGCGATCGCGGCCTTCGTGTTGTCGTATTCTGTGTTGGCGAGGAGCCTGACATAACGCGTCCAGGAGAGGATCTCGACGGTCTCGGCCCCGCTTTTACAGGCGAGCGACAGGGGGCTGGAGACGTCGGTAACGGGATTGCCGACGACGTCGACCGCGCGGACAGTGGCGGTGAAGGGCGTGTCGGTTTTTTGCGGCGAAGCGACCGGGTCCCAGACGAGCTGGTGGAACGGACCGGATCCGACGTCGAAGGCGTTGCTGGTGACCGTGCGCCCGCCGTTGTCGGTTAACGTGAGCCTGACGCCGCTGGCAAACGAGGAGACCGTGACGGGGCCGGACCAGATCCCTTGGACGAAGCCCGCGCCGGCCTGGGAGGTGATCGCGACGGACGCGCCGGTCGCGTCGGTCGCGGCGAGCGCGACGGTGCCGGTGTGGCCGGGGATGATGGCGCCCGAGATGTCGCGGACGGCGAGAGAGACGGGGAAGGACGCGCCGCGAATCCGGGGAGAGGCGACGGGGGCGAGGGTGAAGTGGTGGGGGTCGTTGTCGGCGACGACGAGATCGACCGAGGCGGCGACGAAGCCAGGAGCGGCGGCGTGGAGGCGAATGGTCTGAGGGCCGTCGGTTTCGGAGTCGTCGAGGACGTCGATGGGGACGGACACGCGGCTTTGACCCGCGGGGATAGCGACGGTGGCGGGCAGGGAGAGTTCGGTGGTGTCGTCGAGGCCGAGCGTGACGGTCAACGGCGCGACCAGGACCCCGGAAACGCCGACGATAACAGGGGCCGCGGCCTGACCTTCTCGAAGATCGACGGGGGCGGAAACGGTGAGGACGACGCTCTCGTTGTCATCGATGACGAAGGTGGTTCCGGCGGAACCCCAACCGGGGACCGAGGAGAACAACGCGACCGTGGCCGGTCCGTCGATGCGGGCGTCGTCGGTGATGCTGACGGGGAAGGTGACGGAAGTCTGGCCCGCGGGCAGGACGACGGAGGGAGGAACAAAGGCCTGGGCGGGCAAATCGACGGAGAGCGAGACGACGACGTCGGTCGCGGGCGCCGCGCTGGCGGTGAGGGTGGCGACGACGGGTAAGTCGCCTTCGCGGGCGGAGGCGGGGGGCGACAGGGCGAGCGTGGCGGATTCGTTGTCGTCGACCCGGACGATGGCGGCCCCGCCGCCCCAGCCGGGGGCGGAGGCGGTGAGCGCTACGGGGCGAGAACCGTTGAGGAGGGTGTCGTTTCCGGGCGTCAGGGAGAAGGTCACCGAGCTCTGGCCGGCGGGTATCGTGACGGTGACGGGAGTGGAGAGAGACGCGGAGGCGGAGGAGACGAGGGAAACGACCAGGTTTGCGGAAGGCGCCGGGCTGGCGGTCAGCGTGGCGGCGGCGGGGGATGCGTTTTCCGCGAGCGAAGCGGGAGCGCTCAGAATGAGCGAGCGGGAGTGGACGCGCTCAAGGACGATGTCGTCGATGGCGACGCCGTCCGAGGGCATTTGGTAGTTGTCGTATTGGTTGAAGCGGAGTCGCACGGCGGGGCCGTAGGCGAGGCCGCGAGCAGCGAAAACGGCGTCGAGGTCGAGGGCGAATTTTTGCCAGACATCGTCCGCCGCCGGGGTTCGCAGGGCCTGGATCTCGTGCCAGGTCACCCCGTCGATGCTGGCGGCGAGGCCGTCGAAATTCGCGTAGCCGGTGAATGGATTGGTTGGCGGGGCCTCGGGCTCGTCCCCCACGATTTTAGCCCAGAACGAAAGCGTGAGCCCTGAGCGACCGGAGAGGTCGAGCGCGACGGTGGCCTCGTTACGGGCGTAGAGAAGGCTGGTGTCCGCGGTGTCGAGCGTGAGGTGGTGGGTGCCGGAGTGCGGGGCGTGGAGCGTGGTGACGCGGGTGCGGTAGGCCCCGGTGCCGGTGACGGTCCAGCGGGCGGGGGCGAGGGCGCCGGTCTCGAAGTCCTCGGCGAAAACGGTTTCGGTGAGCGGGCCGACCTCGATGCCGACCGAGCGGGTGCGCGTGACGCCGGTGGTGCGGTTGGTGAAGGCGAGCGCTGCCTGGTGGCGGCCGACGGCGAGAGTCGCGGTCAGGACGGTCGGCGTGACGACGACGTTCACCGAGTCGCCGGCCGCGAGCGAGCCGGAGGCGGGGCTGAGCGAGAGCCAGGGGGTGTCTTGCGAGGCGTTCCAAAAGAGCGGCGCGGAGCCGGTGTTTCCCAGCGTGAAGGAGAGCGAGGCGGGGGTGAACACGCCTCCGAGGGAGCCGGAAAAAGTGGTGATGCCGGAGCTGGCGATGGAGAGCGGATCGGCGGGACCGGTGGCGGCGAGCGAGGCGGCGAGGTTGAGCCTTTTTCCGGTGACGGTGCGGCCGGCGAGGGCGGGGATGCTGTCGCCATGATCGAGGAGCAGAGCCTTCAAGTCGGCGGGAGAAAGCGGGCCGGCGTGGGCGAGGAGGACGGCGGCGGCGCCGGCGACATGCGGCGCGGCCATCGAGGTGCCGCTGAGGGTGCGGTAGGCGCTTCCCGGCGAGGTGCTGTGGATGTTCGCACCGGGGGCGCCGAGGTCGACGGAGGTCGCCCCGTAGTTGGAGAAACTGGCGAGCGCGTCGGCATGATCGGTGGCGGCGATGGAGATGATGTTGGCGAGCGGAAAGCTGGCGGGGTAGTCGGGGGTCAAGTCGGTGTTGACCGCGTTGTTGCCGGCGGCGGCGACGAAGAGTTTGCCCGCCGCGCCCGCGGAGGAAATGGCGTCGGAGAGCGCTTGCGAAAAGCCGCTTCCGGTCCAGGAGTTTGAGGTCAGGTTGACGCCGATGGCGGTGGAGTAGGCGACGGCCTCGATCGCGTCGGAGGTGGCGCCGCCGTTGGCCCCCAGGAACTTCAGCGGGACGAGCGAGACCTCGTGGGCGACGCCGACGACGCCGATGCCGGTGCCGCCCGTGGAGCCGATAGTGCCGGCGACATGTGTGCCATGATGGTCGTCGTCATGGGAAGGGTTGTTGTCGTTGTTGAAAAAATCCCAGCCGCGGGTGTCGTCGACGTAGCCGTTGGCATCGTCGTCGATGCCGTTGCCTGCGATTTCGCCGGGGTTGGTCCAGATGTTGGCGGCGAGGTCGGGGTGGGTGTGGTCGATGCCGGTGTCGATCACGCCGACGAGAACAGAGCGGGAGCCGACGGAGATGTCCCACGCCTCGGGGGCGTCGATGTCGGCGTCGGCGACGCCGCCGGTCTGGCCGGTGTTGTGGAGGCCCCAAAGCTGGGAGTAGCTCGGGTCGGCCGGAGTCAGGGCGGCGTGGACGATGTAGTCGGGCTCGGCAATGCGGAGGAGGCCGGGGACGGTGCGCAGGTCGGCGATGGCGGCGGGCAGGGCGTCGACGGTCTCGGCGGGGAAGGAAACGAGATAGATGCCGGAGGCGGGCTTGCGGGCGCGGACGGAGCCGCCCGCGGAGGCGACCGCGGCGAGGAAGGCGGCGTCGTCGACGCCGGGGGCGGGTTTGGCCACGAGGTGGTCCGCGACCATGGCGGTCTGCGCGAGAAGGCGCTCGCTGGCGGCGGCCGCGTCGGTTTGCCAGAGTTCCTCGATGCGGAGGAGGGGATGCTTAAAGTCGGCGCGGACAATGCGGACGCGGTAGCGCAGCGAGGCGTCGGCGGGGGATGTGAATTCGTCGCGCAGGAGCGTTTGGGCCCGCGACCAGCGATCGACGACGGCCGCGGACGCGCGGGAAACTTTGGCTTCGACGTTGAGCGCAAGCAGCCGCGATGCGGCCGGCGAGGAAGGCGCGTTTGCGGCGTGGACGGACGCGGGCGGCGTGGCCGGGGCTGTCGCGGCGGCGGTCGGCTCGGCCGGGGCCGAGGTTGTTTGCCTCGAAAGCGCGACGGGCTGCGGGGCTTTTGCCGCGAGCTCAATGCGAGGGGAAGCCGACCACCAAACCACGGCGAGGGCACCCGAGAGGCAGAGCGCGATCCGCGCACTGCGTGAGAAGAAGCGGGACATAAAGGGAGACGTCCGTTTACCGAGTTTCTTGAACGGCCCGGTTGGTTGAAATTGCCGGAAGCGGAACGTTGCGGGCGCCGCTTTCGGAACGAAGCCGGTCGTCGCGGCGGAAGGGAGCGGCGAACCTTTCCGCGTCGGAATGATCCGGTCGGGGGCGATCCCGCCATGAAGACCGCGGAAGCTCGGTCCGAAGGGGCCCTAGGTGGAAAGACATGGGGATGGGCTCCGCGCCGGGACCGCGCCTAACGCGCGGCGTGCTTGGAGAACGCCGGGAGATTCCCCGTGAGGCCGGCGCGCCTCCACGCGGACGTTTACCTAAAACAAGGTATATGCGCCGCGTGGGCGTCCAGAGGACGCGGAGCGACCGCGGCAACGTGAGGGCGCGGCTCCCTTCTCCGTCGATCAGTGTTGGCTACCAAGCGTAGGTTAGCTCCGCCCGCGCCTGGCGGGGCGGAGCCACGCTGATGACACCGGTGGCGGTGCGGCCGGTTTCGATCTCGGCGTCGAGGAGGTTTTCGACGGCGAGAGTGAGGCGGAGGCGCGGGGTGAAGGCGTAGTGCGTCGCGAAATCGAGGCGCGTGGCGGAGGCGAGCGGGAGGGTGTTCAAGTCGTCCTCGAATTGCTCGGAAAACCAGCGGGCGCGGAGATCGATGTCCAAGGCGCGGGTGGCCTGCCAGGCGGCGCCGACGGAAAGGGTGTGGCGGGGGACTTGGGCGAGGCGCTTGCCGTCGAGGGCGCTCGCGCCGGAGCCGCCGGAGCGGACGCGGGCGTCGGAAAGGAGATAATCGGCATCTAGGCGAAGCGAGGGGAGGGCCGAAGGGGAAAAATGGCCGCCGAGCTCGAGGCCGCGGATGCGGGCGGAGTCGAGGTTGCGACGCTGGCGCAGGCTCGGGCCGGTGGTGACGTTGGCGACCGCGTCGGAGAGGTTGTTTTGAAACACGGTCGCGCGCACGCCGCGGAGGGTGTCGCGCGAGGCGTAGGCGAGGCCGAGTTCGCCGCCGTTGAGGGTCTCGGGGTCCAGATCCGGATTTGCGCGGGTGGTGACGGGCCCGACGCGGAAGGGGCGGTAGAGCTCGTTGAGCGTGGGGGTGCGATAGGCCGAGTAGGCGGCGACGCGGGCGGTGAGCGTGTCGGTGACGCGCCAGGCAAGGCCGGCGGACGGGGAGAAGGATTCGTCGTCGCGGTCGTCGTAGGTTTCGTCGAGGAGCTCGGCGCCGGTGGCGCGGGTGGTTTCGCGGCGGAAGCCGTCGGCGCGCCAAGTGGTGTCATAGCGCGCGCCGAGCGTGAGCGTGACATCGGGCGCCATAGGGCGTGTGTGCGTGGCGAAGAGGCCGGCGACGGTCTGGGCGCCGCCGGCGCGGCGCTCGCGGAGGAAGTCGGACGAGGGGGCGTCGTAGAAAAAATACTCGCGCGTCTCGCCGTCGACGTGGCGGGCGTCGGCGCCGAGCGTGGTGAGCGCGGCGTCGGTGTCGGTCGCGTCGCCGAAGGTGAGTTGCGCGGAGAGTCCGGCGGCGGTGGCGGGGACGGAGTATTGGTCGCTGGCGGGCGTTTCGGTCGTGCGCGCTGCGTTCACCGCGGAGAAGGTGCTGCGGTAGTCCTGGTCCTGGGCGTAGAGCGCGATCGACCACGCGGAGACGGCGGCGGGCGTGGAGGAGTCGGTGTGCGGCGCGCCGGAGAGCGTGGCGGAGGCGAAGAACTCTTCGGAGGCGTTTTGCTGGTAGGGGGTGCCGTTGCCGCGGTCCTCGCGCCAGGCGCGGGCGGTGGTCGCGAGCGTCGTGGTTTCGCCGATACGATGGGCCCAGGAAAGTTGGCCGCGGGAGGTTTCGAGGTCGGCCGGGGTGTCGACATTGCCGGGATCGCGAACCAGGCGGACGCCGTCGGTGGCGAAGGTGGCGGCGTCGACACGGAAGGCGTCGCGGCCGGAGTCGGTGGCGACCGTCGCGGTGGTGTCGGCGCCGCGGGTGCGGTAGTCGCCTAGCGTGGCGGTGGCGGAGCCGCCGGTCGGGGCGTCGAGGAGGGGGGACGAGAGCAGGTGGACGATGCCGCCGAGGGAGCTGCCGCCCCAGGCGGAGGAGCCGCCGCCGCGGACGATCTCGGCGCGGTCGAGGGAGGCGGAGGGGAGCTTGGTCCAGGCGACCCAGCCGCCGAAGGGGTCGTTGAGCGGCACCCCGTCGAGAAGGACGAGGGCGCGGCTGGCTCCGCTGGGGCCGATGCCGCGGAGAGAAACGCCTTGCGCGGTGGGGTTGGCGGTGAGGGAGCCTGAGCGGCGGAAAAGCGAGAAGGCGGCGGAGCGGCGCAGGGTGTCGTCGAGCGCGAGGGAGGGGGATTCGCGTAACGAATCAGCGGATACGACGTCGATGGCGAGCGGAAGCGTCGCGGGGTCCTGCGGCGCGCGGGTGGCGCTGACGACGAGGGGCGGGAGGGCGACCGGCGGGACGAGTTCGGTGGCTGTTTCGGCCGCGGCCGCGGCGGCCAGCGAGACGATGGCGAGCGTCGAGAGGGGAAGGGGAAATCTCACGGTTTAAGCGGAGGTGCGCCGGCCGATCAGGGCGTGGAGGAGGATGGCGGCGGCGACGGAGACGTTGAGGGATTCGACTTTGCCGGTGCCGGCGAGGGTGACGAGGCCGGTGCAGGCCTTGGAAACCTCGGGGGCGAGGCCGTGCTCCTCGTTGCCGAGGACGAGGGCGAGGGGTTTGCCGG
The DNA here is from genome assembly GCA_946482165.1 of uncultured Verrucomicrobiota bacterium. The sequence continues at coordinate 2,913 of CAMLQS010000089.1, read as the reverse complement.
CGGGGTGGCGGGCGATGGGGGCTCCTCCGCGGGCGGCGGCGCCGAGGACGTCGTAACCCACGCCGGCGAGGGCGCCGAGGAAGACGGGGAGGGTGGGCACGCGCCAGACCTTGATGTGTTCGAGGCCGCCTTCGGAGACGCGGTAGGCGGATTCGCCGGGGAGCGCGGCGGAGGGGTGGGCGGGAACGATGATGTGTCCGACGCCGAAGAAGGCGGCGGAGCGGGCGATGGCGCCGAGGTTGTGCGGGTTGCCGATGCGATCAAGGACCACGAGCGGCGTCTTGGCGGCGGCCCAGGCGGCGATGTCTTTGGCGAGCGGGGCGGGGATGGGCGGAGCGGACACGACGCAGACGATGCCGCCGTGGTGCATGGTGCCGGCGATTTTTTCCAACTCGGCGGGGAGGACGCAGCGGTAGACTTTTTTCGCGGCCGCGAGGGCCTTGCACATCGGGCCGAGTTTGCGGCTGGTGGCTTCGTCGAAGAAGAGGCGCTTGATCGAACCCGGGTCCTTGGCGAAGCGGGTCTGGACGTTGGCGAGGCCGCAGAGGGTGAGTTCGGAAGCGAGGCTCATGGAAGCAAGGAGCTGGAAGCGAGGGGCATGGAGCCGGAGTTTAGCGTCGGAGCGGGAGCTTGGGGGAGCCGGGGTTTAACCGGATGCTTAGCCGGAGAGTTCTCCGACGAGGGTGAACTCTTCGCGGTCGTGGTAGAGGTGGCGGACGCGGGTGCCGGGGGCGCGGCGGGAGAAGACCGAGTCGGGGGCGCGGACTTCGCGGAGGAGGGCGAGGGCGTCGACGCGGCCGAATTTCAGGATGACGACAAAACGGCGGCACCAGGCGTTTTCGAGCCACGGGACGACGAGGTTGCGCAGGACGTGGTGAGGATCGTCGACGAGGTCGCAGAACATCCAGTCGGCGCGTTGGCCGGGCTCCGGGCGGTAGCCGTAGGCGTCGGCGCGGCGGTGCTCGATGAGCGGGTTGTCGAGGGCGCCGCCTTTGAGCGGGCCGTTGTCGAGGGCGATGACGCGGGCGCCGCGTTTGGCGGCGGAGTAGCTCCAGCCGCCGGGGGCGGCGCCGAGGTCGACGACGAGTTCGCCGGGGGCGGGCTCGCGGCCGAGGACGGCGTAGGCCTCCTCGATTTTCAGGTAGCTGCGCGAGGGGGCGAGGTCGTCGTCGGCCATGCGGCGTTGTCCGCCGAGGATCAGGTCGCGCGAGACGAGGGCTTTTTTGAAATCGACGAAGTGGACGAAGAGACCGTGCGCGGGGCCGAGGGCGCGGGGCAGGTCGGGGGTGGCGAGACGAGCGACGCGGCCCATGCGTTTTTTGAGGAGCTCGGCGAAGGCGGTGGCGACGGCGTCGGCGCGGCGGCCGAGTCCGTCGAGGCCGGCGGCGGTGGTGAAGACGCAGGGCCAGGCGGCGTCGAAGCGTTCGTCGCGCGCGCTGGCGAGGAAGTGGTCGAGGAGGCGGGCGGCGAGGGCGTTGACGGTTTCGCCGGCGATCTCGACGGGGGCGAGGTGGGCGGCGTAGGCGAAGCAGAGATCGAGCGAGGCGGGCGCGGGCGAGGCGGAGGAGGTGGCGACGAGGGCCCAACCGCCGCCTTGGGCGGTCGCGGCGAGGCCGAGCGAGCGCGCCTCGCCGACGAGCAGTTCTTCGAATCCGGGTTGTCCGCGCAAGAGCATGAGAAGGCGGGCATCAGGCCGGCCGGGGTGAAGGCTGGCAACTGTAAGCGCGGGGAGCGTGCGGCGGGTTATTTGCCGGCGTGCCAGTTGCCGCGGAGCCAGATGTGGCGGCGGAGGCGGGCGAGGAGCTCGGGCGCGAGGTCGGGCTGGTCGGAGATGGCGACGTTGGCGCGGGCTTGGGCGGCGTTGCGCATACCGGGGATGACCGTGCTCATGGCCGGGTGAGCGAGGGCGAACTTGATCGCGGCGGCGGGCAATTCGACGCCGGTGCCGGCGAGGTCTTCGCGGATGAGCGCGACGCGCTCGGCGGTGCGGGCGAGGCGGTCGCCGCCGAAGTAGCGACTGCGAAAATCGTCGGCCGGGAAGGGTTTTTCCGGGTCGAGCTTGCCGGTGAGACCGCCCTCGTCGAAGACGAGGCGTCCCATGACGGCGGCGCCGCTTTCTTGCGCGAGAGGAAGGGCCTCGGCGGCGGGTTGTTGTTCGAAGAGATTGTAGACGAGTTGCACGACATCGAGGCGGCCGGCGGCGAGCAGGGTGTTGAGCTGGTCCTGGTCGTGGTCGGGCGTGGAGATGCCGTAGGCGCGGATCTTGCCCTCCTGCTTGAAGCGTTCGAGGACGGCGAGCGGGGCGGGGTCGCGGTTCCAGGAGCGCGACCAGACGTGAAGGAGGAGAACATCGATGCAGTCGACGCCGAGTTCGCGGAGGCGTTCCTCGAGGTTGGCGCGGAGGTGGGACTCGGGGTAGCGGTCCTCGACGTTTTCGTGCGGCTGGGGCGGCCAGTTGCCGGCGACGGGCGGGGTCTTGGTGACGAGGTAAACGTGTTCGCGCTGGCGGTCGCGGCGCTCGGCGAGGGCGCGGGCGATGACGCGTTCGCTGCGGCCGTTGCCGTAGCCGGCGGCGGTGTCAATGAGGTTGACGCCGAGGTCGAGGGCCTCGTGGAGGGCGGCGAGGGAGTCGCGGTCGTCTTGCGAGCCCCAGGCGCCGCCGCCGAGGGCCCAGGCGCCGAAGCCGATTTCAGAGATTTTCCAGCCGAGGCGGCCGAAGGTGCGATAGTGCATGTTGGAGGGAGGAGGGAGTGAGGGGGGCGAGCGAGGCGGAGGGACAGACGAAACGGCTCCGCCGTTCCGCTACGTTCGGAATTGGCGGGGTGTTAGTTTTCCGAAAGGACGAGGCGGAAGAAGCGTCGGGGGGCGTCAAGGGGGGCGGCGAGGGTGACGAGGCCGCCGGCGCGGACGGTG
>CAMLQS010000088.1 GCA_946482165.1 uncultured Verrucomicrobiota bacterium | reverse complement strand
CTCATCGCCGGCGGCTGCGCCATGTTCCGTGTTTGCCATTTGAATACGTGCCCGGTCGGCGTCGCCACCCAGCGCGAGGACCTGCGCGCCAAGTTCCGCGGCAAGCCCGAGAACATCATCAACTTCTTCAACGCCGTCGCCGAGGACGTCCGCCACTACCTCGCCAAGCTCGGCGCGCGCACGCTCAACGATATCATCGGCCGCGTGGACCTCCTCGAGCAAATCGACGATCCCGCCAACCCGAAGACCAAGCTCCTCAACCTAGGCGGCCTGCTCCACAATCCCGATCCCTCGGGCGAGCTCGACCGCTACCACACCCGCGAGCGCAACGAACGCTTCGGCAACGAGGGCTCGCTCGACGAGGCCATCGTGCAGGAGGCGCGCGACGTCCTCCTCAAGATGTCCAACAGCCTCGTCCGCTCCTACAAGATCACCAACGTCAACCGCGACGTCGGCACGATGCTCTCCGGCCAGATCGCGCTCTATAACGGCGACGAAGGCCTGCCCTCGAAGACGATCGACCTCACCTTCACCGGTTCGGCCGGCCAGAGCTTCGGCACCTTCCTCGTCAATGGCGTGCGCCTCACCCTCAACGGCGAGGCCAACGACTACGTCGGCAAGGGCATCAACGGCGGCGAGATCATCATTCGCCCGAAGCAGTCCGAGACCTTCGTGTGGAAGGACCAGTCCATCATCGGCAACACCTGCCTCTACGGCGCCACCGGCGGCCACCTCTTCGCCGCGGGCCGCGCCGGCGAGCGCTTCGCCGTCCGCAACTCCGGCGCCACCGCGGTGGTCGAGGGTGCGGGCGACCACGGCTGCGAATACATGACCGGCGGCCTGGTCGTGATCCTCGGCGAGACGGGCGTGAACTTCGGCGCCGGCATGAGCGGCGGCCTGGCCTTCGTCTACGACGAGAAGGGTGGCTTCGAAAAGAAGATCAACCCCGCCATGATCGGCCTCGAGCGCCTCGCCGCAGGCGAGGAGAGCGACAGCCTCCGCAACCTCATCGCGCTGCACTTCCGCCTGACCGGCAGCAAGCACGCGCAAAGCTTGGTCGAGAACTGGGACGCCTCGCTCGGCAAGTTCTGGAAGGTCGTGCCGCATCCCCCGACCGCCGACTTCCCGAAGCGTGTCTACGCCTTCGATGCGACCAAAGTTCCCGTCGCCGCCAGCGCAGTTTAGCTGCCTGTCTCTGCCGAAAACGGTGCTCCCTCCCAGCCTCACGCGTTTCAGGCGCGTGAGGCTTCTTCATGTTTTGGGCCTATGCCTGCGAAATCGCCAGCGCCCGAAGATCGCCTTGCCCGCATCGGCCCCAATGGGCTGATTGTCCAAATGCTTCGCTATCTCTTGGCCGCATCCAGTCTTTCGCTGTTCCTCGTTTGTGGCCGCGCCAGCGAAGTCATGATCGGATTCGAGGGACCGCCCGTGCAGCCTTCCGGGACCCACTACGCGATGGCGCAATACGATGAGGCGGGATATCATTTCCAGCCTCTCGGCCCGTTGGCGACGCAGGCTCCCTACCACATGGGACGTGTCGGCCCTGCGACTTCCAATCGTCCTAACAACGGCACGACGCATCTGGCGCTACTCTCTCAGGACTCTTGCAAGATTACCCGGATCGGCGGGTCGGCCTTCGATGCGCTCCGCATCGATCTCGCCGAATATAGCACCGTTTTTCCTTCGCCACAGACCTTCACGTTCACCGGTCGCAAGGCGGATGCTTCGACCGTTTCCGTCACCTTCACTACCGATGGCGTGGTCGACGGCACCGGTTCCCTCGTCGACTACCAGACCTTCACTTTTCCGGACACCTTTCGTGGGCTGGTCAGTTTGGAAACAGAAAGTTTCGGCTCCTACGATAATCTGGTCCTACAGCCTTCCGACTTGGTTGTGACGCCCGATCCGGAACCCGAGCCGGAGCCGGAAACACCGAGACGTTGGATGGACGCGGTCGTTACTATCTCGGGGGTTTTGGACACGGAGTCCGCTTTCGTCACCTCCGGCGCCTACCGGCGCACGACTCCGCTCAAGACGCGCTTCGGCAACAAGGAGCTCATCGATCATCTCGTGAGCGCCGGGCTTCTGCCCGAGGCGACCGGATGGAGCCTCAAGTGCGTCTATGATGCGCGCTTCGCATCGGATACCACCGGCGCGTTTTCCTTCGTTGCGGTGCATACGTCCGGTGAACGCGTGCCCTTAAATGAGGTTCTGTATCTGGAGCCTCTCGCGCAGGTGCTCAACGGACGCCTTCGTGTCGCCGCCACTTCGAGTGGAGCTTTCGGCAGTGTTGCCGAAAACCGCTTCTACCGTCTCGTCGTCACCCTTCCTGGCGCGACCGAAGCCCGTGGCTACGGCGGCATTACCAATAATCTGGTGGTTAAAACCGACGCCGGAGAACCAGTTGGGGTAATCGCTTCGTTCAAACTCAAGACGACCGGTCACGCCGATACCGACGCGCTCGCAGCCATTACCCTTGGCGTTGGCAAATTCCGCGTTTTCGTCCCGCCGGCCGCCGAGTAGCTCGATCCGGTCGCAAGGTCGCAAGACCGGGCTCCCGACGTGTAGCTCTTACGACGCATCCTGCGGTGTAGGGCCGTCCGATACTTTTCGATGTCGGCCACTGTGCTTCGCGCCTCCGCGCCTTAGACCGGCCTGATTCGCGACAGCGTCAATGCCCGTCAACCAACGTCTGGATGCTTCTGACTGGAAAGGGGGCGGACTCCGGCCGGGGTGGAATCCGAAAGGGTCGGGGCGTTGTTGGTTGATCTACCCCGAAGAAGCCTGTGCGGCGTTAAGGTGGGCGGCGTTGAAGTTTTCTCCGGCGTGTCTCACCTGCTCAGGGTTCACGGCCCGAGGCCCGGGAATCGAGCCGAAGGGGGGGGGGCGCCCATAGTTGCTGGTTACGTCTGCACGGGGCGGCGTGATCGCACCCCCCTCGAAAATCCCCCCTCATTTTCCACTCTCGAAACCTTGCGCCCTGCGATAACGTCATAAGCTATCGCTCGCCTTCGAGGAGCTTTTCTTCTCCAGGCAGCGTCTCCCAAAACAACAAAAACTCACGACCCATGAAGAAACTCGTCCTCGCCCTCGTCGCCGTCTCCCTCGCTTCCGCCTCCTATGCCTGCAATGGCACCTGCTCTGGCGAAAAGTCCGCCGACAAGCAGCCCACGGAGCAAAAGACCGACGACCAAAAGAAGGCCTGAACCCTTCTTCCGTCGCCTTGCGGCCGGCTTCGTCCGGTCGCGGCCCCTCTCATGCCGACGCGGTTTCGCGTCGGCTTTTTTGTTGCCCGCGCCCGGCGCCCCGCCCCTCACTCGCCCCAACTATTTCCCAATCATGGCCCACAAAGTAAAAGCCGCCAAGCGCCAGACCCTCCTCACCGAGATCATCAACGCCAAGATCGCCGCCAAAAAGGGCCCGATCTCGCAGTTCCTCGCCCACAACTACCGGCACTTCAACGCCGCCGCCCTCATCGACTCCGCCAAGGGCTACGAGAACCACCTCAAGGCCGGCGGCAAGATGCTCGTCACCATCGCCGGCGCCATGTCCACCGCCGAGCTCGGCATCTCCCTCGCCGAGATGATCCGCCAGGACAAGATCCACGCCATCGTCTGCACCGGCGCCAACCTCGAGGAGGACATCTTCAACCTCGTCGCCCACGACTACTACGAGCGCGTGCCGCACTACCGCGATCTCACCGCGTCCGACGAGCAGGCCCTCCTCGACCGCCACATGAACCGCGTGACCGACACCTGCATCCCCGAGGGCGAGGCCATGCGCCGCATCGAGGCCGCCGTCGCCGAGGAGTGGATCGCCGCCGACAAGGCCGGCACGCCCTTCTTCCCGCACGAGTTCATGTATAAGGTCCTCCGCACGGGTAAGCTCAAGAAGAGCTACATGATCGACCCCAAGAACTCGTGGATGCTCGCCGCCTGCGAGAAAAACCTCCCCATCATCGTCCCGGGCTGGGAAGACTCCACCCTCGGCAACATGTATGCCGGCCGCGTCATCACCGGCGAAATCAAGAACGTCCACACCGTCCGCACCGGCATCGAATACATGACCTGGCTCGCCGACTGGTATACCAAGAGCGCCAAGCTGCTCAAAAACGGCGAAGGCTCCATCGGCTTCTTCCAAATCGGCGGCGGCATCGCGGGCGACTTCCCGATCTGCGTCGTTCCCATGCTGCACCAGGATCTCGACCGCCCCGAAGTGCCGCTCTGGGGCTACTTCTCCCAGATCAGCGACTCCACCACGAGTTACGGCAGCTACTCCGGCGCCGTGCCGAACGAGAAAATCACCTGGGGCAAGCTCGGCCAGAAGACGCCCAAGTTCATCGTCGAGAGCGACGCCACCATCGTCGCCCCGCTCATCTTCGCCTGGGTGCTGGGCCAGTAATCGTAACGATTTCCCAACTACATCTCGTTTCCTTTCGCGGAGATTCGCTTCGCGGACGGTTTTCAAGGGCGCCGATCCGGCGCCCTTTTTGTTTGGACGATCCGAGGCGCGCCTTGACTCCCGCCCTTTTTGGAATGTTTCGCGCGCGCCGTGCTACGGGCTTGTGCCTGATGGGCTTGGGCGGAACTTTACCGCGCATGTCACTTTCTTCGCGACATGCCGCGCCGTCTCGCACGTCCGTTCTGCGATCCGCATTTATATGCGTCGTCGGCCTGCTCGCGCTTTCCCCGGCTCTCCGCGCCGGAACGCGGCCGGAGCTGCTTCCCTCCGACTTTCGCCAGGTGGTCAACCGCGCCAAGGAAACCGTTTTCCCGTCCGTCGTCTACCTGCGCTGCGTCGTGGAGAACAACGAGCTCGGCCAGCGCCTTCGGGTGAACGCCTCCGGGAGCGGGGTCCTCGTTTCCGCCGACGGCGAACTCGTCACCAACTGGCATGTCGTCAATCGCGCCCTCGAGGTGCGTTGCCTCCTCAACGACGGACGCGCTTTCGCCGCCGACATCGTCGGGCAGGACAAGGACACCGATCTGGCGCTCGTTCGCCTGCGGCTTCCGGCCGGCGAGACCGTGCCCTTCGCCAAGCTCGGCGATTCCACGCGCTTGCAGGAGGGTGATTTTGTCATGGCTCTCGGCGCGCCCTGGGGCCTCAACCGCTCCGTTTCCTTCGGCATTGTCGCATGCGCCCGGCGCTACCTTCCGGAGGGCAGCGAATACAGTTCCTGGATACAGACCGACGCCTCGATCAGCCCGGGCAACTCCGGCGGGCCGCTCGTCGACACCGAGGGGCGCCTGATCGGCATCAACGCCCGCGGCGCGACCCAGGGCGGCGACATGGGCTTCGCCATCCCCGCCGAGGTCGTGTCCATCGTGCTCCCGCGTCTGCGCGACGGCGACGACGCCGGCTGGGCGTGGACCGGCCTCCAGTTGCAGCCGCTGCGCGATTTCCAGCGCAACATCACCTTCGAGGGCGACCAGGGCGTCATCGTCGTCGGCACCGACGAGAACAGCCCGGCCAGCGAGGCGGGTTTCCTCGCCCGCGACCGTCTGCTCGCCATCGACGGCGCGCCCGTGGTCGCGCTGATGGAGGAGAACCTGCCCGACGTGCGGCGTCGGCTCGCGCTTCTGCCGGTCGACCGCCCGGCCCGGCTCACCGTTCAGCGAGACGGGCAAGCTCTGGAGCTCTCGCTTTCTCCGCGCGTCAAAGGCCGCGTGCTCGGCGAAGAACTTGCCTGCCCGCGCTGGGATTTTTCCGTCAAGGCGATCAACCAGTTCGAAGTGCCCGACCTCCACTTTCAGCGCTCCGAAGGCGTCTACGTTTTCGGCGTGCGCAGCCCGGGCAACGCCTCGGGCAGCGGACTCGTTCCGCGCGACATCCTGCTGAAGATAAACGGCGTCGACGTCCGCTCGCTCGACGATGTCCGCGGTATTCACGCGCGCTCCCTGGCCGGTCTGGCCAACGGCGGGCCCCGCCGTCTCGTCCTTTCCGTGTTGCGAGGCGGACGCTCCGTGCAAATCGCGCTCGACGTCACCCGCGACTACTCGGGCGACTGAGCCGGCATCATGATGTCGGCCGACGCCGCGTGCGCTTTCCTGCCGAGCCCGCTCTAATCTTCGTTAACCTCTTTTCCCAAACTTATCGCCATGTCGCTGATCTCCCCCGGGGCCTTCCTCTCCCTTAGACTGCGTCCGCTCGCGGCCGCGCTTCTGCTCGTCTTCGCGCCGGCCTTTGTCGCCCCGGCCCGCGCCGCCGGTCCCGCCGAGGGCGAGGTTTCACCCGACGTCCAGGCGGCCCTCGTGCAAGTCGAGGCCTTTGTCCAAGCCTCGGAGGGGGAGGAGCCGAACGCCTCGGGGTGGTCCAACCGCTGCCCCAAGTGCGGCGGGTATCATGGCAGCGAGCTCGACGACGTGCTCCGGGAGGAGCGTCCCGCGACGGTCTCCGGCTATCTGGTCGCGCCGGACCGCGTGCTTTCCTCGGATCCGATGATCCATCCCCGTTTCGTGCGCGAATGGCGCGTCCGGCTCGGCGACGAGAGCGTCGTCGCGCGCCCCGCCGCCTGGGCGGCTGATCGCAGGGCCGTGCTTTTCGCGCTCGAGCGTCCGCTTTCCGCCGGCCGTCCGCTGGCGTTCTCGCCCGCCGCGCCCGCGCCGTATTCGGTGCTTACCTACAGCCGGGAGAAGGACGGCTGGAGCTCGCTGATCCAGCCGCTCGGCGGCTCCTGGCTGATCCGGGCCGACGGTTCCCGCTTCCGCCCGGCGCCCTTCGGCTCCGTCGCGCTTGCCGCCGACGGGACGCCCGTCGCGCCGATTTTCAGCGAGCTGCTGCCGCAGGGCGACTCGTGGAAGCGCGCCTGGGGCGAGTGGTCCTGGATCGACGAAGCCGCCCATGGACGGCACCTCGACGCGACCAAACGCATCGCCGATTCCACCCTTCTTCTTGCGACCCTTCGCCTGCGGCCGGTGCCGGTCCAGCCCGGCGAGGAGGAGAACTACGGCGGAGACGAGGACGCGAAGGCGACCTCGATCCACGCGCTTGCGCTCGTCGTTTCGCCGTCGCGAGCGGTCGTTTTGCGCGGGCTCGCGCCCGCCGTCACCGCCCGACTCGAAAGCGTGAGCCTGGCGCTGGCCGACGGCACCACGCGCGCGGCGACCTTTGTGGCGAGCGTCACCGACTTCGCCGCGTTTGTCGTCGAGCCGGAGAAGCCCTTCACCGAGTCCGTCCGCCTGGCCGACACCGCGTGGAGCACGCAAAGGGATCGCCTCCTGTTCGCCGCCGAGGTGAGCGTGGTGGGCGAGGAGCGTCGGGCTTGGTTTAACCACCGGCGCTGCGCCTCCGTCGGCACGGGGTTCCGCGGCTGGGAGCTGCCCGATTTCGGCGGCGACTCGGAGAATCTCTTCCTCTTTGACGAACAGGGTCGGCTGGTCGGCGCGCCGCTGGCCCAGCGGGCCACCCCGAGCACCGAGCGTTGGTCGTCGAAGCCCGATCCGTTCCCGGTGCAGGCTGCGCGGCTTCTCGCCTACGCGGGCGAGCCGGAGGCCTGGGCCGACACGCGCAATGTTCCCCGGTCCGCCGAGGACGAACGCCGTCTCGCCTGGCTCGGCGCGGAGATGCAGCCGCTCGACGAGGATCTTGCCGCGGCGCACGGCGTCTCGGCGCAGACGGAGAATGGCAGCTATGGCGCGCTCGTCACCCACGTCTATGCCGGTTCCCCGGCGGAACGCGCGAGCCTGGCCGTTGGCGACATCCTGTTGCGCATCCTCCCCGCCGGCGCGCCGCGCCCCGTCCAAGTTCGGGCCGAAGCCTTCGCCTTTTCGCAACAAGCCTTCCCCTGGGATCGCTACGACCAGATCCCCGACGCTTATTTCGACCGCATCCCGCGCCCTTGGATGCCCGCCGAAACCCACCTCGACAAGGTGCTGAAAGACCTCGGCGTCGGCACCGCCTATTCTCTCGACTACGCCCGGGCCGGCGCGGTCTCCACCATTTCCCTCGTGGTCGAGCGCGGTCCCGAGCATTATGGTTCCGCCCGGGAAGCCGACGCCGGCAAACACGGGTTGCGCCTGCGCGAGCTGACTTTTGAGACGCGCCGCTTTTTCCAGATTCCGGAAGGCCAGCCCGGCTTGATCATCGCCCGCGTGAACGCCGGCGGCCCCGCCGCGGTCGCCGGACTCAAGCCCTACGAGATCATCGTCACCGTGAACGACGGCCCGGTCGCGACCGTCGCCGAGTTTGAAGCCGCTCTGGCCAAGGCCGGCGCGGAGCCGGTTCGTATCGGCGTTCGGCGCATGAGTCAGAGCCGTCTGGTCACGCTCAATCCCGCCGCGGCTCCCGCCGGTTCCTGATATTTTGGAGCGCGGCGGCACGACGCCGCCTTTGACGAGCCGACTTGGCGGCTCGCCGTTTGCCGCGAGCGAGGAGGGGCGACGAGCCGAGGCTCGTCGTCGAAAGCGGCGTCGTGCCGCCGCACTCCATAAAAGGGCTGGCGGCGCGAGCGCGGGAGGGCGGGACTTTCGTAGGGGATCGACCTTTCGCTTCTGGCACGGCGCCTGCGCGTGGGAGGCATGAGTTTGTGCGCAAAGAAAGACGTCGCTCCCGAGGCGTGGTCGGAGTCGCTGGCCCGCTATCGCTCCATCGTGGAGAACGCGGTCGAGGGCATTTTCCAATCCACCCCGGACGGGCGATATCTGCTGGTGAATCCCGCCCTCGCGCGGATGTATGGCTACGCTTCCTGCGAGGAGCTGCTCGCCGGCGTGAGCGACATCTCGCGCTCCATCTACGTCGACCCGGCGGTGCGCGACGAATTCAAGCGGCTCATGGACCGCGACGGCGAGGTGCACGGGCTCGAATACGAGGTGCGGCGAAAGGACGGCGGCAGGCTTTGGATCAGCGAACACGCCCGCGCGGTGCGCGACGAGACCGGGCGGGTGCTCTACTACGAGGGTTTCATCCAGGACATCACGCGCCGTCGCGGCGCCGAGGACGCGCTTCGCGCCGCGAAGGAGGCCGCCGAGGTCGCGAACCGCGCGAAGAGCCAATTCCTGGCGGTGATGAGCCACGAGATTCGAACGCCGATGAACGGAGTGATCGGCATGGCCTCGCTGCTGCTCGACTCGCCCCTCAGCGCCGAGCAGCGCGATTTCGTGGAGATCATACGCCAGAGCGGGGATTCCCTGCTCACGGTGATCAACGACATCCTCGATTTTTCGAAGATAGAGTCGGGAAAAATCGAACTCGAGGACGAGGAGTTCGCGCTTCGCGAGTGCGTCGAAAGCGCGCTCGATCTCCTGGCGCCGCGCGCGTCCAAAAAGGGTCTCGATCTGCTCTACGAGATCGCCGAGAGCGCGCCGCGTCGCGTGCTCGGCGACAGCACGCGCTTGCGGCAGATATTGGTCAATCTGCTGGGCAACGCGGTTAAATTCACCGAGCGCGGCGAGGTGGTGCTCTCTCTGCGCCCCGAGCAGTCGGCGGGATCGCGGGTGCGCTTGCATTTTGCAGTGCGCGATACCGGCATCGGCATACCGGCCGAGGCGCTGGACCGGCTGTTCCAGTCCTTCTCGCAGGTCGACGCCTCGACCACGCGACGTTTCGGCGGCACGGGCCTCGGGCTCGCGATCAGCAAGCGGCTCGCGGAAGTCATGGGCGGAGGCATGTCGGTGGAAAGCGATGCGGGGCGCGGGGCGACGTTCAGTTTCAGCATCCTGGTCAACGCTGCGGAAGGCGCGCCCGACGCCGTGATCGAGGCGCCTTCGCGGGCGGCGATCGAGGGACGGCGGTTGCTGATCGTCGACGACAACGCGACCAACCGCCGCATCCTCACCACGCTTGCGCGCGCCCACGGCGTGGGCTCCTACGCCGTCGCTTCCGGCCCGGAGGCGCTGGCGGTCCTTGCGACCGGTGAACGCTTTGATTTCGCGATTCTCGACATGCAGATGCCCGAGATGGACGGCGCCATGCTCGCCCGGGTGATCCGCCGCGATCATCCGGAGGCGGATATGCCGCTCGTGCTGCTCTCTTCGCTGGGGCAACGCGAGCTGATCGGCGACCGGGGCGTCTTTTTCGCCTACCTGACCAAGCCGGCCAAACCGGCGCAGATCGTGGACGTTCTCGCGCAAGCGGCGGCGCATCCCGGACGACGCACGAGCCGGTCTCCCGCCGACGGCGCGCGCCCGGGTTCGTCGCCGCGTCACCGCAGCGAGCGCGTGCTGCTGGCCGAGGACAACGCGGTGAACCAGAAGGTCGCGCTGCACATGCTGGCGCATCTGGGCTATCGCGCGGACGTCGCGGCGAACGGACACGAGGTCCTGGCCGCGCTCCGGCGCCAGCCCTACGACATCGTGCTCATGGACGTGCAGATGCCGGAGATGGACGGATGCGAGGCGACGACGCGTTTGCGCGCCGATCCGATGCGGTGCGCTTACGGGCGCCCCTGGGTCATCGCCCTCACCGCCAACGCGGTGCAAGGCGACCGCGAGCGCTGCCTGGCCGCAGGCATGGACGACTATGTTTCGAAGCCGATCAAGATCCCCGATCTCACGGCCGCCCTGGAGCGGGCGCGCGCGCGGCTCTGCGCGTGACCGAAGACGGGGGGACGGTCGGGCCTTCTGCGTGAACAGATGGCGAGCCCGGCGGGGCGCGCCCCGCCTCGGAGTGCCGGTTCCGCCCTGTTAAACCTCCTCGCCGAGGGCGAGGCGGATGCTGCGGCAGGCGGTGCGGAGGACTTGGAGACGGGCGTAGCGCTTGTCGTTCGCGGGGATCAGGTGCCAGGGCGCGTGGGCGGTGTCGGTCAGCGCGAGCATGTCGCCGACGGCGATCTCGTAGGCTTCCCACTTGCGGCGGTTGCGCCAGTCCTCCTCGTTGATCTTGTGCTGCTTGAAGGCGGTGGCCTCGCGCGCGCGGAAGCGGGCGAGCTGCTCCTCGCGGCTGACGTGTAACCAGAATTTAACCACGATCTGGCCGTGGTCGGCGAGATCGCGCTCGAACTCGTTGAGCTCGCCGAAGGCGCGTTTCCATTCGTCGGCCCGGCAGAAGCCCTCGAGCCGCTCGACGAGGACGCGTCCATACCAGCTGCGGTCGAAGATGGCGACGCGGCCGTCCCTCGGCACATGGCGCCAGAAGCGCCAGAGGTAGTGGTGCGACTTTTCCTCCTCGGTGGGCTTGGCGACGGGATACACCCGGTAGTCGCGCATGTCGATCGCGCTGGTGAGGCGGCGGATGGCGCCGCCCTTGCCGGCGGCGTCCCAGCCCTCGAAGACGAAGGTGACGGCGCGGCCGGCCTCCTTGGCGGAGCGCACGGCGGCGTGCAGGCGGCCGAGCCATTTGTCGCGCTTTTCCTCGTATTCGGCGGAGCTGAGGTGCTGGTCGAGAGGCAGGCCGGAGAGGCGGCGACGGCCGAAGGCGCGCAGGGGCTTCGGCTTTGGATCGGGTTTGGCGGGGGCTCGCGTTTTGGCGAGGCGCTCGAGTTTGCGCCGATGCTCGGCGAAACGGTCGAGGAGGAGCTCGCCGACGGCGAGGTTGCGCGCGCGCTCGTCCTCGGAATCGACGACGACCCACGGCGCGTCGGGGCGGTGCGTGGCGCGGAGAATGTGGAGCGCGGTGCGTTCGAGGCGGTCGTAGATGCGGTGGTGGCGCCAGTCCTCGGGGGTGACCCGCCAGGCGGTGCGCTCGTCGGCCTCGAGGCGCTTGAAGCGGTCGCGCTGGGCGTCCTTGTCGAGGTTCAGCCAGACCTTGAGGACGAGGGTGTCGTTGTCGGAGAGGTTTTTTTCGAAGTCGCGGATGCGGCCGAGCTCCTGGTCGAGGGCGGCGAGTTCCTTTTTGCCGCGGGCCTCGTCGTTGAGCGTTTCGGTATACCAGGAGCCGGCGTAGACGCCGATCTTGCCGGCGGGCGGGAGGCTGCGCCAAAAGCGCCAGAGGAAGGGGCGGCTGCTCTCCTCGTCGGTGGGTTTTTCGAAGGAGAAGGTTTCGACGCCGCGCGGATCGAGCCAACCGCCGAGCGCGTTGAGGAGATCGCCGCGACCGGCGCCGGCGACGCCCGCCACGATGAGGAGGACGCTGAAAGGCTGTTGCTTGAGCTCGACCTGGAGCTGCACGAGGCGTTCCCGAAGCTGGCCGATGCGGGCCTCGTAGGCTTTTTTCGGGATGCGCTCGAGTTCGGCGGGACGTCGGCGTTTCGCGGTGGGCATCGTGGAAGGTGTCGCGGACGGGCGGCACGCGCATCGAAAGCGGGAAACGCGCGAGGCGGAAACGCAAAACGCCCGCGTGCGTGAAGTTTTGGCGACGGCGGCCGGGATGCGAAGGCGCGGAGACCGGGCGGGAGCCGGGCGTTCCCGGGAGGGGAGGCGGCTACGGCGCCTCGATTCGCTTGTCTTCGATGGAGGCGACGACGTTGCCCGGGCCCATGAGGACGACGCGGGCGGCGTGGTTCTCCACCTGTTCGGGGGAGAGACGGCAGTAGGCGAGCACGATGACGAGGTCGCCGGGTCGCACGAGGCGCGCGGCGGCGCCGTTGACCTGCACCTGGCCGGTCTCGCCGTAGATCACGTAGGTCGTGAAGCGGGCGCCGTTGTCGATGTCGAGGACGTCGACCTGCTCGAATTCGAGGAGGCCGGCCGCGCGGCAGAAGGAGCGATCGAGCGAGATCGAGCCCTCGTAATGGGGATCGGCCGCGGTGATCGTGGCGCGGTGCAGCTTGGCTTTGAGGAAGGTGCGAAACACGGGAAAAGGGAGACACTCAACGCTGCGGGACGAGCCGGGCAAGCGCGCAGCCGCCGCGGGATTTGCGGTGTGGCGCGGAGGAGTGGAGCTTCAGCCGTGGCGAACCCAGCCCTCGACCCAGGCGCAGAGGGCGGGCACGCCGAGCGCATGGGCGGCGGCGGCGCTGTCTCCCGCCCGGTAGATGCGGAAGGTGCGGCCGGCGCCGGCCGCGCCGAGCTCGTCCATGTCGTTGTGCACGACGGCGTCGACGCCGCCTGCGGCGAAGAGCTTGCCGACGGCGGCGGCCCGAACGGCGGAGTCGGCGCCGGCCGTGAGTTTAAAGCCGAGCACGCGGAGCGGGGCGGGAGACCAGGACTTGAGCTTGGGCAGGAGTTTGGGCGTGGGGACGAGCCGCAGCGTGAGGTCGTCGGCGTAGGAGCTGAGTTTGCCGCGCTGGGGGGCGGAGGGGCGGTAATCGGCGACGGCGGCGGCGTGAACGATGGCATCGAAACCGCCGTGGCAGAGCGCGGATTCGAGGCGGGAGGCGAGTTGTTCGGTGGAGCCGAAGCCGCCGCAGGTGACTCCGGTGGCGGTGCTGCGCAAAGAGCCTTCGCCATGAAGAAGCGTCACCTCGTGGCCGGCCGTCGCGAGGAATTCCGCAATGGCCGCGCCGGTGGCGCCGCTGCTGATGTTGGAAATGAAGCGGACGGCGTCGATGGGCTCGCGGGTGGCGCCGGCGGTGACGAGGACTTTCATTGCGAAGGAGGAGGCAAGCGGGGGCTGAAAGGGAGGTTCAGGCGATTTTGGCGCCGAGCTCGGCGAGGACGTGGAGGACGAGATCCTCGGGATCGAGGAGACGGCCGGCGCCTTGTTCGCCGCAGGCTTGGTTGCCCTCGCCGGTGGGGAGGATGCGCGCGCCCATCGCGGAGAGTTTTTGCAAATTCGCCTGCGTGGCGGGATGGGCGAGCATGGCGTGGTTCATGGCCGGCGCGATCCACCACGGCTTCTTTTTCAACTCCCATGCGAGAAAGAGCGAGCCGAGGAGATCGTCGGCGAGGCCGTTGGCGAAACGAGCGATGGTGTTGGCGGTGGCGGGGCAGACGAGGGCGAGGTCGGCCCAGCGGGCGAGATCGATGTGCTCCATGGCGCGCCCCGGTTCCCAAAGGTCGCAAAAAGGGGCGCGGCCGGTGAGTCCCTCCAGCGTGGCGGGCCCGATGAACTTCAATGCGGAGGGCGTGGCGACGGTCTGGATTTCCACTCCGGCCTGGGCGAGGCGGGAGATCGCGTGGCATGCCTTGTAGCAGGCGATCGAACCGGTGAGTGCGAAGAGCAGGCGAGGCATGGGAACGAAGGAGGCGGAGAGCGGAAACCTGAGACCTGAGGGGCGGGGCGGCGATCAGTTATCCGCACCGTAGCTTTCCCTGGCGGCGGGGAAGCTGCGTTCGGTGACGGCGGAGTGGTAGGCGGCGAGTCCGGCCCGGGCGGCGTCGCCGAGAGCGGCGAAGGGGCGAACGAAGCGGGGCTGGTGGCCGGGAGAAAGTCCGAGCAAGTCGGCCATGACGAGGACTTGGCCGTCGCATCCCGAGCCCGCGCCGATGCCGATCACCGGTATGCGCAGGGCGGCGGTGATTTCGCGCGCGAGCGGATCCGGCACGCACTCCAACACGAGGCCGAAGGCGCCGGCGGCCTGGAGGGCGCGCGCCTGGCGGAGCAGCTCGGCGGCCGCGGCGGGATCGCGTCCCTGGACTTTATAGCCGCCGAGGGTGTTGACGGACTGGGGGGTGAGGCCGAGGTGGCCCATCACGGGGACGCCGGACTGGACGAGGTGGGTGATAATGTCGGCGTGGCCGTCGATCCCCTCGATTTTGACTGCGTGGGCGCCCGCGCGAAGGAGAAGCGAAGCGGTTTCGACCGCGGCGACCAATCCCTTGCGGGACGAAAGAAAGGGAAAGTCGCCGACCACAAGTTTGCGTTCGGAGAAGCCGCCCAGGCCGCGGGCGACGGCGGCGACGTGGCGCGCCATGATCTCCGGGGTGGCGGACAAAGTCGTGGGTTCGCCGTCGATGACGCTGGTGAGCGAGTCGCCCACCAGCACGCAATCGACATCGGAGTCCGCGATCAGGCGCGCCTCCCAATACGTGTGGGCCGCGACCATGCTGATCGGGGCCTTCCCTTTGCGCGCGCCAAATTCGGGGACGGACTTCATGCGAGGAGCGACAGATACGCGCCGCCCTGAAGGGACGCCAACTCGCATTTTCACCGGGTTTCAACCGCGGAGCATCGCGCGCGTCTCGACTTCGGGCGCGGAAGGGGCATTCTCCCCGGCCTGCGCCATGCAGCTATTCCTCGCCGCCGCCTCCGCCTCGCCCACCGTGTTGCAAAAAGTCCAGGCCATCCCGCTGTCCACGTGGATCAGCGTGGTGATCGCGGTCGTCGTGATCGTGATCATGGTCCGCGCGTGGAAAACCCTGCGGGATTTCAACGAGTTCGCGCCTTGGATCGCGCTCTTCATGATCGGCGGTTCGGTCGTGCTTTTTTGGACCTACGAGCGCACGGAGCCGAAGGTGCTTTCGCCGGTCTTCGACGTGCTCGCCAAGTATCTCCCGTCGAAAATCCAATACAAAGAAGCGCCCGGGGCGCCCTAGGCGGCCGCGAGCGCCGGGGGACCGAGGTCGGGCTGTTGCCGTTTTATCGCGACGTTTGGATCGGGATTTCGCGCAGCCGCTCGGAATGAACCTCCTTGCGGTGCCGCACCGTGAGCACCAGACGGCGGTGGAAAATGGCGGCCATCAGAGCGGGCGCGAAGAGTAGAAAGCTCGTCGTTGCGACGACGAGCGTCGGCAGTCGAAGCAACAATCCGATCGCGGCGGTCGCCGCGGCTGCGAGCACGAAGCCGGAGCCCAGGCTGCGCATGCCAAAGGCCGCCATCAACCCGACGGGGAGCACAAGCAGGGCGACGAGAGGCGGAATAAACGCAAAGGTAAGGCCAATGGCATAGGCCACCGGCGCGACCAAATCGTCGTCATCCGCGGAGTAAAACACCTGTTGGAGACCGAGCCCCGCCAATGCGGCGATCGCCGTCGTCGCCAAGGCAAGCACGGACCCCGCCGCCGCCGGGTCGATAAGCGAGAAGGCGTGGCGGACGAGATGCAGTCCGGCCCAAGCCCGGAGAAGGTCCATGAGATTGATCCAGTGGATCCATCCGAAGCGGTGGCGGGATCGGTCGGTTAACTCGGGCAAAGAGATCACCCTCAGCTGGCGTCGGCTTAAAAGCCCGGCGGGCATCACGAGCAGGCATACTCCGAAAATATAGTATAAGTAGTGCATGGTCAGCTGGCTGCGTTGTGAGGTTTCAGATGATCGCCCTGGGGCTATCGGGAATTTCCGGAAGCGCTTGCCGGGTTCATTGCGGGAGCACGGGGCGGGCCATGTTAACAATAGCACCACGGGTTTTTACGCAATAGGTTAATGAAGGCCTATTGCAGTAGCCTCGTGTGCGCTCATTTGCTTTCCGTGATTAGGGAACGCGCGCTCTGTGCTTTCGCGCCTGTCTTGCCGAGACGGGAAGGTGCCAAGGCGGCGGAGCACGAGGCAGAGCCTGCCGCCAATCCGCGCAGGCCCGCGTTC
>CAMLQS010000087.1 GCA_946482165.1 uncultured Verrucomicrobiota bacterium | reverse complement strand
CGTTCCCCCGGCTCCGTCCTCACCTCGCCCGTCGCGCGGTCCTTGGTCAGCACCGCGCGGATCGCTCCGCACTCGTCGATCCACCCGCTCCAACCTGAGTTGCCCGCGCGCAACACCGGCCTCCGCGTCTCCACCGCGCGCAGCACCGAATGCGCCGCGTGCTGGTAGGCCGCCGCGCCCTCCCCGAACCAGCCGTTGTTCGTGTTCACCACCAGCACCTCCGCGCCGGCGGCCACGCTTTTCCGCGCCAGCGCGGGGAAAATGTCCTCGTAACAAATCAGGGCCCCGAGGCTCGTCCGGCCCGCCCGCTCCGCCCACCCCTCGCCCACCGGCACCTCGACCAGCCCGGCATCTTCGCCCTCCAAAAAATCCCCGCCCACCGGCACGACTTTCTCCAGCCATCCCAGGATCGGCCTCCAGGGAACGTATTCCCCGAAGGGCACCAGGTGCCGCTTGGCGTAAAACTCCGGCGCCATCCCGGCCTCGGGCGTGGCGAGAAACACGCCGTTCCACCAGCGCTCCCCGGGCGTATCGAGATTCTCATACGCCACCGAACCGAACACGAGCGGCCGGCCCGCGTGCTTCACCAGCTCCTCCGTCCAGGCCTGCATCCCCGCGTCGCCTTTCGCCGCGAGCGGGGTCGTCGCCTCCGGCCAGAGCAGAAAATCCGGCTGCATCCTCGCGACCTCCAGGGTCTCCGCCTTCAGCGTCTCCACGATGTCGCGCGCTTCCGCCGGGTCCCATTTCACCGTCTGCGGAATGGCCGGCTGCACGATGCCCACGCTCGCCCAGGGACGATGAAACCGCGCCCGGTTGAAGGTGTCCCGCGCCGTCAGGAGGAGGCAGCCCAGCAGAAGAACCATCGCCGCGATGAACTCCGCGCACCGGGTGCGCGCCCCCGTGACCTCCGGCGCGCCTTCGCCCGTTCCGCCCGTCTCCGTCGCCCACAGCCCGCGCAAGAGTTTCCACGCGTAGGCGGCGAAGGCCACGTTCACCGCGATGAGCACGAAACTCACGCCCCACGCGCCGACGTAGGCCGCCGGCTGAAGCACGCTCAAGCGCTCCCACTGGGTCGCCGAGAGCGTCAGCCAGGGAAAACCGCTGAGGAACCAGGTTCGCGTCCACTCCACGAGCACCCAGCACCCCGCCAGCCCGAACAGGGCCAACACGCGTTGCGGCCAAGGCCGACCGTCGAGCCGCGGAACCGTCCAGCGCACCGCAAGGAACCAGCTGCCCACCCAGGCCCCGACCACCGGGCCGAGCAAGAGCAGGCCCAGCCACGTCACATGGTGCAGCCAGCCCAGCGTGATCGTCCAGGCCAGCGCCTGCGCCCCGAGGACGGTCCCCGCGTAAAGTTTCCAGCGCGGCGCCCGGTAGGCCCAAAATACCGCCGGCGCCGCGAAGACGTAGGCGAGTTCCGGATACCGCGACGGAGGCATCATCGCCGCCGAGGCGGCCGCGGTCGCCAAAAACACCGCGAGCGCCCAGAAGGTCTCCCCGTGCCGGCGAATAAACGCACCGCCCGCCGGGACCTCGTCGGCCTTGTAAGCGGGGATGTCCGGCAAAAGTTCCTTGGGCATAAACCGACGAACTTGCCGCAGTCCGGCTGGCGACTGCAACTCTTCGAGCTACCCTTGGCGCTCCGTCGGAATCGGCAAAACTCCAAAAAATTTCGCGAGCGCCTGTCCGCGACGTCCCTCCTCATCCGTAGAAGCTACGAACCCTTATAGCTGCGAACCCTC
The DNA here is from genome assembly GCA_946482165.1 of uncultured Verrucomicrobiota bacterium. The sequence goes on along the minus strand of CAMLQS010000087.1, from coordinate 14,546 downwards.
AACCCCTCCTCTACCATGGCCCGTGTCAGCACCTACCTAAACTTCGCCCGCAACACCGAAGAAGCCTTCGCGTTCTACAAAACGGTCTTCCGCTCGGAATACTCCTGCCCGATCGGCCGCTTCAAGGACTGCCCGCCCTGCCCCAACCAACCGCCTCCGCCCGAAGCCGACGCCAATCTCGTGATGCACGTCGCCCTGCCCATCCTCGGCGGCCACGTGCTCATGGGCACCGACGCGCCCGAGTCGATGGGGTTTAAGCTGAACCAGGGAAACAACGTCTACATCAACCTCGAGCCCGACACCCGAGCCGAGACCGACCGGCTCTTTGCCGCGCTTGGCGAAGGCGGCGCGGTGGAAATGCCGCTGCAGGATATGTTCTGGGGCGCCTACTTCGGCTCGCTCACCGACCGCTTCGGCATCCGGTGGATGTTCAACTGCGCCAATAAATAAATCGGTTCTTACTGATTTCGGTGGGTCGGCAGGAACTGGAACGAACCACTCAGCGGCAAGCCAATGGCCTCGGCATAGACAAGGTCTGGATTCTCTGCCGAACGGGGAGGCCATTGGCCGTGACGTCGATGCCCCTTGTTTCGCGCAGCGAAAACACATCCCTCCAGCGGCGCTCATTGAGCCACCGCATCAGTGGTTCACTTCGCCGTCATCGACTGGATCATCCACTGGAACAGCGAAACCAGAAATTCCATCAAAGCAGTGTAGGTTCACGCCTGCACTGCTCAGCGCTCTTCTCAATTAGCGCGCCGCCAAAGGCGGCAGCTGGCTTTCGCGGACAAAATTCCGGTCGGCCTCGGAAATCCGCTCGAGCGGGATCGTGAACTCCTGGGCGTCGGCGGCCCGGCGTATTTTCACGGCCGCCTCGCTCTTGGCCAAAAGCTCCGCCTCGACAGTCCGCCCGTCGGTGGCGGTGAGCGTCCGCCGTATGCCCGGCTTCGACGCATCCGGCGCCGCCGAAGCCGAAACGGGAGCGGCGGACGCGGCGGGCTCCGTCGCCGACGGCGAAGGAGCGGTCGGCGACTCCGCGGGCTTGGGCGACTCGTTCGGCTGCATGTAGTCTTCCGCGCTTCCCGAGGCGATCCCGAGCGACTCCGCCGCGTTTCGCCGAGGTGGCGTGGTCTCCTGCGAGGCGGACGGGTCCGCCTTCGCCGCCTTTTTCGTCTCAAACTTCGAGCATGCGGCGACCAGCGGCAAAGCCGCCGCGAGGAAAACGACGAGGGAAGGCTTCATGGTCGAAAGCGTTGCGCGCGCACCCTACCCCGACCGGAGGGTTTCCGCCATCCGGCGCTTCAAGTGGACGGAACAGGCAAAATCCCCGGCGGACCCGGGCCGCGGCCAAGTGTCCCCTCAACATGGCGTTCAATCACTGGCTGCTGCTCGCGGGAGCGTTGGTGCTCGTCATGGGCCTCGCCCACCCCTGGGTGAAGCGCGCCCCGTTCACGCCGGCCATGCTTTACCTCGCGGTTGGCGTCGCGCTGGGGCCGTGGGGATTTGGGGTTGCGCAAATCGATCCGGCGGCGTCGGCCGGCTGGCTCCATCACGGCGCGGAGATCGCGGTGATCATCTCGCTTTTCACCGTCGGGTTGAAACTCCGTCTGCGGCCTTGGAACCCTTTGCTGAGACCGGCCATCTGCCTGGCGTTCGTCTCGATGGCGATCACGGTCGGACTCGTCTCGGTAGCCGCGGTGACCTGGCTGGGCTGGTCCTGGGGCGCCGCCATCTTATTGGGCGGCATCATCGCTCCGACCGATCCGGTGCTGGCGTCGGATGTGCAGCTACGCCACGCGCATGATCGCGACCGCGTGCGCCTGACGCTCAGCGCGGAGGCGGGGCTGAACGACGGAACCGCATTCCCCTTCGTCATGCTCGGCCTCGCGCTGCTGCATCAGGAGGACCTGGGCGTCCTCGCCTGGCGCTGGTGGACTCTGGATGTGGCGTGGGCCATCGTCGTCGGCCTGGGGATCGGCGCCTTCGTCGGACGCGGCCTCGGTTTGGTGTTGTTGCGGCTGAACGCCCGTTCGGAACGCGCGCTGGATTACGGCGAATACCTCGTGCTCGGCGTCGTCGGCGTTTCCTACGCCCTCGCGCTCGAGGTCCATGCATACGGATTTCTGAGCGTGTTCGCCGCGGGAGTCGCGCTCCGCACGGTGGAGTTGGATCACAGTCCCAAGGAGTCCGTGGAGCTCGCCGCGAAGGTGCCCGCGGGTTCGCTTTTGCACCTGGAAAACGACCTCGCCTCCGACCCGCGCACCGCTCCGGGTTATCTGACCGAGCTCCTGCTCGGCACCAACGAGCAGCTCGATCATTTGCTGGAGGTCGCCCTCGTGCTCGTCGTGGGGCTCGCCCTCGCCTCGGCCGGCATCGCCTGGGAAATGCTCTGGCTCGCGCCCCTGCTGTTTCTCGTCGTCCGACCGCTCGCGGTGCTGCCCTTGATCTGGACGGGGCGTTTCACCCGGTTCCAGCTGGGCTCGCTCGCGTGGTTTGGCATCCGCGGCATCGGCTCCATCTACTATTTGTTCTACGCCATCGAGCAGGCGATTCCGCTGCCTCTTCAGGAAAAGCTCACCTCGCTCACGATGACCCTGGTGGCGATATCCATCGTGGTTCATGGCCTGTCGGTGGAACCCTGGCTGGCCTTCCAACGCCGCGACGGCCGCGCCGAAAAAGGAAGCGAAAACACGGGCCTCGGGTGAAACCCGGGCCCGCGTGAGGCGCCGATCCGCGCCGCGTTCTGGCGCGGCGACAGGCGGCGCCAGCACGTGTTTGGCTCGCCGACTATCGGCTAGAACAAGCCGCCTTCGCGGCGCGGTTCCTTCTTTTGCTCGATCTCGACGTCTTCGCGGCGCACCTCTTCGCGCACATTCTCCCGCGCCGTTTCGCGCCGCTTGGAAACGGTGACGTCCTCGCGGGCCGTCACGGTCTTCTCGATCACGGCCTCTTCGCGACGCAGCGGAATATACACGTCTTCTTCGCGGATGGTCGCGTCGCCGGCCGTGGCGCCGCTCGCCGGGCTTCGCTCGATCCGGATCTCTTCGCGCTCAAGCTCGACGGGCACGTTGACGGTCTCGGTGCGCACGATTTTGCGCAGGCGCACGCCGCCATACTCGACCTCGCGTTTGCCGACCTTCACCTGCTCTTCATTGAGGCGGAGCTTCGTCTCCTCCCGGCCTTGGGCTTGCCGAGGCTGGCTGGCGGGCGTGTCGAGGGTCTGGTCGATCTCCATGCCTTCCTCGAATTCCGGCTCGGAGGGCGCGTCGAAGTCGCGGCTCGTGCGGTTCCAATCGCGGCCGATGCCGTAGTGCGATGAGATGGTGAACTCCGTGTCTTCGGTGATATCGTCCTGCGAATCGAAGCTGGGCGCGTTCTTGATCTCCTCCTTGGAGAAAGGCACGCGCACCGTCTTGCGGGTCTCGTTGACCTCCGCGCGCTGGGCGGGAACGACGTGGGCCTTGCCCATGCCGAGCCACCCGGTTCGCACCGCGAAGTAGGCGGGCTGATCAGTGTGATCCTGCCAGACAGCGTCGATGCTGCCGATCTTGTCGCCCTCGCGGTCGACGACCGTGTAATCGATGAAACGGCGGAGCTCGCCCGCTTCGGTGGGATTGAACTTTTCCGCGGTGGCCTTGCCGGCCAGGCCGCCGGCCACGGCGCCGACCGCCGCTCCGATGCCGGTTCCTATAGGACCGGCGATGGTGCCAGCCGCGGCCCCGGCGGCCGCGCCGCCGGCGGCGGCGCCGACACCCGTGCCGATCGGATGCGAGCTAGGCTCGCCAGTGAGAGGGTCGCGGTTCGCGTCTTGCTGATAGTCTTTTGCGCTCATGTTTTTGGTTGGGTCAGGGGGTTGGTGGGTATGAAACCGGGCCAGCCTAGACTACGCGCTCCCCCGCGACTCCCCAACCGGGCCCGCGCTCCGCACGCCGGTGGGGCGCGGCCCTTGGTCCGCGTCCCGTGCCCTCGCCCGGGAACCCGCGTCGATTTTCGGCGGGCATCCCCATCGCGGCCCCGACGGGCCGCGCCCCCTTCCGACCTACGAAAAAGATGGCGCGGCGGACGCGCTCAAGGCTCGGACGCCAGTTCCTCTTTCACCCGCTCCGCCAGCGCCAGGGCCGACAGCGCCGCACCCTCCACGCGCGCCCCGCCGAACGCGTCGCCGGCGAAGCCGAGCGACTCCTGCGGCCACCACACGAACGGCTCGGGAAAAGTCTCGCGCGCGTGGCTGTATTTCCAACGATGCAAGGTCGCCCCGGAAATGGGCGCGCCGATCAACGCTTCCGCCTCGGCGCGCACCAACTCCAGCACCTCCGCGTCGGTCCGCCCGTAGTAAGCCGCCGAAAACTCGGGCGATAGGTGCAGCGTCACCGCAGCCACGTTGGGCGAAACTCCTTTGGCCTGATTATCCGCCGCCCAGCGGATATCGCCGCTTTCCCGCCGCACGCCATCGACCGGCAGACGACTGCGGCCGGCGACGGTCACGAGCAGCGCGAGGCACGGATCGTAGCTGATCGCCTTGAGCTGCGCGAGCAGGGGCTCCGGCACGGTAAAATCGCCCGCCTTCAACAACGCGAGGCACTGCGGCACCGGCGCGGTGAGGATCAGACGTTCCGCGCGCATGCAGCCATGGTTCTCCACGTCCACGCACCAGTAGTCGCCGCAACAGCCCAACGCGGCGACCTTGTGCTCGCGTTTCACGTCGAGCCCCTCGGCCAGCGCCTTCGCCACCGCGGTCATGCTCGGGCGCCCGATATAGCGTCCGTGCTGCTCGCCGCCCGGCCAAAGCGACACGAGTCCCTCGTCCTCCCATTTTTTCACCCAAGCCGCGAAGCGGGGGTCTTTGACCGTGAAATACTGCGCCCCCTGGTCGAACACCGCGTCCCCCACGCGTTTCGTCGCCAGGCGTCCGCCGAACCCGCGGCTTTTCTCAAGCACGGTCACCCGCGCGCCCGAATCGTGGAGCACGCGTGCGATGAGCAAGCCGGAGATACCGGCGCCGACTATGACCGTTTGGAGATGCATGTTTCCGCGAAAAACCACTCAGCAAAGCCGGCCCAGCACATGGCGCAACGCCGCTTCCAGGTTTTCGTGACGGAAACGATACCCCGTCGAGGCGAGCGCCGCCGGCCTCACTCGCTGGCTTGCCAGCAAAGCTTCGTCGGCCAGATCGCGCCCCAGCGCCGCGCGCAGGGCCCACGACGGCGCCGGCAACAGCGCGGGGCGGCCAAGCACGCGCCCGAGCGTTCGCGCGAATTCGGCGCTCGTGACGGGCGTCGGCGCGACGGCGTTGAGAGGACCGCGCACCGTTCCGGTCGTCAGCGCGTGCCCGATGGCCCCGATCATGTCGTCCATCGAAATCCACGACCACCACTGGTCGCCGCCGCCCACCCGCCCGCCGAGGCCGAGACGGAACGGCGTCAGCAACTTCGCGAGCGCCCCGCCTTTCGGCGACAACACCAGGCCCGTTCGCAGATACACCCGGCGCGTGCCCGCGCCATCGAGCGGCGCCCAGGCCGCCTCCCATGCGCGCGTGAGCTCCGCCAAAAAACCCGACCCGGTCCCGCTCGTTTCATCCAGCCAGACATCGCCTCCGTCCCCGTAGAATCCGATCGCCGAGCCGCCCACCACGATCTTCGGCGGACGCGGCAAGGACGCGAGCGCCTCCGCCAACGCGCGCGTCGGGCCCACGCGACTTTCGCGAATCTCACGCCGCCGCTCCGCGGTCCAGCGTCCGTCCGCAATGCCCGCCCCCGCGAGATGCACGACCGCGTCGATCTCGCCCGCCGCCGCCAGATCGAAAACACCCGACTCCGGCTTCCATTCCACTTCGTCCGGCCCCGTCGGCGCGCGTCGCACCAGCCGAAGCACGCGGTGGCCCTGCGTCTGCAAAAACGGAACGAGCGCCGAACCGATCAAGCCGGATGCGCCGCCGACCAGAACGCGCATCGGCCCGCACTGCGCGTGATCGAGCGCGAAGCGCAGATCGTCGCGCGTGGTGGAGTGCCGGTAAGCAAAGAGCGCTTCGAGCCGCCTCCTCGTCCACCCGCCCGCCACCGCCCGCCCGAGCGCTCCGCCCGGCAAGGCATACTCGACGCGGTCGCGCAAAACCGAGCCGCCTCCCGCCGAGGGCTCAAATTCGTGCGCGTGCTCCCAGCGGGCGAAAGGCCCCCGCGACGCCACGTCGGTGAAGCGGCGGCCGAACTCGTAGTCGCGGTGCTCCGCCTCCCAGTGAAAACGCAGCGACCCGCTTCTTGTCCGCAAGCTCACCTGCGCGCCGGGTTTCACGCCCTCTCCGCGTCGGCCCAGAACCGCGAAGTCCTCCCAAGGCGGAATCAACCGTTCCAGCGCGCCGGACCGCTCGTGCCAGACAAATGCCTGCTCCGCGCTCACCGGCAATCGCACGCACTTTTCGAAGACCTCGGGTTTCATCGGATGGGGAAACGCCTTCGCTAAGCCGCCTCGCCGGACGAAGCGCCGGCCTGGCGGAATCGCTTAAACGCCGCCAAGGCCTCCGCCCTCGCGCTCGCATGGTCCACGATCGGACGCGGATAATTTTCACCGAGCTTCACGCCGGCCTGCTCCAGCACCGCGTCCGGGGCCGTCCACGGCGCATGGATAAACTTGTCCGGCAACCCGGCCAGCTCCGGAACCCAGCGCCGCACATAGCGGCCGTCCGCGTCGAATTTCTCCCCCTGCGTCACCGGCGCGAAGATCCGAAAATACGGCGCCGCGTCCGCCCCGCAGCCGGCGCTCCACTGCCAGCCCAGCGTGTTGTTCGCGAGGTCGGCGTCGACGAGCGTGTCCCAAAACCACTCCGCCCCCGCCTGCCACGGCAGGCGCAGGTGCTTCACCAAAAACGAGGCGACCACCATGCGAACGCGATTGTGCATCCAGCCCGTCGCCCAGAGCTGGCGCAGACCGGCGTCGACGATCGGATAACCGGTGCGTCCGCGCCGCCAGGCGCGCAGCTTTTTCCCGTCCGGATCCGCCGCCCAGGGAAAACGCTCGAACTCCGGTCTCAACGCACGCTCGGGCGTCTGCTCGAAGTGATAAAGCAGATGATGGGCGAATTCGCGCCAGCCGATCTCGGTCAGGAAAACCGCCGCGCCTTTGCTCGCCGGATCGAGCCCGGAAGCCTTCCCCAGCGCGCGCAACGCCGCCGCGATCTGCCGGGGACCGATCTCGCCCCAGTGGAGATGGGGAGACAGCCCCGACGTGCCGTCGTGCGCGGGCAAATTTCGCATCTCGTCATAGGCGTGCGCGCCCTCGCGCTCATCGCGAAGGAAGCGTTTCAACCGCGCCTGCGCGCCGACCTCGCCGGGCGTCCAAACCTTGGCGAATCCCGCGTCCCATTTTTTTTCCGGCAACAAGCCAAGCGTCTCCAACCGGAGGCTTTTCGGCCAGGCCGTCGGCGCCGGGATGCTTGAATGCGCGCCTCCGACCGGCTCGGGCAGCGCCAGCGAGGCGCAATGCCGCCAATACGGCGTGAACACCTGGAAGGGGCGCCCCTGCTTGTTCTGGATCGTGTGCGGTTCGAAAAGCAGCGCGCTGTTGAAGCTCTTCGCCTCGAACCCCTCGGCCTGCAGCGACGCCTTCAGCTCGCCGTCGCGCGCGCGAATCGCGGGTTCGTAACGACGGTTCCAATACACGGCTCGCGCTCCCGTTTCCCGGGCGAGACGGCGGAGTTCCGCGCCGGAGTCGCCGCGCGCGAGGACGAGCCGCGAGCCGCGCCGGCGAAGCTCGGCGTCCAGCGCCGCCAGGGAATGGTGCAGCCACCACCGCGAGGCGCCCCCGGGCCGCCATCGGCCTTCGCCGTCGTCGTCGAGCACATGGACCGGCACTATCGGGCCGCCTCGCGAAAGGGCGGCCGCAAGCGCGGCGTTGTCGGAAAGGCGCAAGTCCTTGCGAAACCAAAGCAAAACCGGAGCGGGCGAAGTGGACGGAGCGGACACGCTTGCGAACGAGCGGGCCGGCGGCGGCTTTGCAACCGGAACCGCGTAATGGGAGGCCCTAAAATCACCTCGCCCACCGACGTCCGGGAGGCATCGTCTGCGCCTTTATGACGATGACCTGGCTCGCCCGGGCCAACCCCGACTGTTCGTGGGCGCACCTTCCGACCACCGATTTTCCCGCCGTCGCCGCCCGGCCCGGCGCGCTCGCCGTGCTGCCCGTCCACGGCTTTGCCGACCACGGCATGGGCCTGCCCCTCGATATCGAGGAAGTCGTCGGCTCCTCGCTCCTCGCCGACGCCTGCGCGGAAGCCTTGCCGGTCTCCGCCCCCTGCCTGCTGCCACCGCTCCGTTTCGGCCCCGCGCCCTATGCCGGATGCGGTTGGTTCGGCCTGCCTCTCGACGCGGCCCGCGAACTGGTGATGGACCTTGCCCGGGGCGTGAAATTCGCCGGCTTCGAAAAACTGCTCGTTTTTTCGACCAACCCCTGGCACCGCGAGTGGCTGGACGCCGCCGCTCGCGACATCCGCGTGGAGATCGGGCTGACCGTATATCGCGTTCACCTCGGCTCGCTCGGACTCGATTTTCACCCCGGCGCGGCGCTTGCCCAGCGTCTTGCCCTCCAGGCCATCGCCGCCGGCCTGCTTGAACTTCCCCCTCTGCCGTCGGCCGCGCAGGAATCCTCCGACGAAAGCTTCCGGCCGGGCAAATGGGCGCACCCGCCCCCGCTTCCCGCGGGCGTGATCGAGCCCGGGCGCGCCGCCGCCGCCGAGACCACGCGGACCCAGGTCGCCGAACGTCTTGGCCGCTTGCTCGTCGAGGCCGCCTGGCATGGGCGCGGCCACCCGCCCCGCCCCGGCGCCGCCCCCGCCAAGCCGACCGAGCCGGCGCCGCTTTGGCGCCCCTTCGGCGCGCGTTATCTCGGCGGCTTGAACCGCGCGGCACTCCGTTCCGTCGCCAGCCGCCCCGGCACGCTGGCGATCCTTCCCACCGGCGCGATCGAGCAGCATGGCCCCCACCTCCCGGTGGGCGTCGATTCCATCCTCGGGCAGGGCCTGCTTGCCCGCGCCCTCGCCGCGCTGCCGCACGGCGCGCCTGTCTTCGTGGCGCCGCCGATCACGGTCGGCAAAAGCAACGAGCACGCCGACTGGCCGGGCACGCTCACCCATTCCGCGCGCGGTTTTTCGCTTCTTGTCCGCGCCCAGGTCGAGCAGTTGCACCGCCTGGGGTTCCAGCGTATCGCCATTTGGAATACGCACGGCGGCAACAGCGCCGTGCTGGTGCCGCTCATCCGCGAACTGCAGGCGCTGCCCGGCCTGCGGATCGGCATGCTGCAAAGCGGCTTCAAGCCCGCGCAAAGCCCGCAGGAAGCCGCCTACGGCTTCCACGCCGGCGAATGGGAAACCGCCCTCATGCTCGCGCTGGCGCCTTCGCTCGTGCGCCGCCACAAGGCCGTCTGCCACTACCCGGCCCAGCTCGACGACGCGGGCGAACTCAGGCCGGAGGGCTCCGCCCTCACCCTCGCCTGGACCACCCGCGACATCGCCCCGCAAGGCGTGATGGGCGACGCCACCATCGCCACCTCCGAGCGCGGCGAAGCGTGGACCACGGCCACCGCCGCGGCGCTCGCCGAGCGGATCGTCGCCCTCGCCCACCCCTGATACCCGGCGCGCCGCCGGCGATTTCAAGACCTCCCTTTACGAAAAACCGCCGCGGCGCTCGCGCTCCGGAGGTTTTCGCCCAGCCTTGGCGCGTCGTCCCATGCGCTCGCTCCTCGCACTATTCTCGTTCGGATTTCTCGCCATGAGTTCTTCTCCCTCGTCTTTCGCCGAAGCTCCCCGTCCCGCCGACGCGCCCGCTCCGTCCGCTCCCGTCCAGACCGAATCGCTGGTCCTGGGGGGCGGCTGTTTCTGGTGCGTCGAAGCCGCCTTTGAACTCGTGCCCGGCGTGCTTGCCGCGGAAAGCGGCTACGCCGGAGGCCAGCGCCCGAATCCCAGCTACGAACAAGTGTGCACCGGGGCCACCGGACACGCGGAGGTGGTTAAAATCACCTTCGATCCGGCCGTGGTCAAACGCGGCCAACTCCTCGACTTTTTCTGGGATATCCACGACCCCACCACGCTGAACCGCCAGGGCGCCGACGCCGGGACCCAATACCGTTCCGTCATCTATTACGCCACGCCCGAGGAAAAATCGCTGATCGACGCCTCCGTCGCGAAAGCCAATGCGGAATCCTGGAACGGGAAAATCGTCACCGAGGTCTCGCCCCTGCCCGCCTTTTATCCGGCCGAGGAGTATCACCAGGACTACTACAAGAAGAACCCGTCGGCGGGCTATTGCCGCGCCGTCATCAAGCCCAAGATCGACAAACTGAAAAAGGCGCCGCTCGTAAACCCGGCCGCAAAATAGACCCAAATCCCGAAGTTCGACGAACAAAGACGGAGTGTTTGAACCGCTAAATTTCGCTAAGCACCGCTAAATCAACCCTTCGCTCCGTTACCTGAAACTCCATGGCCTCTTCACCCGCAGGGTGAAAAAAGAAATTCGCAGTCCGGACGCCCTAGCCTTTTATTTAGCGATACTTAGCGTATATTAGCGGTTTATCCATCTGCGGGATCTATGTTAAGCGGAGCGGCTGACCGCTCCCGCTCCACGCCCTGAAAAGTGGCGGACACGCAAATGCGGTCAGCCCAGGGTCTCGTCGATCAGGCGACGCAGCTCCGCCATCAGGTCCTCGCGTTTCATGTCCTTGCGCAGGTAGCCGTCGGCGCCCAGCTCGGCGGCTTCCATCACCAAGGCGGCGCTGATTTGGGCGCTGATCACCACGACCACGGTCTCGTCGCCTGCCTCTCGCAGCTCGCGCAACCAGGCAAGGCCGTCTTCGCCGGGAAGATTCACGTCGAGCAGGATGAGATCGCAAGGACTCGCCGCCTGAATCGCCCGAGCTTGTTCAACGCTCCCCGCCTGCTCGCACTGTCCGCATCCCAATGACTGGAGGACCAGCTCGAGATATTGGCGAACGTGCGGTTCGTCTTCGACGATCAGTGCGCGGAACGAAGTGTCACTCATATTGGAGGGCAGGAACGGGCGGAAGTTGCTGGGATGCCCGGGATCAGGCGTGCGGGCGAATGCCGAGGTTCTCCGCGTGAAAGGCGAGCGCGTCGCGCACATGGAGGTCCCAGTAGTCCCAGTCGTGTCCGCCGGGAAATTCGCGATAGAGATGCGGAACCTTCGCCTCGGCGAGCTCCCGCGCAAAATCCCGATTCGCCTCGAGCAGGAAGTCCTCGGTCCCGCAATCAAGCAGCAGCGCGGGCATCCGGCCGTCGGCCTGCGCCCGCCGCGCATGGACAAGCGGATCGTGCGCTCCGCCCCGCAGCTCGCCGTCCCCGAAAATGCGTTGCATCTCGGCCAGCAGGGAGGCTTCCCACTTTAGGTGCCGGGCCGCGTCCGCCAGCGTCGCGCCCTCCCCGAAATACGAGCGGCCGAAGGCGCCCGAGTGGCTGTTTACCGAGCAAAAGCGCTCCGCGTAGGCGAGGCCGACCCGAAGCGCGCCGTAGCCGCCCATCGAGAGCCCGCCGATCGCTCGCGCGGCCCGCTCGCGCCTCGCGGGGAAGAAACGTTCGATCGTCGCCGGCAACTCTTCGCCGATGTGCTTCGCCCAGGCGGGACCATCGGCGTTGTCCGTGTAGAAGCCGCGCTGGCCGTCGGGCATGACAATGATCAGAGGCAGCTTCGCCGCGTAGACCTCCAGCCGGGTGCGGCGGAGCCAGATCGTATGGTCGTCGGTGCGTCCGTGCAGGAGATAATAAACCGGAAAAGGCGCCTCGCCGACGTCGGGCAGCAGGACCTGGGTGGCGGTCTGCCTGCCCAGGACCTGGCTTTTCCAATGCAGGGTGACGAGCGCCATGGGCGAGGAGCGAAGGGCGGGCCGCGAGTCTATTCGACGCGCAGGATGTAGCCGCGGAGATACTCGCTCTCCGGCATGGTGACGAGAACCGGGTGGTCGGGCGGTTGATGGCAGAACTCGACGACCTGCACCTTGCGCTTCGCATCCGCCGCCGCCTCCGAAAGCACGCCGCGCAGCTCCGCGTCCTGCATGTGGTGCGAACAGGTGTAGGTGGCGAGCAGGCCTCCGGGCGAAAGCGCCTTCATGGCGCGCAAGTTCAGCTCCTTGTAACCGCGGAGGGCGCCCTCGATCGCGCTCTTCGACTTGGCGAAGGGCGGAGGGTCCAGCACGATCAGGTCCCACGTCTCGTCACGCTTTTCCCCGAAGTAGTCGAAGACGTTCACCGCCTCGAATGTCGCCGACACGCCGTTGCGTTCGGCGTTGCGCTTCGCCTGCGAGATCGCGTCGAAGGCGCTGTCGAGACCGCGGACCTCGGTCGCGCCCGCGCGCGCGGCGTGAAGGGCGAAGGAGCCTTGGTTGCAAAACGCGTCGAGCACGCGGCGGCCCTTCGCATGCTTCGCCACCACGGCGTGCTGGGCGCGCTGGTCGAGATAAAAGCCCGTCTTCTGCCCGCCCTGAAGGTCCAGCCAGTAGTCGAAGCCCTCGATGCGATGCCAGCGAGGTTCCCAGGCGCGGCCGCTCCGCGTCGAAACCGACAAGGGCAGGCCTTCGAGCCTGCGAATCGAGGCGTCGTTGCGGAGGATCACCTCCGCCGCGCCGGTGAGCGCCGCAAGCGCCTCGACGATGAGAGAGGACCGCCGCTCCATGGCGAGGGTCTGGATCTGCACGACCAGGGTGTCGCCGAACTGGTCCGCCACCACGCCGGGCAGATCGTCCGACTCCGACCAGACGAGCCGGCGGCTCGCCGTCGTATCCACGCCGCCACGACGAGCTATGGCTCGCTCCAGCGCGCCGCGAATGAAGCCTTCGTCGAGCGCCACGCGGTCGCGCGAAAGCCTGCGCCACACGATCTGCGACTTGGAATTGTAGATGCCCGCCCCGAGGAAGCGGCCGGTCCGGTCGCGCAACTCGATCACTTCGCCGTCGTGCTCCGCCGGGGCGAGCGCCTCCACCTCGTTCGCGAACACCCAGGGATGTCCGGTGAGCACGCGGGCGCGGGCGTTGGGTTTCAATTTCAGCGAAGCATCGGCCATAGCCGGCCACTTCACCGCGCGGACGGGCCCCGCGAAAGCCCAAAAAAAAACCGCCCGGGAAACCCGGGCGGCGAAAGTGGACCTTAACGCGAAAAGAGAGCGGTTACTCTCCTCGCGGCTCTTGTCCCCGATGGAATCCGCTATCATCCTCGAATCCCTCGGGGGCGCGCCACAATGCACCGGCGAGCACGACAAGGCCGACGGTGTAAAGCAGGCCGAGTAAGGCAATGGTCAGCAACATGACTTTAGGGGGTGAGGGTTGTTCGGACAATATAAGCCAAACCCGTTTTACATTTGCCGCCATCAAAACCTACGTCACGGGAACGTCAAAAACGCCGGTTAAATAGGGGGTTAACCCCCGCTTATATGGCGTCCTCCTCCCGGCGCCCGCCCGGTGCCTAGAAAGAGAAAAACTTATGCAAGCGATGGGGGAAAAACGGTCGGCAAATGCAGCGTCCTGGCGCCATTTGGCGCGTTTTCCCTTCCCTCCCCCGCCGGCCCCGCGTGTGCTCGCGGGTTTCGACATGACGCCCGCACAGGAAATCGCCCGCCGCCGCACCTTCGCCATCATTTCGCATCCGGACGCCGGCAAAACCACCCTAACGGAGAAGTTCCTCCTCTACGGAAACGCCATTCATCTCGCCGGATCCGTCACCGCTCGCAAGCAGCAGCGTTCGACCACCTCCGACTGGATGGAAATCGAGAAGCAACGCGGCATCTCCATCTCCTCGACCGTCCTCCAGTTCGATTACCAAGGCTTTGCGGTCAACCTGCTCGACACCCCCGGCCACAAGGACTTCTCCGAGGACACCTACCGGGTGCTCACCGCGGTCGACGCCGCGCTCATGGTGATCGACTCCGCCAAGGGCATCGAGCCCCAGACGCGCAAGCTCTTCGAGGTCTGCAAGCGCCGCGGCATCCCGATCTTCACTTTCTTCAACAAGTGCGACCGCCCCACGCAGAACCCCCTCGAGCTGATTGATGAACTTGAACGGGTGCTCGGCCTCGCCCCCTGCCCGGTGACCTGGCCCCTGGGCAACGGCCCGAGCTTTCGCGGCGTTTTCGACCGACGGATCAATCAAGTCCACCTCTTCGAGCGCGTCCCCGGCGGCGCCTTCCGCGCCCCCGTCAACGTCACCGGCTTGGAGGACCCGCTGGTCCGCGAGAAATTCGACGACCTCACCTACGCCGAGGTCACCGAGCAGATCGCCATGCTGGACGGCGCCACCGCCCCGCTCGACCTGGCCGCCGTCCACGCCGGCAAGCAGACGCCGTGCTTCTTTGGCTCGGCCGTGAACAACTTCGGCGTGCAACTCCTCCTGGAGGGTTTTCTTCAAAAATCCATCCCGCCGACCGCGCGCCGCTCGATGTCCGTGTCGACTCCGGGAGCCCCCGCTCCGACCGAGGCGCGCGAGGTGCCGGTCACGCATCCGAAATTTTCCGGCTTCGTCTTCAAGATCCAGGCCAACATGGACCCGAAGCACCGCGACCGCA
>CAMLQS010000086.1 GCA_946482165.1 uncultured Verrucomicrobiota bacterium | reverse complement strand
TTACCCCGGCGGACCGCGCCGTCGTCCTGGAGTCCGGCGGCAATGATCTCACTCGCAAACCCTGAGCATCGAATCGCGCGCGGCCCGGGGCTCGACGCGAACGCCCGGCATCCCGCCCTCGACCTCAAGCGGTGAGCCGCGCCTCGGCGAAGTCGGCGCAGAGCAACTGGATCGCTTTCGCCGAGTCCATCGCGAGCGCCTGCTGCGCGAGCTTGCGCGCGTCGGTCAGCTTCATGTTGCGCAGAATGTATTTCGCCGCCGGCAAAAGCGGAGGCGTCATGCTCAACTCGTCCACGCCGAGCCCGAAAAGCAACGCCACGAAAATCGGGTCGCCCGCCATCTCGCCGCACACGCTCACCTTGATTTTCGCCCGGTGCGCCTCGACCACGATGTGCCGCAGCGTTCGCAAAACGGCGGGATGCGTCGGCTCGTAGAGGTGCGCGATGCGGTCGTTCACGCGGTCGATCGCGAGCAGATACTGGATCAGGTCGTTCGTCCCGATGCTGAAAAAATCGCAGTCTTTCGCGAGCAGGTCGGCCGCGATCGCCGCGCTCGGGATCTCGATCATGCTGCCGACGCGCAGGCGCCGGTCGAAGGCCTTGCCCTCGGCCTCGAGCTCGGCCTTGCACTCGGCCAGCACGGCGTTGGCGCGGCGCAGCTCGTCGTGGCCGCTGATCATGGGATACATCAGGCGCACGTCGCCGTGCGCGCTGGCGCGCAGCACCGCGCGTAACTGGGCCTTGAATACGTCCGAATGATCCAGGCAGAAGCGGATGGCGCGATAGCCGAGGAAGGGGTTGTTCTCCTTCGGGAACAGATGCGCCTGCGACGCGATCGGCTTGTCGCCGCCGAGGTCGAGGGTGCGGATCGTGACCGGCGCGGGCGACAGCGACTCGGCGAGGCGGCGATAGGCGGCGTATTGCTCCTCCTCCGTCGGCATGTGGGTCGCGGCGAGGTAGAGAAACTCGGTGCGGAACAGGCCGACGCCGTCCGCCGCGTAATCCTTCACCAGGTTCGCCTCCTCGACTTTCTCGATGTTGGCGCGCAACGGCAGCTCAAACCCGTCCAGGGTCACCGCGGGCAGACGGTTCGCGTCGAGAAGCTTTTGCTCCAGCGTGCGCTTCCGCCGCTGGATCTGCCCGTAGCGAAAGAGCGTGCTCTCGGTCGGGTTGAGAATCACCAGGCCCTCGTAGCCGTCGACGAGGATGTTGTCGCCCGCCTGCACCTTCGCGGTGAGATCGCGCAGCCCGACCACGGCGGGGATCTTCATCGAGCGCGCCACGATGACGGCGTGGCTCGTCTTGCTGCCCGAATCAGTCACCACCCCCAGCGCCGCCGAACGGTCCAGCCCGGCCGCGTCCGAAGGCGAAATGTCGTTCGCCACCACAATGCGTTTGTCGGCGAGCTTCGAGAGCCGCTGCGCTCCGCCGCCGCCAAGCAGGTTGCTCAAAACCCGCTGCGCGACATCGCGGATATCGCCGCCGCGCTCGCGCAAATACTCGTCGTCGATCTCCTCGAAGGCGGCGATGTAGCGCTGCGCCACCCGGTCGAAACAGGCTTCGATGTTGAGCCGCGATTTTTCAAATTCCCGGATGGTCTCCGCGATCAGCGCCTGGTCCTCGAGCACCAGCAGATGCGCGTCGAAGATCCGGGCTTCCTCCTCGCCAAGGTTTTTCTCCACCTCGGACATGATCTTTTGCACCTGCTGGCGCGTCGCCAGCAGCGCCTGATCGAAACGGGTCACCTCCGCGGTCCACTTGGCCTTTTCGACTTGGTATTCGGGCACCTCGAGATCGCTCTGCAGATACACGAAAATCTGGCCATACGCTATGCCCTGCGAGGCGGAGATGCCTTGCAGCACGAGTTCGGAACGTGGCGTTGTTTCCTCGGCGGACATGGATGGGTTTGAAACGGCAAGACGCTGAACAAAAAGACCGCGCCCCGGGGTGCGCGAATGACGCCCGCGACACCGTCGCGGGTCAAACTGTTTCAAACCGCAAACTGACAACGAAACTCACGCCAGCGTCGTGGCTTGCACGAAGGCGGTCGCGCCCCACGCCTCGCGTATGCTCGAAATCGCCTCCGCTTCGTTCGCATCCGAAGCGAGAAGCGCAAAACAGGCGCTTCCGCTCCCGCTCATCCGCGCGGTCAGGCCGTGGCGTTCGCGCAGCCAGGCAAGCAGAGTCGGCAGGGCGATCCACTTGGCGAAAACGGGCCGCTCAAGGGTGTTCATCAACAGGTCCTCCGCGCGAGCCCGCCCGTCGCCGAGCCATGCGGCGAGCCGCGATTCCTCCGCGGCGGCGTCCGCATACCACTCCGGCCGCGCCGCGAGCGCCTGATACGCCCATGCGGTCGCCACCCCGAAATCGGGTTTGAAAACCAGCACCCGCCTGCCGCTCAACCGGGCCGCCGCCGCGGTTGGGAGCGCCTCGATTCGCTCGCCGCGCCCGCGCATCACCACAGGAGTCTCATGCCAAAAAAGCGGGCAATCCGAGCCGAGCGCCGCGGCGATTTCGAGCCGCCGCGCCGCGCCGAGCGCGATTCCGCTCAGCCGCTCCAGCGCCCGGAGCGCGGCGACGGCATTGCTGCTCCCTCCGCCCAGCCCGGCGCCGACAGGGATGCGTTTCTCCAACGTAAATCTCACCGCGGCCCTCCACCCCGTCGCCTCGGCGAACTTTGACGCGGCGCGCAGAACCAAATTCGTCCCGTCCACCGGCACCCCTTCCGCTCCGCAAACCAAGGTTGTTCCCTCGCCCTCCGCCGCGCGCTCCGCCTTCAGCGTATCGCCGAAATCCAAACGCGACACGACCGACACCAGCTCGTGAAACCCATCCGCGCGCCGGCCGGTGATCGCAAGCGAGAGGTTGATTTTTGCCGGACTGAAAATCGTGACGGAGTCCATTCGCCGCGCAGCCCAAGCCCCCGCAGCCCCCGCTGGCAACCTCCCAAATTCCGCCTCGCTCGCCCATCCGCGCTCTTCTCCGCGCCTTCACCGGCCGAAAAAATCAGCTTCCGCTCCGCGTCTCCCCGGCCGACACTCGTCCCCCCCATCGACATGCCCTGCGATCTTATCCTCGCCCTCGACGTTCCCTCCCGAGAAGAAGCCGCCCCGATTCTCCGCCAGCTCCGCGGCGAACTCCGGTGGGTTAAAATCGGCCTTCAAATGTTCACCGCCTACGGCCCCGACTACGTTCGCGCCGTGGCCGACGAGGGTTTTAAGGTTTTCCTCGATCTCAAACTCCACGACATCCCCAACACGGTCGCCAAAGCCGTCGAGTCCCTCGCGCCGCTTCCCATGGGCATGCTCACGCTCCACACCGGCGGCGGACGCGAGATGATGCAGGCCGCGGTCAAGGCGCAGCAAGCCACGCGACCGGATCTGCTCCTCCTCGGCGTCACCGTGCTCACCTCCATGGACGCCACCGAACTCGCCAACATCGGCGTCGGCGGCACGCCCGAGATGCAGGTCGCCCGGCTCGGTTCCCTCGCCGCCTCCGCCGGCATGAAAGGCCTGGTCTGCTCCCCGCTCGAAGTGCAGCTCCTCCGCCGCATGCTCCCGGCCGACGTGCAACTCGTCACCCCCGGCATCCGTCCCGCGGGCGAAGCGGGTGGCGACGACCAGAAACGCGTCCTCTCTCCCGCCGAGGCCGCGAGCGCCGGCTCCAGCTACATCGTCGTCGGCCGCCCCATCCTCAAAGCCAAGGACCCCGCCGCCGCCGCCCGCGCCATCCTCGCCGACCTCTCGAATGCAAACCTGAAACTCGAGACCTGAAACCTGAAGTTTCGAACCAAACAAACCCAACCACTCCGCCGGATTCACCGATTCAGGTCTCAGGTTTCCGGCCTCATCCCTCTTCCGCCTATGTCCCGCACCGCCGCCATCCTCCTCGCCGCCGGAAGCGGTCGCCGCATGCAGGGCGCCGTCGCCGACAAGATCCTCGCGCCCCTCGCTGGCCGCCCCGTCTTCGCCCACAGCGTCGCCGCGTTCCTCGAAAGCAATGTCGCCGACTACTACGTGATCGTGGTTCGGGATCAGGCCCAATCCATCGCCCTCTCCGCCTACGCCCCCACGCCGGCCCAGTTTGTCATCGGCGGCAAAGAGCGTCAGGACTCCGTGCAAAACGCGCTCGCCGCGCTGCCCGCCGATATCGCCTACGTGTTCATCCACGATTGCGCCCGCCCCCTCGTCCGCGTCGAGCAACTCGTCGGCCTCCATAAGGTGGTGCGCAAAGAAAACGCCGTCGTGCTCGCTCACCGTGTGACCGACAGCATCAAGAAGCACTCCGACACCGGCCACCTCAAGACCCTTGAGCGCGACCGGCTTTGGGCGATGGAAACCCCGCAGGTTTTCGCCCGCGATCTGATCATCGAGGCCTACGCCAAAGTCGCCAAAAGGAAGCTTCGCATCACCGACGACGCCGCCGCCGCCGAATTGCTCTCCCACCCGGTGGCCCTCCTCGAAAACTCGCATCCGAATCCGAAGATCACGACCCCCGCCGATCTCGCCTACGTCGAGTATCTTCTCGCCAAAGAAAAGTCGGCGGAGTGAGCCACGGAGCGCGGCCCACAGAGGACACAGGGAAAAGCCATTCCGCAAAAGCGCTGCTCCCTCGGGCTCTTCAGTCCGCCCTTGGCCTTCGCATCTAGAAATCCCGCTCCGTTCTCTTCTTCTTTCGTCTTTCCGTTCTCCGTGCCCTCTGTGTCCGAGCTCCGTGTTCTCCGTGTCTAAAACAAAACGCCCCGCCCGCCGTTCGGCCGCAGCAACCGCATGAGCAGCCCCAGCCTCCGCATCGGCCACGGTTACGACATCCACCGCACGATCGCCGGACGCCCCATGATTCTCGGCGGCGTGCATTTTGCCGAGTGCCCCGTCGGACTCGACGGCCACTCCGACGCCGACGCGCTGACGCACGCGATCTGCGACGCACTCCTCGGCGCGGCCGCCCTGCCCGACATCGGCCACTTTTTCCCCAACACCGATCCGGCCTTCAAAAACATCGACTCGCAGATCCTGCTCCAGCGCGTCTGCGCCGCTCTCCGTGAGCGCGGCTACGAGATACAGAACATCGACTCCTCGCTCATCGCCGAGCGTCCCAAGATCGCCCCGCGCCTACAGGAAATGCGCGCCTGCCTCGCCGCCAGCGCCGGCCTCCCTGTCGACCGCGTCGGGGTAAAAGCCACGACCAACGAAGGCTCCGACGACATCGGTCGCGGCCTCGCCATCGCCGCCCACGCCGTCGCGCTGATTTCCCGCGGCGCTTCATGATCCCTCCCGGGAGCGCCGGCGTCCCCGCCGGCATTGGCATTGGTTCAAAAGCCCACGAAGACGTCGGCGCGCCCACTCTTCCCTGATTTCCGCGCCACACCCGCGCGCCACCGCCCAACCTCGCCTCCATCGTGTCTTCCTTTTCTCGCCCTCTTCGTCTTCTCGCGGCCATCCCCGTCCTGCTCTCCGCGCTCGTCCTCGGCGCGCTCTCCGCCTGCTCCCCTCGCGAAACTCCCGTCGCGGGTGGCAACAGCGCCCAGACGCTCCATCGCGGCATCGGCCCCGACCTTTCCGACCTCGACCCGCACCTGGCTTCCTCGCTCAACGACATCCACGTCCTCTCCGCCCTTTTTGAAGGGTTGGTCGGCGAAGACCCGCAAACCCTCGCCCCCGTTCCCGGCGTCGCCACCCGTTGGGAGATCTCCGCCGACGGTCTCGTCTACACCTTCCACCTTCGCCCCGAGGCGAAATGGTCCGACGGCCGCGGCATCGTGGCGCACGACTTCGTCGCCTCTCTGCGCCGCGCCCTCAGCCCCGCGCTCGGCGCGCCCAACGCCGAGCTCCTCTACCCCGTCCTCAACGCCGAGGCCTACCACAAGTCCCGCCTCGCCGACTTCGCCGAGGTCGGTATCAGCGCAACCGATACACACACCCTGCGCATCGCGCTCGAGTATCCCGCCGCGCACTTCCTGTCTCTCCTCACCCACCCGGTCTGGTTCCCCGTCCCCCTCCACGCCGTCTCCGCTTCCGGGGCCGGCGAGGCCCGCGGCAATCGATGGGCCTCCGAACCCGCCACCTTCGTGGGCAACGGGCCCTTTGTTCTCCGCCGCTGGAATCGCGGCCAGGTCATCGTCGCCGAGGCCAGCCCGACTTATTGGGACGCCGCCGCCCTCAAGCTCCGCGCCGTCCACTTCCATCCCTTCGACAGTGTCGACGCCGCCGAACGCGCCTACCGCGCCGGGCAGTTGCACGTCATCGACGCGCTGCCCGCCGGACGCGTCGAGGCTTGGCGAGCCGAGGCGCCCGCCCAGCTCCGCGCCGACGCCTTCCTCGACATCTATTTCTACCGCATCAACACCACGCGGCCCTTCCTCAGCGACGTCCGCGTCCGCCGCGCCCTGTCCCTCGCGGTTGATCGCGAACAGCTCGTTTCCGCGCTCCTGAAAGGCGGCCAACGCGCGGCCGCCGCCTTCGTCCCCCCCGGCGCCGGCGGCTACGAACCGCCCTCCGTCCTTCGTCACGATCCCGCCGCCGCCAAGACGCTTCTCGCCGAAGCCGGCTACCCCGAAGGCCAGGGCCTCCCCGTTTTCGACCTGCTCTACAACACGTCCGAAAATCACCGGCGCATCGCCGAGGCGCTCCAGCAGCAATGGCGCGCGATCGGCATACAGGTGCGCCTGACGAACCAGGAATTCGCCACGCTCCTGGACGCCCGCCGCAGCGGCGACTTTCAACTCCTGCGCTCCGGCTGGGTCGCCGATTACGACGACCCCATCAGCTTCCTCGCGTTGTTCACCAAAGACAGCGCGCAAAACTTCACCGGCTGGAGCGATCCCGCCTACGACCGCGCGCTTTACGAAGCCGCCCGCACGACCGACCGCGACGCGCGCCATGCGATCCTCCGCGAGGCCGAGACACGCCTGCTCGAGGCCGCCCCGATCCTTCCGCTCTACGTCAACACCCACGTCTATCTCCTGCATCCCGCCGTGCGCGGCTGGCACCCCACCCTCCTTGATCGGCATCCGCTCAAAGCCGTGAGCCTCGCGCCCTGATCGCTTACTTTTCCGGCACCCTCACCGATTTCGCCGCCCCGTCCTCACACTAAAACTCACATGAAACGCCTCCGTCCCCTGGCCCTGCTGCCTCTCGTCGCCCTCGCCAACTCGCTCCTCGCCGAGGAACGCCTGGACGCGGCCATTTTCGGCGCACTGCGCGTGAGCAGCCTGAGCGAACTCGCCAACGCCACCGGCGCCTTCGCCGACCGCATCGAACCGGGCTCGGGGGCGAACAGCGCGCAACTCACCGCCGGCGCGGCCTCCTTTGGCCTGGCGCTCGACGAGGAGCTTCTCGTCCTCGTCATCGACCCGCAAAAATCCGCCCAGCCCTATGCCCTGGTGCTGCCCACGGCGGACCCTGAACAGTTCAAGGCGAACCCCGCGCTCAAGTTTCAACCCGCCGCCTCCTCGCCGGACCGCTATCAAATCACGCTCCCGAACGGGCAGCCCATGTTTGCCACCTTCGTCGGCAAACGACTGGTCGCCTCCCCGCTTGAGGCCGGACTCGATGCCGTGCTTCCCGCCATCCGCGCCGGCGAAGACATTCGCCAGCTGCGCGCCGCCGGCGGGCAGGTTGCCTTGAGCCTGTCCGCCGACCGTCTCTACGCCGCCTACAAACCCATGGTCGACCTCATGCTCCTGGGCATGCGCGGCCAGTTCGCCCAAAGCCAATCCGACAAGAACCCGCAAACGCCCAACCCCGCCGACATCGGCGGCGCGATGCTCGGTTCTCTCGCCGAGGTCCAGGAATACTCCCTCGGCATCACCATCGCGGCGGACCATGTGGATCTCCGCTCCGTGATCGCGGCCAAACCCGGCACCGACACGGCCGCGCTCTTCAGCGCCGGCCGGGGCGCGGCGGTCGGCATTCCGGTCTCCTTTGACGCGTCATCCTCCGTCTTTGGCACCGTCTCCGCACGCCCCGGTCCCGAGTTCTGGGCCGCTTACGCGCGCCTTAGCAACCGGCTCCTCACGAGCTTCGGCGCGTTCGACGCCGCCTCGTCGAAAGCGCTCACGCAAACCGTGAACGATTTCGCGGCGACCTGGGACGGCACCGGATCCTTCGCCATGTTCCCGCCCGCCGAGGGTATGTCGGGAAGCGGCAGTCTCGGCATCACGGATCGAGAGAAGACAATCGCCCTGATCCGCGGTCTTCCCGATCTCCAAAAGAGCCTTGCCGCCGTCAACGCGGCCCAAGGCCTTGCGACCGAGGCAAGCCTCGGCGGCGAAGAAGAGCACGGTTCCGCGCTGCTTATCGACATCGCGCAAAACTACCGCGCGCTCAAACCCGAGATGGAGGAAGGCCTGAAGCTCCTTCAAAAGGCGGGTATGGACAAAATGAACGCCACCTATGGCGTCACGTCCTCCCGCCTCCTCTACGCGATGGGTGACAATTCCCACGCCGAAGCCAGACGCCTGCTTGACGCGCCCGCCATCGCTTCCACCGAGATCACTCCCGCCGCCTACGGGCTTCCCGCCGAGACGACCGCCTTCGCGGCCATTTCGCTACCGCGCTATTTCGCGTGGATCAGCCGCATCGGCGGTCTGCCCTTCACCGTCGACGCCAGCTCCGTCTCGCAAAAACCCGGCGTGGCGGTCTCGACCGATCTTGTCGACGGCCGCGCGGACATCCGAGTTCGCCTAGCCGCCTCGGAAATCGACGCACTCCGCAGCGCTTTCGCCAAACGCGCCACCGCCGCTCCCGTGGACGAGACGACGAAGTAAGAGCGTCCTCGACCAAACCCGCCGCAGTTCAGCCGCGTTGGGCAAAGTTAAGCGCAGCCGGTAGCGGTTCATCCACCGGCTTGCGTGATGCCAAGCGAAAGCGGTGAACTCGTTCACTGGCTCCTCCTCACTGCCTCCGCCTCCAAGTATACGCCCGGAATCCGAGGTAATCGCGGCTTCCGGGATAAGCAGATTCACGCTATCTTACTGTCACGATTCGCAGACGTGGAGGCAGCGAACCGAGCTTATCTAGCTAGGCGCTCAGCCCCTCCCCCCATGTTCTTCCGCGCGTCCGCATTGGCCTTGGCTCTCAGCGTCTCGGTCTTTGCCCAACCCTCTCCCCCGTCCGCATCCGTTCCGGTTTCGGCCGAACCTACGGATGCGGAAGCGTTCAAAAAATCCCAGCTCAACGTCGTTCGAAACGGCAACGAGGTGATCCTCTCCTGGGTGCTGCCCAATCCCACGGTGAAGCAATTCGAGATCTTTCGAAATACCCGAGACCAGGCCCCCGGGCGAACTCGCGTGGGCGCGGTCCGCACCGAGCCAGCCGTCTTCCACGATGTCCTGCCCGACGACTCCGCCACCTATTGGTATTGGCTCAAAATCACCCTTGTCAGTGGTGAAGTCGTGAACGTCGGCGCGGCCCCCACTCCAGGCGGCACGGTCTGGACGCCTTGAGCCGCGTTAATCTCCCGCCGCGTCCGGTCGTCGTCTACTTTTCTCATACCGGCTTCCGGCCTATCGCGGCCGTCCACGGCCCTCACTCCTCTCTTTTCCCCGTTTCCGTCCCATGAAAAAACCCCTCGTCCTGACTTCGCTCCTCTTGGTTGGCCTCGCCGGCTGCGCTACCCAGCCGAAAACGGTCCTTCGCCGCGGTAAAATCATCAAGTTCGACACCCCGACCGAGCAAGCGGCGCCCCCCGCCAAAGCCGCTCCGGTCGTCAGCGCGCCCGTTGCGCCCGTCGTCGTCAAGCCAGTCGCCCCCGCGCCAGTCGTTCCGCCCCCGCCGCCGCCCCCGCCCGCTCCCATCGCCGTTGCGAAGCCCACTCCTCCTCCCGCTCCCGTAGTCGTCGCGCCCATCGTGAAGCCTGCCGCCCCCGAGCCGGCGGCCCCCACTGCCGATAAGCCAGTCGTGGCCACCCGAGCCGGCTCCGTTGTTCAAGTTTCGTGGGCCCTTCCGGAATCCGACGTCGGTTTCAAGGCCATCGAAATCATGCGCAATGATCGTGACCAAGCCCCGGGCCGCGGCCGTGTTCGCGCCGTCCGCTCGACCGTCACCACCATCGAGGACACGGTTCCCGACGCCAACGCCAACTACTGGTATTGGATCAAGCTCACCCGCAACGACGGCCAAGTCCAGAATCTCGGCCCCGTCGCCGCGCTAAAGAACTAGGCCCTCGCTTTTCTCATCAGACGCCGGCCCGCAACGGCCGGCGTTTTTGTTTCACTCGACCATCCCTCGATTGAGACACCAAAGGCCGCCCCCGGAGAATCTCCGCTTGCCCAAAAAGCCGGGCCCCGTCACTGGCTCAGCTTCACACGATAGAAGCGTCGGACAACCTCGGGGCTCCAGGCATCCGTGAACACGACCGCGCCACCTGCGCCGATCTGCACCGATCCCGCATCGGCCCAATCCCCGTTCGCCAGATCGTCGCTGCGTTGCAGCGAATAGGCCCGGCCGGGCGTGGAACTGGACAACGTGATCTCGAGCACCTCGCCCTTCCGCTCGATCAAAGGCGCCCGCAAATCAGCTTCAAGGATCGGCGGCAGGGCCGGCGTCGCCGACACCGTTTCGACGGAATCGACCGCGCCCGCCGCGTTAACCGACGTAATCAGGTAATAGTAGGTCGTGCCATTGAGCGGCGTTAAATCGGTGAAGCTCGTGCCGCCCACGTCGCTCGCCACCACGTCATAAGGCCCGCCGCTGACCGTCGCTCGTTTCACCGTGTATGACGCCGCGCCCGCGGCGCTCTCCCAGCCGAGCGTCACCCGTCCGTTCCCCGCCTCGGCCGTCACGCGAGCCGGAGCCAGGGCGGGCGCCTGTATTCGGACCACAGATACAGAATAAGCCGGCACCGACAGGGTGAAATTCGTGGCCGGCGTCGAAATCGACGTGGTCGAAGGTGCGACGGCTTCTGGCGCATCCAGGGAATTCTCGTCCGCCGGACTGGCCGAGCTCATCATCAGCCTCGTGGAGCTCGAGCCCACCGCGCTCACTCCGGCGATCTCCACCTCGGCCGCAAAAGCGTTCGAGGTGGGGTTCACCGTCTTCAGAATGATTTCGCGGGTATCGTCATTCAAACTCGCCACCGAATACACGGGCGATGGCAGCTCGAAGGATTGGGTGAGCACGCCATCCAGGTGGCAGCTCACGGTCCCGCCGCGCACGGCGATCTCGATGTCATACCAACGTCCGGCGACGATGGATCCGGAGACCCTCGGGCCCGTGGCCTTGGCGCCCGCCACCGCGTATTCGATCGCGTGCGACGTGTTGCCCCATCCGCCGAGATTCCACCAGATCCAGTTGTTCGTGTCCGCGACGTAGAACATGACGAGGAAGCCCTCGCTGCCTCCGGTCTTTCGCGCCTGCAAACGCAGCGTGTAGTCTTTCCACGCCGCGCTGCCGGGCGCCGAGTAGGTCACCCGGCAATCGGTGCCGCCCGCGCTTTGCAGATACGCGGCCGGCGTGACACTCGTGTCGACCGCCCAGGTGCCCGCGCCGCTTGTCCAGCCGCTTGTGCCCGCGGAGAAGTCGCTTTGGTAGAGCACCTGCGTGTCGGCGTCGGTCACCGTCACGTTTCGAAACTCCGCCTGAGTGTTCCAGGTCGAAAACCCGACTCCCCCGCCGCGTTCCGTCGAAAAGTCCTGCGTCAGTGGCAAAAGGCGGGTGCCTTGGTTATTCGCGAACATCCGCTGCACGTGGTAGGCGGGAGTGCCAAACCAGCGCGCGTTGTCGAAGTAGATGGCGTCGGGTTTCCACGTCATCATGTTCACGTTCGCGAACAGCGGCGCGTAGGCGGCCATCTCCACCACGTCGCAATTTCGCTCGATGCCCGTCATGAAGGCCGCTTCCCCGAGCGCCGCTGCCAGGTTGCCGAAAACGCCATAGCCCGCGGTGCAGGCATACTCCCCGACGAACACCTTCGGCCCGTTTCGATCATAGCCGTCGTATTTCGTGGCGTAGGAGGCCATCACCTGCGGATTCGTGTAGTAGTGCTCGTCCTGAAGATCGAAGGGACGCGAGGACGGCGTGCCGCCCCACACCGGCACGATGAGCTGGATCTCCGAATACTTTGCCCGGATGGCGTCGTGAAACAGCGCGTAGCGGTCGTTGAAGTCGGGGCCGCCGTTCTCGTTGCCGATCTCGATGTATTGCAGGTTAAACGGCTCCGGATGGCCCGCCGCCACGCGGCGAGCGCCCCAGGTCGTGTCGAGTCCGCCATTCGCATACTCGATCGCGTCGAGCGCATCCTGCACATACTCATCCATCTGGTCGAGCGGCACGACGTCCGAATGCGAAATGCCGGCATTGATGCAGAATACCGGCGCGGCGCGGAGGTCCTCGCAGAAAAGCAAATACTCGTGATACCCGAGACCATCGGTCGAAAGGTAGTCCCAGTAAGCCGCGTGGCCCGGGCGCTCGCTCACGTCGCCGAGGGATTTTTTCCAACGAAAGGCGGTGGACAGGGATCTGCCCTCGACGAAGCACCCGCCGGGAAACCGAAAGAAGCTCGGTGTCATCGCCGCGACCGCGTTGGCAAGGTCCGCGCGCAGGCCGTTCGCGCGGTTGTGATAGGTCTCGCGGGGAAAGAGCGACACCATGTCGACCCACACCGTGCCCGGTTGATCAAGTTCGACGACGAGCCGAGCGTTCGCGTCGCTCGCGCCCGGCGTGAACACGGCGCCAAAACGCCGCCAGGTCGCGTCGAGTTCGCCGAAGCTCGTCTGCGCGTAGACGGTCGCGCCGTCCGCGCTTTCCAGCCGCACGCGCAGCGGACCGGCCGAGCCCGCCGCCGCCGTCGCATACAGGCTCAAATCGTAGGAGGCGCCGGCCTTGAGCGGGATTCCCCAGTAGCCGGAGTTGGCCGCGCCCACGCTTCCGGTCGCGGAATTCATGGTGATGCGCAACGACTCGAGGTTGGTGGCGTTCAGCGGCTTGGCGGTATCCACGACGACGTCGCCCGCGAAGCTGGCCGCGGAAGCGAAATCACTCGCGTAGAGGACCGAGGAATCGGCGGCGGTCACGACGATGTTCCGGAACTCGGCCTGGGTGTTCCAGGTGGAAAGGCCGATGCCTCCCCCATGGCCGGAAGCGACGGTCAACGTATGCGTGAGCACATTATCGAGGTAGCAACGGATCGTGGTGTCGCCGACCTCGACACGGAGGTCATACCACTGGCCGGTGACGACCGAACCGGCGGTGGAGGTGCGAACTGTTTTGGTGCCGTCGACGCATTGCTGGATGGCGTGGGTCGCATTGTTCCAGCCGCCGATATTCCACCAAAACCAGTTTTGCGCGTCGGCGACATTGAACATCACCAGGAAGCCCTCGCTCCCGCTCAGCTTCCGGGCTTGGAGATTGAGGGTGTAGTTGCTCCACGCGGAGGTTCCGGGCGCGGAATAAACCGTGCGGCAATCGCTGCCGCTCGCGCCTTGGCGATAGACGGCCGGGCTGACGGTGGAATCGACACTCCAGTCCCCGGCGCTGGCGAGCCATCCCGTGGTGCCTTGGGTGACCACGCTCCAGAAGTCCGGATTGGCCGAGTTTTGAAAAGAGCGATTGCGGACGAGTTCGCCGTAAAGACCGCCGTCGCCCGCGAGGTTAATTTCCTCGAAGAACGCTCCAAAAAGCGTGCGC
Source organism: uncultured Verrucomicrobiota bacterium (assembly GCA_946482165.1). The sequence goes on along the minus strand of CAMLQS010000086.1, from coordinate 2,686 downwards.
GGGATCGGATGTCCGTCGCCCGCCGCGTTGATCGTGATGCGACCCGCGGACTGGGCGTGGAGCGGGACGAGACAGAGTTGCGCCGTGAAAAGCAGCGAAACCGCAACCCGCGCCAAAAAGCGCCAAGCGGAGATTTTCATGGGATATCGGGGTGATTCCACCACGCGACGCCCCTGCGCCTAACGGGTCAACGGCGCCCTCCAGCCGGTCTCCACCCCCAATGCGCCGAAGTCCCTCTCCAGCTGTCCGACTGAAGAGCAATAGATGCGTGGATGCCAATCACCCGATTGATAGGCGATACAGGCGGGTGGGCGTGTCCCTGCGCACGCGGCTTGGAAACGTGGTAGTCGCACCCAAGGACGGAGAGATCGGCCCGTCCACCTGAAATCCCAAAGCTACAGGTGATTGGGATGAAACCAATTCAGCCGCTCACCACTCGCTCGATGCCGAGAGCAAAAAATGCCATACGACCGCCGGGCTTATCCTTCGTTGAAGGCGCCATGATATCAGGAGTGGTTATGCGGCAACGCCGGTCCCGATCAACACGACATTGAGCGTGGGAAAACCCGGGCGAAGACCGCGTCTGAGCCGGCCGTGCGCGAATGGCTTTCTTCGCCGCCGTCATCGGCAAATACCGTTGATCGCCCCTTAACTTTAGGGCCTCCATTTACCTGTTCCGCCCCTCGCGATTCGCCCCTCCCCGCTGGGTGGAGGGGCTGCGAAGCGGCATGATCAAGGTGCCGTTCCGTAATCCACCTTAAGCCGCAGGAAGCGACGAGATACGGTGCTCAAGAGCTCGCTGTCCACCACCGTAACCGTGTCATCGGCGAGACCGGCGACGGGATTGGCCACCGCGTTAAACGGGGCAACCATGCTCCAATCGGCGCCGAGTGTGTTCGAACCTTCGACCGTATAGATCAACTGGTCATCGGCCCGACGGTTGAAGGTGATGCTCAAGCGACCGCCGGACTGGTTCACCGCCAATACGGCGGGACCGGACGACATCGGGTCGCCGCGGGTGGCGTATTCGAGCAAGTTCGAAAGACCGTCGCCGTCAGGGTCGCCGTCAAGCGTGCGCGCTTCCAGATCGGGGATGTTGGCCTCAAGCCAATCATCGATAAGCGAACTGCTGGCGCCTGAAGTGACGGAAAGCACTCCGGCGCTTTCATCGTAGGAATAGGCGTAGCTGGTGCTTCCCTCCACAACGGTGCCTGTCCACACGCCGGTATCGCCATCCTCGACGAAGGCGACGTCATCGACCTGCACGCTGGCGAAGCCGGGCGTGATCCCACCGCTGGCTTGGGCCAGTGTAAACGTCCTGCCGGTGTTGCGACTCACGCCGGCGCCGATGTCAATCACCAGCGCGCCCGCGTTGGTCAGAGATCCCGTTACCGCGAACTTGTCGTAGACAAAGGTCGAGTTGATGTCGTGACGCGTGGTCGCCGCAGCGTCGATTGTCACGCTATTCGCCGTGATGAGCAGGTTCGTCGGATCGAAGGACGTGGCGATGCCAAGATCGAGATTCGTGGCAGTCACCGTGCCGTAACCGGCCAAGCCGCCGCCTAGCGATGGCGCCGTCGTGCCCGTTATGTCCGCAAGGGACAATTCCGCGCCGTTTTGGAGATGAATCCGGCTGGAATTGATACGGCCCGCGCCGCTCACGATGAGCCGGCCGGAATTGACGACCGTCTCCTGCGTGTGGGTGTTGACACCCGTGAGCGTCAAGTCGGCCGTCCCTAGCGCCTTCGACAGCGAAAGATTGCCCGTGAAGGTGCCGGAGAAGATGACGGGCACGCTCGGATTGAGAGTCAGCGTGGAGACGGTCGCGCTGTTCGAATTGGTGACGGTGGCGGTGTAGGTGGTGGAGGCGCGAACGACTTGAGCCAGCGCCTGATTATAACCGTTCAAGTCAAAGGTCGCGGAGCCAACGTTAGCGAGCGAAAGCTCAAGAGCACTGGGGAGGGCTCCGGTCGCGCCAAGGACCATCGTGCCGCGCCGATGCTCCAAACCGTCAAAGACGGATGCGCCTGAGGCGTCGGCGAACTTAACCGACTCGCCGGTAACCAAGGTCCTACCGGAAGCGCTAATCGGCCCGGAGAGAACGAGGTAGCGGGTATTGGCGCCGTTGAAGGTGCCGCCGTAGAAGGTGTAGCCGTCCGACGTTCCGGATTGGATGCTGATGGGGCCGGCAATGGTGGCGGAAGCACTCGCGCCGGCAGCGAGGCTGACTACCGCCGTCCCGTTGGCATGGAAGTTCGCCAAGGTAAGCGGCGTCGCGAGGGTTACGTTACCGCCCAGCGCCAAGCGGGTGTAGTTGCCGGAGCTGCCGCTGCCTTGAAGTTCCAAACGCACGCCGCCCGATCCCAACGCGGAGGAATGCCTCGCCGTGAGCGTTCCATTGCGAAGGGTAACTCCCCCGCTGAAGTTGTTAGCCCCCTCGAGAGTCAACCCGGAGGTCTGGGTCTTCACCAAGGCAAGCGCCCGCTGCGGGCCGTCCGCGATGACGCCCTTATACGTGCTCGTGGAAAGTGACGCATACGTGAAGGTCGTCGTGCCCGGGACCAGCGAGTTGTCGGTCAGAATTCCGCCGGTGCCGTCCCCCCACGAACCGCTCAAGCCCAGCCCAAAACCGTTCAGGTCGAAGGTGGCGGAACCATCCATGACGAGCGCCGCGCTCATGACACCG